>JASHOT010000151.1 GCA_030040965.1 Candidatus Sulfotelmatobacter sp. | reverse complement strand
GCACGCGCAGGAAAAGTATACGGCGTCGATTACTCTGACGTTAGCGTCGCTATAGCTAGAAAGCTCAATGCCCGCTCGATTGGTGAGGGACGAGTCGAGATTCTTGATGGAACGGTATCGGAATTGCATTTCCACGACCAAACATTCGATGTTGTCACAGCCGTGGAAACGCACTTCTGGTGGCCCGACATGCCGCTTGGCATGCGCGAAATACGAAGGGTGCTGAAGCCGGGCGGGACTCTCTGCCTGATCGCCGAAAATTATAAAGGAGCGGAGAACAGAACCTCAAAACTACTGGAGAAGTATGCGCACAAGACCGGCTTGAAGCTTCTCAGCGCAATCGAACACCGCGACCTTCTGGAGGGAGCGGGGTATGCAGACATTGAGATCATCGCAGAACCGAGCAATGGATGGATTTGCGGGATTGGCAAGAAGCCTGTTGCTTGAGAGAAGAGGCTCACGGAATCGGGATTTTAGATTTGAACTCACACCACGGAAGGTACGAGTGCGTGGTTGGCCGCTGACGGGAACGGTTCCAAAAATAAGAGAGTTCCGAGTTCCCCGGACTTGTGGAAAGGAAGTGCGCGTGATCGGAAAGAATCGGAGCAGTCTCGGCAAGCAGGACCCAATTCGGTGACCGGGGGGTCAGTCGAGCCGCCGTTCGTGAAACGATGATGTACTTTCAAATTGCTGGGGACTAGACTTTGTCAATCCTGTCAAATCAAAGGAGGAGATATGTCCGACACGATTCTGCAACACAAGGAGTTGTCCATGTCGGCGACAAACTTGATCACGTACCTAAGCTGTGTTCCTTGCATTGACCCTCCGCTAGACGCTGTGCGTAGCTAACTATTCTATTTGAGGAGCGAATTGGGTCCGAGTTCAGTCAGTCTCTTTTGAATCTCTGGCGTTGCGTCCACAACTGTGCCGTCCGCGAAGACAGGCGAGGAAGTGCCCCATCGCGCTTGCTTCCCGTAGAGCACAGCCAAGTCCCAAAGCACGCCGCTCCGCTGGCAGCAGCTAGGCTCCGAGGAAAGCTGTTGACGCAATTCCTTCTCAACCAGATGATCGTTGTCCCAGTATTGGATGACCCGCGTGTCTGAGATTCCAGAATAGGGCGATGCTCAATGCGCTCCGCTTTTGGCATTGATTGCCCCGAACGTACAACTGAATAAAGCCAAGAATCAGCAAGATCGCTGAACTGGCGAGCAGCCAAGAACGTAGTGCCTGCAAGCGGACGCTCGCTCCCGCCAGCCCCACCGCTCCAAGGAAGGCAAAGGGCAAGCAGCACGCCAAAGTCGAGAGCGCAGCAATCACTGCTGCCACAGGCGTTGCTCGTTCTGCTACCTTCATGCGAATCTCACTCCTCGCACTTCGCCCTGCCAACCGCACGCCGAAGTACTTCCTCAGAAGGAACTCCACTCCGATTTGCATAGAGCCGACAAGCAAGGCTGGGCGCAATCGTCTCGTGCTGTTCGACATCCTCGCCGTCGATGCGGATGGTCGGCGAGCCGGGGAACAGCAGTGCTTTGGCTTGATCCTCGCTGCTTATCGGCACGCTGCGAATTTCGGCTCGCACCGATTGGGATTCTAAGACCGCCTGAAGCCTCTCGACGGCGAGTTCGTAATTCGGGCAGCCGGGGACGTACAGAATCTCGATCCTCATTAGTTCACTCCCACTGCCTCTTCGAGCACCGGGCATGGACAGGCTGCGTGCTGCCGCCGATGGTTCAGTTCGCGCTTGCACTTTCGCAAATCCGTTTCTAGCTCGGACTCCAGATGCCTTAGCTCTCGCTGCTTTCGACGCACATCAGCAAGTTTTGCCTTCAGCAACTCTTTTACCGATTCGCAAGCGTCCACCTTCCGCTCTCGCAACTGGATCAGTTCACCGACCTCGCGCAAGGAAAAACCCAGTCCTTGCATTTGCTGGATGAAATGAAGGCGCTCGACACTGCTCTCCCCATACAGGCGAAACCGACCCGCACTGCGAACCGCTTTGGGCAAAAGTTTGCGCTTCTCGTAGAATCGAATCGCGTCCACGGTCAGGCATGTGCGCTTCGCGACTTCGCCGATCTGCATCGCCGTGTTCTCAGTTCGGTGATTGGTCGCCATGACAAAATCATACAATCTGGAGTCCAGTCCAGAGTCAAGAGAAATGAGGCGGATGGCGACCATTACATTTTCTAAGCTGGTCGATAAACTCCAGCAACACTATGGCGTTCCTGCACCGCCGCCCTCCTGACCCACTGGAGCTAATCATTTGGGAGAACATCGCGTATCTGGCGAATGACAAGCGCCGAGCCGAAGCGTTCGCCATTCTCAAACGAACCATCGGGACACACCCCGACCAGATTCTTGCCGCTCAACACTCTGCCTTGGCGGCAATAGGCAAGGCTGGCATACTCCCGGATGTGAGCGCGGAAAAACTCCTCAACATTGCTCGGATCGCGTATGAGGAGTTCGACAGCGACTTGCGTTCGGCTCTCAACAAGCCACTTCCGCAAGCAAAAAAGGCTTTGAAGAGATTCCCCAGCATCGGTGATCCCGGTGCTGAAAAAATACTCCTCTTCACCCGTTCTTACCCCGTGATGGCACTCGACTCCAATGGCTTACGTGTGCTGTGTCGAGTGGGTATCGCCGAGGAGCAGAAGAATTATTCAGCGACGTACCGCTGGGTTCAGTATGCTATACGAGGGCAACTACCCAAGGACTACGATTCGCTGATCCGGGCACACCAGTTGCTCCGGCACCACGGTCAAGAACTGTGCAAGCGGTCAAAGCCGTGTTGTACCGAATGTCCAGTCAGGGATAGCTGCAACTACGGTCGGAAGGAAGTCTTTGGCAGAGATTAGGCTGTCAAACGTATCAACGGCAGCAGACGCCAAAATGCTGCCACAACCGGAACCAAGGGCTATGGGCAAGCATCTCGTCGTGCCTTCGATTGGCCGCAGAGATGTCGTTTGCGCTGAGTGGTCTTATGTCCGGCGCTTCGAACATCTCTTGTAGCTGCTCGATGTCGTCAATGATGCGTTCAACGTCCATGCGTGAGTCAGTATAGCGGAAGAACGTTGGGCTGCTGCGACTGCGCCGCACACGCAGCCACGCACCCATCCCAGACATGAAAGTCAGTATCGCTCCTGCGCTCTCGCTCGAAGAGTGTACTTTCCTTGCTCTGCGTACTAGACTGCTCCGCGTCGATCTAAGAGAGTCGAGAGTCCCCTGTGCCAAAAACAAACCACGGACTATCCCGCAGAGAATTCGTCGCGCTTGCTTCAGCGTCCGCTTTTGCGGCCGCTACTGGTTGCAGAGGTGAGCAATCAATGGCGGAGCGCAAGAAAGCTTCGACTAATGAGTTGCTGGAACTCACAGCGGTTGACATAGTT
>JASHOT010000150.1 GCA_030040965.1 Candidatus Sulfotelmatobacter sp. | reverse complement strand
CTCGGAACCTCGCCCAGCTCCTGCACCGCCCCGCTCGGCCACCGAATCGTCGCGCGCACCGTCCCCTTCGCGTCGCCCAATCCAAACAAAATTTCCTTGCTGTGCTCGGATAGAAATCCCGACCCCGCGTGCAGTTCGCGCGTCTGCCGGCCGCGCTCGATCTCAAGCGTGACCACGGCGCCGATAGCATCCCGAGTGCTCCGCATTTTTCCCGAATCGCTCTGTCCGACTCGCGGGTCTCCTTGCAGCCGAAACGCAATTGAATCGGGCAACTCGCCCACAACATTCTTCAGAATCCGCAGCTGCGGCGCATTGCGATTTTTCAGAATAATCTCCATCCGTCCATCGCCATCCAGATCCGCCAGCGCAAACGATCGCCCGTCTTCCATAAAATCGAGCCCCACCACTGCCGACACATCCGAAAACGTTCCGTCGCGATTGTTCGCATAGCAAACATTGCGCTCATATCCGCTCCACGTTCCATCCTCGCGAATCAGTTCGTTGATCGCGTTCCATCCCGCCTCATATTCTTTTGATCCCTGTTTCGATTCGCGCGCGTCATCCGGCGACCGCGCCACCACCTGCCGCCAGAAAAAACTGTTGAGATCGTTTTTCTCCGGCCCCGACACCATTCCGTTCGTGACATACAAATCCAGAAAACCGTCGTGATCGAAATCAACCGCATCGCTCGACCACGCCCAGCGCCCCATCCCCGTGCCCGAAGCAGCCGTCACATTTTCAAACTTCCCCTCGGCCGGGCGATTCCGGAATAGCGAATTTCCCATGGCATGTTTCCGGTAAAGCTCTCGGATGTTCTCCGGCGAATCTTTCTTGAATACCTCCTGCGCCGCGACGCGCTCTCCGGCCGCCGTCCACATATTCGCGACATACAGATCTTCCGCGCCGTCATTGTCGGAATCGAACCAGCTCTCGCTCATGCCCGCGCCAATATCTTCCACGCCCGCTTCCGGCGCCACATCCGTAAACGTCCCATCGCCATTATTGCGATAAAGATTTTTTCTTCCGAAATCATTCACCACAAACAGATCTGGCCAGCCATCGCCGTTGTAATCGCTCCATCCGCAACAGAAGCTGTAGCGCGTATTGTTCTGGTTGAGTCCCGCTTCGGCGGTCGCATCGCGAAATGTTCCGTCGTGCTGGTTGCGCATCAGAAAATTCGGTGGCCCATTCTTAGCGTCGTGATACGGCAACGGATACTTGTACTGCCCAGTCCCCTGATAGAACGAATACAAACAAAAATAGACGTCGAGCCATCCGTCGCGATCGTAGTCGGCGACGGCCGCGCCCGTAAACGTCCCTCGCGGCGGATTCGCAAATCGAAACGCATCCTTCTTCTCGCGAAATCTTCCGCCGCCCTCATTCACAAACAGCGCCGGACCGCTCGCCCGCACAATAATCGCGTCTTGCCAGCCGTCATTGTTGAAATCGGCAAACAATGCGCACGCCGTATTTTCCAGAATGCCCAGCCCCGAAGCTTCGGTCACATCCTCAAACGTTCCATCGCCGCAATTGCGATACAGCCGGTTCGGCAGCCCCGCCGGTTGGCAAACATAAATGTCGTCGAAGCCGTCGTTGTCGATATCGGCCACCGTAATTCCGTTGTGCCCATAAATATCGATCCCGCACGCACCGTCGAGAATCGTTCGCCAGTAGTCGCTCCCATGCCGCATCTGCGCCGAGTACGACGCAATCCCACCCAGCGCACCGTCTGTGATGTCTGCGTAAATCGGCGATCGTCCCCGCGCCCGCGCCTCTTCCAGAGCCTGCCAGCTCCGCACCACGAAATCACCTGACGTGGAACTCTTCCCCTCCGGTTCCCACTCCAACTCCCACTCCCCCACCCACTGTTCGCGATGAAAATCCGCGCCCGCTCCCACAAGCTCATAACGCACGCGCGTCCGCAAAGAGAGAGGGCCAGACGATGCCGAAGCTGAAGATGACGAAAGTGATCCGGAAGATGTCGCCAAACCCACGCCGGATTTCGGACTCGCCTCAATTGCCGTCACCTGAAATTCAGCGACGACAATTTTCGTGAACACCCCGAGCGCCGACTCGAACTCACGCGAAAAAGCCTCGCGCCCCAACCGGGTATCAGTCGCGAATCTGTTTCGTCGAATCTCGAACAGCGAACCTGCCCGCACCGTCCGGGATTCAGCCGCACGCCACGATGAGCCGGTGAAATCCTCCGCCAGCGACGAGGCAATCGTTTTCACTGCTTCTTTCGCATCCGGCGAACCGAGCAGGCTCGCGCTCCAGCGCGCCAGCACCTTCTCAATCTGCGCGGCAGATTTTTCGGTGATGAACTCGTCGTGCCCCGGCTCAACCAGCAGAAGTTTGGCATCAAGCGGCCGTTGCGCGCGATAGTGCGGGTGTAGATGATACGCAGTCTGGGCAGAATCATTCGGCAGAAGCGCAGGCGCTGCCCACGCCCACCAGCCGCGGGGAACGAGCGTGGCCCCGGCTCCCTGACAGAAGCGGAAAAGAAATTCCCGGCGGCGAACACCGGCGGATGCAATCGCCTTCGCGCCCCGGCTCAGAGTCTTGTCCCTCGCAGAATTTCTTGTGGAAACGTGCCTGCCATTTTAGCCCCGCAAGATAGCGCCGCAAAATGCAACGCGCAGCTTGTAGCGCGTCGATGGGAACGCGAAAACATCAACCCGCCTCACCAATGACGCCTGCTATCATGCCTCCAAGGCTTACACGTTAAGATATTCCGGTAGTGCGACGCACACCTTTTCCCTGGCGATCCATTGCCCCTCGCTGCCTGGGGGCTTGCATTGTACTGGCCGCCTGTTTCCTGCCTCTCCGGCATGCGCTCTTCGCGCAGTCGCAAGCGCCCGTCGAACTTTCCCAGGCCACCGAATATCTCGTCTTCGCGCGCGAATGGTGGCCGACCACCGGCACTCCGGGTGCCCAGGCCTACGCGGGGTCTCGTTCCTGTCAGCGATGTCACGCCGAACTTGCTTCCACCCAACTGACCACCCCTATGGCCAACGCCTCCTATCGCTCCGCCGCGGGCCCCTGGGGCGCAAAGCCCACTGCCGCCACAGCGCACCTTGGGACTTATCTTTATCATGTCGCCCCGCAGGCCAATGATCCAAAAGTCACCGTGAGTTCAGGGAATCAATCCATCACCAGCGACATCATCTGGACCTTCGGCGCCGGAGTACACGGGCAGACCCTGGTCTTGCAAAACAAAGGCAAGCTCTATGACAACCAGATCAGCAGCTACCGTGGACTTGATGGAGGAATGGACATATCGCCCGCCCACAAGCCCGCCAAGGCCGACGACATCGAAAGCGCGGTCGGCGAGAGGATGACGCCGAAGTCCGGACCGCGATGCTTCGGCTGCCACACGACGAACTCGACCATGAAAGATCAGTTTGACCCGCAACACGCCATCCCCGGTATCGGTTGCGAAAGCTGTCACGGCCCGGGCCTGGCTCACGTTGCCGCGGCCAACATGAACATGGTTGAAGACGCGCAAAAACTGATCTTCAACCCGCGTTCGCTGAATCCCGTCGAGGCGGTCGACTTCTGCGGCGCCTGCCACATGACCTCGGCCGACGTTGTCGAATCCAAATTATTCGTCCCCAGCAACGTGCGCTTCGCTCCCTATCGGCTGGAAAAAAGCCTGTGCTGGGGAGTTCGCGGCGATTCGCGCCTGGTCTGCTTCAACTGCCACGATCCGCACAAACCTCTCGTGCAGGAAGCCAGCTTTTACGATCAGCGTTGCCTGAGTTGCCATAACTCACAGACCCACAACTCAGAGACCAGTTCGTCATACGACCGGTCCGACTCCGCGCCGCCCGTTTGTCCCAAAGCCAACGCCAACTGCACCAACTGTCACATGCCCAAGTACGACGTGCCCGAAATGCACGCCAAGTTCACCGATCATTTCATCCGCATCGTGCGCCCCGGCGAGCCCTATCCGATCCAGTAAGTACCTAAGATGCTTTGCGCAGGAATCAGCGAGTGTTATGGGGATGTTTCGCCAAGGAGTGGCCATCCGGTGGCTTCTCATTTCTCTGGATCGATTGTCTGATCGAGGTAAATCCATAGGACGCGTGAAAGAAATGTGAGCATCGGAGCAAAGGGCAAAAAAAGCAGAATGGCCCAGAGTCCGATCTTCTCCAAGCGCCAAGTGGTCAGCTTCCAGAGGACCACCCCAAATGCACATATCAGCGCGACCCCCAGACCGTAGCTGATGTACATTGCGCCGAGAAAGTATCCCGGCTCGCGATCGAAGTGGAGACCGCAGGTGGGACAACGATCATTCATCTTTGGGAAGCCCCAATAAATGTTCGAACGGAAAATGCTACTAGAGCGGCAGCGCGGACAAAGCTGGCGGAAGATGCTCTCCAAAGCGGATGGCTGGGGGCAAGGCAAGAACCCATGATGGTGCGTCGCCCGGGATCTGAGCGTAATGGAGATCTTGCAACAGTCTGGCAACCGCTAGTCGTTGCCGAGGCAACGCAAGGAACCACAGACAACGTCTTATCATCCTGCGTTACTGCTGTTTCTGCCAAGTTCCACGTTAGGTCGATGCTTATGCGATTAGCCTGCTTGTGTCGGCATCTGGTCATCATTGGCTTGGTTGCCCTGGCGACGAACCGCGCCTTTTGCGGGATACGACCGTCATTCATGCTCGACTATTCTTCGTGGCACGCTACACACATCGTGCTGGTGACTACCACGACAGATGGAGCAACCTTTGAGGTTCTCGAATCATGGAAGGGGGATCTGAAAACAGGTGAGCGGATCGTGATACCGCAACTTCGTCCCGCCCAAAAAGCGATTGCCGTTTCTCTCTATCCAAAATCGTGGGAGGAGGCCGTTAACGGGGGAGTTAACGAGGGGATTCCAAAGCAATTGCCGGGTTCACGCATGGTCCTTTTCCTACGAAGCAGCGGAGAATCGCCGACAAGGGAGGGGCCCGAGAGAACCGCACGTCATTTGTGGGAACCGGCCGACCTATTTAGCGAAATGAAAACCGCTGCTCTGTGGATCGACGGCAGCCAAGTCTATGGCTTCGTTCAATTGATGAATCCGGGTCCAAGCGTGCTTTTTGACCTCTCAATCTCAGAGCAGAGGGTGCGTGAGCGTGTCCTAGAAGTGGGTAATGCTCAGCAGGAGTTGGCGCATTGCATTGCTGAAAGCGACGGCGCAAACCGCGCAGAATGCCTCAAACCTTATGCTAAAACAGACATATTTCCAGCACGCAAGTTCGCCTTGGATGAGTTGGCCAAGGCCGGTCCAGGTGCCGTCCCGGCGATTCGCAGGATGCTGGATGATCCTTCCTTCAGTCGCGACGCCAGCGCATTGGTCAATGCACTAGCTATGGCAGGAGGTGAAGGCGTCGCAGAGGAATTGAATACGCGCCTCCGGCAAGACTTGGCATTCTGGAAGAGTACTGCGCCAAGTCTGAGCCAGGGGTGGTGGAATCAGGACTTGAATAGCGGCACACCGCTTCGAGGACGATATTCAGAGACGTACCAACTGCTGGTAGCGCTCGAACATACGCACTATTCGCCAGGTCGAACCGCCGCAATCGAACTTTGTGCCGTTTGGAGCTCCGTTCCTGCTATGAGCGACCCGAGCAGTTTCGACCAAATGGCCGACGAGTGCAGAAAACTGACAGACCCACTGCAACCGAACAATAACAACAGCCCTGAAAACTAGCCGAAGCAACCGTAAATAGTTGCTGTTAACAGGCAGGTCGTCTGCATTCTTGCTTCTTCTGATAACGGACACCCCAAGATATCGTGAGAGTTCCTGCCGCGACAGGTGACTGCTGTAGACCAGGCCTTTACACATTCCGACCGTTTACGCCCAACTCCCGGATGGCTGCCCATCCACCCAGAATCGATGCTCACGACACCCCAGTCCTAGAATTCCAATTCAGCGATCAACGTCAGGAGCCGAAGCAGCGTCGCGCGCTCCTCCGAAGTTAGATGCTGCCGGACATGCTCATCTGCAGCCACCCGCGCCTTGATCAACCGTTCTCTGTACCTGTTTCCTTTGGGCGTCAGGTGCACGTGAATTGCTCTGCCCGATTTTGCCTTCCGTTCTGACACAAGGCCATCCTGCACCATCGACTTGATGGCCCGGTGCACCACAGTTCGGTCGAAACCGAGAAGCGTGGCGATCTGGTTCTGATTGAGCGTCGCGCCGCCTCGCAGTGTCGACAGGATGAAGCCCCGAGTCGCGGAACACCCTGTCTTTCGTTCCAGCCTCTTCCCTACCGAAAAATAGGCCGCTGCAACATGGGCCAGCACCGAGTCTTTCAGGATATTTTCGGGAACCTGCTTGGTTGGAACAACCACGTTCATAGGATCGTTACCGTCGCCTCGATCGGTCTCCGCCACTGGGGTGGTTGAACATAATCCGCCGATTTCTTCCCGACCGCAATCACCATCACAATCTCATGATA
>JASHOT010000016.1 GCA_030040965.1 Candidatus Sulfotelmatobacter sp. | reverse complement strand
CGCCTATACCCGCGACCACACTGGCACAAAGGGGCGCTTGCACCACATCACGTATGCCGTCAACAGTAGGGAAGAGGTTCTGCTTGCTGCCGATATTTGCCTGGAAAACGGCGTTTACATTGAAACCGGTCCTCATAAGCACGCTATTCAACAAACCTTCTTCTTGTATGTCTACGAGCCAGGCGGCAATCGTGTTGAGATTGCCAATGCCGGGGCGCGTTTGATCCTGGCGCCGGATTGGAAGCCGATCCGGTGGACTGAAGCCGAACGGAAGAAAGGCCAGGCCTGGGGACTTAAGACGATCGAATCATTCCATACCTATGGCACGCCCCCGGTGGAGACCAAATCTTGATAACTCTCCGATTTCAACCAGAACAAGCTTTTCCTGTGGGACTCTGTATCCTCCGTGGTGAGAAAAAACCACCACAGAGGATGCAGAGGTGCACAGAGGCTCGTCATCAGGTGCCCATATGGCAGAGGCAAAAACAGCGCTGGTTGTGAGCGCGCACTCGGCGGATTTCGTATGGCGAGCCGGCGGGGCGATCGCGTTGTATGCCGACCGCGGCTGGGCCGTCACCGTCGTTTGTCTGTCGTTCGGAGAGCGCGGTGAATCTGCAAAACTCTGGCGCGAGCCGGGAATGACGATCGACAGGGTCAAAGCCAACAGAAAGGAAGAGGCCACTCGCGCGGCGGAGATTCTCGGAGCCAGGATAATTTTCTTCGACGTGGGCGATTATCCCATGAGAATTCCGGACGCTGTTCTCTACGAATTGGCTGCGCTCTACCGAAAGATACGCCCCGAGTTCGTGCTCACCCACTCATTCAAAGATCCTTACAACTTCGATCATCCGCTGGTTTCTCATGCCGCGCACGAAGCGCGCATCGTGGCGCAGGCGCATGGTCATGAGCCCGGCACTCCTGTGATCGGAGCTCCACCGGTATTTTTGTTCGAGCCACACCAGCCGGAACAATGTGAATTCAAGCCGCAGGTTTTGCTGGATATCACTCCGGTTTGGCCAAAGAAATATGAGGCCTTCAAAGCCATGAACGCCCAGGAGCATCTCTGGCATTATTACGAGCGGGTCGCGCTGCAGCGCGGCGTGCAGGCCTCGCGCAACTCCAATAAAACGATCAAATACGGAGAGGCCTACCAGCGCGTCTTTCCACAAGTTGCGGAGGAGCTGGCATGAACGAACCTGTCGTGGTTCGCAACCTAGAGCAGCCCCCAGCGGAAGTCGTGGCCGCGTTGGAGAAATTCGGTGTGACCACCGTGCATGAGGCGCAAGGACGATGCGGTTTACTCGCATCCTACATGCGTCCTATTTTCCCTGGTACAACCATAGCCGGCCCCGCTGTAACCGTGTCCCTTCCTCCCGGCGACAACCTGATGATCCACGTTGCCGTCGAAGTGTGCCGCACAGGCAACATCCTCGTCGTGACTCCGACTTCACCCTGCACTGATGGCTACTTCGGCGAACTGCTCGCAACGTCGCTGCGTGCTCACGGCGTAAAGGGACTCGTGATTGACGCCGGTTGTCGCGACATTCGCGCATTGACGGAGATGAAATTTCCCGTCTGGAGCCGCGCCATCAGTTCGCAGGGAACGGTCAAAAGTACACTCGGATCGGTCAACGTTCCGGTCGTGTGCGCGGGCGCGCTGGTGGAAGCTGGCGATGTGATTGTCGCAGACGACGACGGAGTCGTCGTAGTCCGGCGGACCGTGGTGCGCGAAGTAACTGCCGCGGCGGAACAGCGGGCTCGTAAGGAAGATGCAACTCGAGAGCGGCTTGCGCGCGGTGAACTCGGCCTTGACATCTATGGCCTGCGCAAGAAGATCGCCGAACTGGGGCTCAAATACATCTGAGAGGAATAATGTCGCGGGCATCGCAAACCGCCATCCCGTGCACGCTGATGCGCGGAGGCACGTCGAAGGGGCCTTTCTTTCTGGCGAGCGACCTGCCAGCCGATGTCCAAACTCGCGACCGTGTGTTACTGGCCGCAATGGGATCTCCCGACGTCAGGCAAATCGACGGTGTTGGCGGCGCAGATCCTCTTACCAGCAAGGTGGCAATCATTTCCCGTTCTTCGCGAGCTGGAATTGATGTGGACTACCTTTTTGCCCAGGTTTCCGTGGATCGTCCGCTTGTCGATCTCACTCCAACCTGCGGAAACATGCTGGCTGGCGTCGGCCCCTTTGCCATCGAGCGCGGCTTGGTTGCGCCTCGGGATCCAATCACCCCCGTCACCATTCATATGGTGAACACCGGAACTGTGGCGGTTGCCCATGTGCCCACGCCTGGCCACGAAGTAACGTACGAAGGGGAGACATCGATCGCTGGAGTCCCGGGTGCCGCGGCCGCGATCCGCATCGATTTTCGCGACACCGCCGGTTCCGTTTGCGGCGCGCTGTTACCAACCGGCAACGCGCTGGACCACTTCGATGGCATCGACGCAACACTGATTGACAACGGCATGCCCATGGTCGTATTGCGCGCTTCCGATCTCGGGAAGTCCGGCCACGAAGCTCCTGCTGAGCTGAACTCCGATGAGAAACTCAAAGCGCGCCTCGAAGCAATTCGTATCGTAGCCGGTCAGCGCATGGGCTTGGGCGACGTGCGTTTGAAGGTGGTTCCGAAAATGACCCTGATCGCCCCGCCACAAGCCGGCGGCCACATAATGACTCGCACTTTCACTCCACACAAATGTCACGCCGCCATTGGAGTGTTGATGGCCGTGACGGTGGGCACGGCGTGTATTCTTCCTTGGTCAGTCGCTCATGGCATCGCGCGCCCACCGGATGGACCAGTGCAACGGTTCTCGATCGAGCATCCCACGGGCGAGTTTTCGGTGGAACTTCAGGTGGAACACACGAACGATGGCCTGAAGGTGATCCGCTCGAGCCTGATTCGAACCGCCCGTGCGCTCTTTCGAGGCGAACTTCTGGTGCCGGCAAGCGTTTGGATAGGGAAGGAACGGGCCACCTCTACCGATGCTGTGCAGACCGTGCAACATGGCTAGCACCAACACCATTCATCGAGTGGCCATAATCGGCTTTGGCGAAGCGGGAGGTATTTTTGCCAAAGATCTCGCCGACGCGCGGATGGATGTCCACGTGTTTGACATCCTGTTCAATTCCAATCGACATCGCCAACCAATGCTGCGGAAAGCGCAAGCCTGCGGCGTCGCAGCGGCACGCAGCTTAAAAGATTGTCTGAATCACGCTGAACTGGTGATTTCAGCCGTTACCGCCTCATCCGCATTGGAGGTAGCGAAGCCGGCGGGACGGATTCTGGGGAAGGGTCAGCTGTTTCTCGACATCAATTCGGTTTCACCGGAAACCAAGCGCCAGGCTGCGCGCTACTTTGCCCGAACGGGAGCGCGATTCGTCGAGGCGGCTGTGATGTCTGCAGTTCCCAAACAGCGATTACAGGTTCCAATGTTGCTTGGCGGAATGCATGCATTCGAGGCTGCCGAATTTCTGCGCAGAATTGGAATGAATGCAACGCCGTTAAGCGATCAAATCGGTGGGGCCTCAGCAGTCAAAATGTGCCGGAGTGTCATCATTAAAGGTCTGGAAGCGTTGGTCATCGAATCTCTATTTGCAGCGCGCAAGTATGGGGCAGAAGAAAAAGTGTTGCAGTCTCTCGCAGCAAGCTTTCCGGCTATGGGCTGGGAGGACCATTTGCCGGATTACTTGATCAGCCGTGTCGCTGAACATGGCCGCCGACGAGCCGTGGAAATGCGTGAAGTAGCGCAGACACTTCGACATGTTGGCGTCGAACCTGTGATGACGCTGGCGACATCTCGCAGCCAGAAGCACCTCGTCGGCGAGATGGCCAAGCGAAGGGTAGTGTTCGATTCTGCCGAGCGTTTCTCCTGGCGTTCTCTCAGCGATGCGGTGCTCGACGCACGACGACCCAGATCGGGTAAATGAACCCTACTACTGCAACCATACTCAATACACCGGCGTTCGATCATTCCCCTACTTAACGATCCTGATCTGAAACTTCTGCGGCTTGCCCCGCCGGTCGCAAACCCACGCGCGAAAGATTGATGCTTACCTTTGCCCCGTGCGCGTGCTCGACCATCAGCGCGGCCACTCGAGAGCTCTCACCGTTTTCCAACGCCTGAACGATTGCGTGATGTTGACGGTGCGAATAGAGCAGGTGGTCGTACATGCGTGGAAGATCAATTTTGTCGAACGCGATCGCATGCGCCGATGCGAACGGTATTCGGCCATTTCGCTCCAGCGCCTCGGCCACCACTTTGCTGCCGGATCCCAACACGATCAGCGAATGGAATTGTTTATTCATGTCGCCATAGCGGGCTTCGTCTGGCAACGCCAAGTGCCCTTTGGCAAAGATCTCATCCCCCTCGCGCAGACACTCGTGCAGAGAGTGAATGAGACGTCGGGACGGCCCTTGTTCCGCTAGGATGCGAGCCGCCAGGCCCTCGAGCGCGCCGCGGACGTCAATCGCATCCATAATCTCTTGCGCTGTGAATGCCCTTACAACAAAGCCGCGGGTGTCGAGCTGAGTCAGTACGCCTTCCTGCGCCAGGATCGGTAGCGCCTCACGCACGGGTGTTCGTGAAACTCCCAGCTTGGCGGCAAGTTCAACCTCTCTGACTCGCTCGCCCGGAGGCAATTCCCCGTGCAGGATCATTTCACGAATTCTTACGATTACCCTAGAGTTCTTGCCGGCCATCTGTATGCAACCCGGATCGCCCGCGATTCAGGGCTGAAAGTCGCATACATTCTAGTTGAACTCTGACGAGGAGGGAAAGAGACGAAACGTGGCTAAGATTCTGCTCCCATAACGGGAATGCCTATGCATACAATATTATGCAATGCCGCAGCTCCTCCGCGCAGAGCTTAACTGCGGTGTCGGCCTATGCCTCCAGCCCAAACAAGCGCATTGCATTTTCTTTCAGAATCATCGGGCGCACCTCATCTCGAATGGGGATCTTCTGGAAATCGTCGAGCCATCGGTCCGGTGAAATCAGCGGATAGTCCGAACCGAACAACACCTTGTGTTTGAGCAGCGTATTCGCGTATTGAATGAGGGTGGGCGGGAAGTATTTCGGCGACCAGCCCGACAGGTCAATGTATACCTGCGGCTTGTGCAGGCATATCGAAATCGCTTCGTCCTGCCAGGGGAAGGAAGGGTGCGCCATGATGATGGGCATGTCGGGAAAGTCGACAGCTACGTCATCAATCGCCATCGGGTTGCCGTATTTCAATCGCACCCCGCCGCCACCCCGCACCCCCGCGCCGATGCCGCTGTGCCCTGTGTGAAAGATCACCGGCAATTTGGCTTCGTTCACCACTTCGTAAAACGGATACGCCAGCTTGTCGTTGGGATGAAACTGTTGCACAGGAGGATGGAGTTTGAAACCGCGAATGCTGCGGGCGGCAATCAGCCGTTTCGCTTCATCGACCGCCGTCTTTCCCCGTGTGGGATCCACGCTGGCGAAGGCAAACATGATGTCCGTGTTTTGGGCCGCGAAATCCGCGACCTCGTCATTGGGAACGGGTGTGCGTCCGGTGAGCCGTTCGTCCACGCTGAAGATTACGCAGCCAATTTTTCGCGAACGGTAGTATTTGGCCAGTGCGTAACGATCCCGGTCCATACCGGAATCTCCAAAGTATTTCTTCGCAGCTTCGTTAGCCGCCTTGTTGCCTTCATCGCTTTCAAGGTGAACATGCACGTCGATGGCGATCAATTCACGAGCGTTCATTTCTTAGCCCTTCTGATGGTTGCGGCTCTTTTTGGTGCAGCCATCCCGAGCGAAGGTGCATGGCAAATCCCTCCCATCGGCCGAGTGCGGCCGTGGCACGGTCGTGGCTAGACTCGCGATAAGGCGTGCCGCCAAGGCTGATCCCCACAGTCCGGCATTATACGAGCAGCAGTTGCTTCGCCGCGAAAACAGTATTCACGCAAACAAGAAATTATTCGTAAGAGGGGCGATGCTCAGCCTGCACGCTGACATGTTTGCTATGATGCGGCGGCATGGACCGCTCCCGACGCTACGAAAATAGCCTGATCGCGATCTTGTTTTTCACCTGGGGCACGATTTTCCTCGGCCGGATGTCGCAGCTGTATCTCGCGCCTTACTTCGCGCCCGAATTCCACCTTGACCACAAACAAATAGGCACCGTGGCATCGGCGCTTGCAATCACCTGGGCGGCGTCGACTTTTCTCTTCGGGGTCTTGTCCGATCGCGTTGGTCGCAAGCCGGTTCTGGTTCCTGCCGTCTTTGCTTTTTCCATTCTTTCCGGGGTATCAGGCCTGTGCCATACCTTTCCTCAACTCCTGCTGGTGCGGGCCCTGATGGGAGCGGCGGGAGGTCCGACCTGGTCCACGATGACGGCGCTAATCGAAGAGTCCTCGCCGTCGGATCGCCGCGGCCGAAACATAGGCTTGGTGGTCAGCGCGGCGGCACTGGTCGGCTTGGCTGCAGCCCCAGTGCTGACAACCCAGGTGGCGATGCGTTGGGGTTGGCGATCTGCATTCTTCATCGCTGGCATTCCGGGATTACTGATGAGTGTGTTGCTTTGGAAATTCGTCGAAGAGCCCGCCACCAGGACCGGCATCCACGAGAAACCGTCGTTGTCCGAGTACATTTCAATCCTTCGTTATCGCAACATCTGGTTGTGCTGTTTCGGAGCGGCCGGATTCATGTCGTGGTTGTTCGCGGTAAACGTGTTCGCGCCGCTTTACATCACCGAGGTCGCTCACCAGCCGGCAACCACCGCCGGGTTCCTCCTCGGTGCAAGCGGCCTCGGCAGCTTCTTCCTGGGCTTTCTGCTTCCATCATTCTCAGACCGATGGGGCCGTAAACCGATCCTGCTGCTGATGGCGGCGATGTCGGCGGTGGTGCCGCTCGCCTTCCTCGTGCCCGCGCTTTATCTCCATCCGTTCGTGCTGGCCTTTATCGCTTTTATCGCCAATTCCGGACAGGGTATCGCCAGCGTGGTCCTGGTTCTTGTGCCCACCGAGAGTGTGCCGGCTCAATTCCGAGCCACATCCATCGGACTGGCCACCCTCGCCGGAGAGGTGATGGGTGCGACCGCCGCGCCTATTCTGGCCGGCGCATTGGCACAAAGACACGGTCTCGCCGTAACCATGTGGTTGGCGGCGGCCGGTAGCGGGCTGTTATTTGTGGTTGCGCTTTTTCTTCAGGAAACCGGACCCGCTCGAGCAGGGAAGTTGGCGGTCAAGCCACGGATTGGATCGAACCTACCGCAACAGCCCGACGCTGCTGGTTAGGCAGCGTCTACCTGAAATACGAACTGGGCGTAATCCCTAACGCTTTCCTGAACATGGAAGTGAAAGCGCTTGGCGTACTGTAGCCAGACTCCAGAGCCGCATGCGTCACTTTTGCGCCCTCCGCTAAAAGCCGCATCCCCTGCATCAGCCGAAGTTGCTGCCGCCATTTCCCGAACGTCATTCCGATCTCTTGCTGGAACAGTCTTTCGACAGATCGCTTTCCCGCCCCTGTTACCTTGCAAAGCTGAGCCAGCGTTCGATCGTCGCGAGGATCCCTCATCAGTATTTCTGCGATCCGAACCAGCCTTGCATCGGATAAATGCGGAAGCTGCAGTGCGATCGTCTGCATCGCTTCTAGCTGATGAAGAATCACGCCCACCAGTGGTAACTCCTCGGGAAGCGCCGCCAGTTCGAACCCGTCGAGCAGCATGCCCTCCACCATTTCGCAATCGAGTGGTTTCAATCGCCACGCTTTCGCAGGAACCTTCCCCGCAACAATGTCGTTCCATTGCCCGCGCAGCACAAACGTGCGTTCACTCAGCCGTCGGAAATATCGGCCGCGATGCCAGCGCCGCAGCGCAATGCAGGCGATCAGCACTGCAATTCCCGCCACCGAAAGCAGAATCGCCTTCACGATCAACCCGGCAAATCCCAGCTCCGGCGCCAGCCTAGAAGTGAAATCCACAGCTCACTCCGTAGCTGTTTTCGGTTTCACCGTCGGTGCGATCCTGCCGCGCGAAATATCCCGTCACGTCGCGGCCGGGCGCGAAGCGATATTTCACCCCGCCTCCATACGTGCGCGCCGAGAAGTGACCAATCTGGTCGATCTGCGCGAAATCTTCCGTGCCATTGGCAAACAGCACGTCGCCGCTCAGGTTGCGCCCCAACTTGCGAAAGACAGGAAAGCCCAGCCGCGCGTATCCCGAAGGCACCCATTCGACGCCCGTTCCCGTAAATCCGCTGCGCGCGCCTGTAACCGAGAGCGTCCACGTCCACTCTTTCGGCAGGTAGTAAAGCTGCGTGCCGCGCACGATCAGAACGTGCGCGCCTTCATACCAGAACCAGTGCTGCTCGTAGGAAGCTTCCAGGCCTTGAATCCAGCGATTCGAAAAATGCAGCCCGTGGCCGTATTCGAAGAAGGCCTCGCTTTCCGGAATGATCGATTGATGAGTGGCGAGGGCCCCGCCGGCGGTCAGGGAATCGTTTTTTGTCAACCGAAATGTGGCGCTGGAAACGAAGCTCCCGGCGACTTGGCCGAAGCGTTCGTACATGCCGGTGTTGAACGCAGTTGTGAATCGCGGCGTCCAGTGCGACGTGAGAAAGATCGCCTCATCTTCGGCAGGCCCGATGGAATTAAATGTCGACGCATCTGCGCCGATCCGCAGTTCGTGCTTCTCTTCCTCCGACAATGCGGCGAGTCCGGTTTTTGCTTCCTGATTGTCCGGATGCAGTGCGAGGACTTCCCGATACTGCCTGCGAGCTTCGGAGGAATTTTCCAACGCCTGCAGGATGCGCGCTCGCCGCAACAGAATCTCCGCGTCTTTCTCATCGATCACTCGCGCCCGTTCGATGACTTCCAACGCCTCTTTGTTCTTGCCCTGCCACAGAAGCACATCGGCCAGACCGCACAAAACTTCCGTGTCGTTGGGAACCCGTTCCAGCACCAGCCGATATTCAGCCTCAGCCGCCGCCCACTGTTCCTGCCAGGCCAGCAGCCGTCCGCGCCACCCCCGCGCCTCCATATCTGAGGGGTCGATCTGTAATCGTTCATCGACCAGCTTCAGCGCCGCCGCCAGCTGATGCAGCCGCACCTCCGCGCCCACCGCGGTCAGCCAATCCGGCTGGTCGGCAACTGTGGCTTGCGAACCGGGTCGTGCCCAGGTGTCAGACGCCTGCTGTGCACTCGCCGTGTTGCTCAGTGAGAAGGCAACCGTCCATACACACAGACGGACGACGACACTCGGGCAGGGAAACACGCGCACCACGCCATAGATTCATCGGTCACGATGCGTCACAAGAACGGAGTACAAAGGTAATCGAACGGCCTGGGGAGGAGTCGGAGAGGCCGTTTTTCATCCTGACCTTTTAAATAGGATTAAGGCCTACTTAACCGTTGTCAGCAGAATCTTTCGCAGAGTCATCTCAGCGGCCCGCGTTTCCCCTCAACCGTCGCCGCTTCGTCAATTGATCTACGTCCGCAAGTATCCGCACATAAAGGGTTTAGCCCATGAGCTTTAGATGAGCGCCGGTGCATTGTGCCATCGCCTCCATACGCTCAAAACTTGCTTCGCACAGGAGGCACACCATGTGGCGCAGGATTTTTGCAGTGATTCTTCTGCCGACGATTACGGCAGTGCAGACCGTAGCGCAGGACGGCGCAGCACAGAGTAACGACAAGCCGGCGACAAAAGCTGCTGCCGGGAAGAGACCCGCCTACGAATCATTCACCTATTACAACCAGATTCGCCGGGGAACCACCGAGGATGCCGTTGTGGTGCTCGAAGCTACCGGCTGGGCAAGCACGCCAGACCACCCAGTCACGGATGTCGTTCCCGTGAAGCTGGAGTTTGAGCCGGCACCCGGCTTGACGGTCCGGTCTCTGCGCTTCCCCAAGCCGATGAAGCACAAATTTGACTCCAGTCCCAAGCCTGTCGCCGTGACCATTGCGTCGTACCTTCCGATCCAATTCAAGATTCGCGCGGATGCGAATGCGCCGCTCGGGCCTCTCAGTCTGAAGGGAAGGCTCACATTTCAGACAATTGACTACAAGGCTGTTGTCACCCCTGAGAAGCAAATTGATGTGGAGATTCGACTCGTAGTGGTCGAGCACGGCGCCAAAGTGAACGAAGCTGCTCAGTGGCCCGTTAGCAAGACGCCTGTCGCCCTCATCGTGGTTCTTCTCGTCTTTTCCCCGGTCCTGGTTCCGCTGGGACTCATCGTGATGGGCGTGTGCGGGCTTAGCACAGGGGATGTGGGTTGCGAATAATGCCCCGCCCACAGAAGCAGCAACATGGGAAAGCAATGAGGCGACGGACGCTATTCTTCAAACATGGTCACTTGCCGCTGATCCTCGGCGCCGCGCCGTCCGCGCCGGGAGGCGCCGATGACGGCCAGCACGGTCAACGACTCCAGCGCCGTGCGCGGCACAAAAATTCGCTGCGTGTTCGACCGCTGATCCGGCGGGCTCACCAGAAATCCCTCAGGCATGGTCTGCGCCAGATCCGCGGGCATCAATCCTTCCAGCACTTCGCTGTCTTTGAAGCGCAGCCGCACCCACAGACCCTCCGACCGCGGCCGCGAAGTAAACGTCTTTCTGGTCAGCGACTCCGAGTCGCCAAACTCGCGCACGAAATACACGCCCTTGATCTCGCGGAGATCGATCGCAATCACCTGTCCTGAGGTATTCAGCAACTCCAGCTTGCCCTCGTGAACAAACTGCGCCGGCGCGACATATCCCGAGACCGAGTCGCGATCCATCTTGCGAACAATCACTTTCTTGTGCGTCGACGGCATAAGAGCAGTACCCAGTTATCAGTACCCAGGACCCAGTCAACCCCTTGATGCTGGTACAGGCAACTGGCTGCTGGGTACTGGCAACTGAAGTCAGATTTTCGCATTTTTCCCCGAATTTCTCCCGGAATCCTCCTTGGCAGTAGCCAAAATATAAACGTTGTGTTATTTTCTTTAACTTGCCGCAAAGATTTTACGTCGTGTAAGTTCTTTGTATTAAGTCACTTGCATCTAAGTGACGGGCCAAAGCTCGAGGGGTGATTCCCGCCCTGTGGAAATCCTGTGGGAAACACGGCTAAGCCCGCTTCCCGCACGGACTTGCGGCACCGAGCCGGGGGTGGGGAAGAGGGCGCAGCACGAAGGTTAGGCCCCGTAAAGGCCGCAAACACAGCGAATGGCTGACTACATCTACACGATGGAACTCCGGCTCTCGCCGGACCAGCTCAAAGGCGTTTCCCTCGTTCAGGACGTAACCCGCGCCGCGGGAATGAATCTTTACCTCACCGGCGGCGCCATCCGCGACATCATCAGCGGCGGCACCATCCGCGACCTCGACTTCACCGTTCAGGGCAATCCCCTCAAACTGCAAAAGGACCTGGAAAAAGCCGGCGCCAAAATCACCGCCGTCGATGAAGACGCGCGCACCATTTTCATCTCGCTGCCCGGCAACGCGCGCGCGGAAATCTCCATGGCGCGCACCGAGGTGCACGAAAAAACCGGCAAGCCGCCTCTGGTTTCACCCGCCACCATTCATGAGGATCTTCGCCGCCGCGACTTTACCGTCAACGCCATGGCTCTGTCGCTCAATGAAGGATCACGCGGGCTCCTGCTCGATCCTTTCAACGGCGTGGCCGACATCGAAGCCAAGCTGATCCGCATTCTGCACAACTATTCGTTTCTCGAAGATCCTTCGCGGCTCATCCGTGCCACCCGTTTCTGCGCGCGCTTCCACTGGCCGCTCGAAGAGCGCACGCAGGCCCGTTATGACGCAGCCAAAGAAGGCAAGTACATCGATCACATTCTGCGCACTTCCATCGGCCACGAAATCGCGGCGCTGGCGCACGAGGATGATCCTCTCCACGTCGTAAAGATGCTCGAGAAGGAGGGCTGGCTCGAAGTTCTGCATGCGCACTGGACTTCCGCCAAAGCCGACTCCAATGGCCTGACGGCGCTCATGAAGACGCGCCAGCAGATGGTCGACCTCGGCTATGCTCCCGATGCCGGTCCGGCGGTGATGTACTTCCTGACCGCGCGCCTTTCCGAGAAGGACATTTCTGATCTGCAGCGGCTGATTCCGCGCAAGGATTTGGTCGAAGCATGGCGCGACATTGAAGATCACGCCAAGGAATTGGCCAAACGCCTGATGGGCAAGGAAGCGGCCACGCCCTCACGCACCTGGACACTGCTCTCGTCCGCGCGTCCGGAGATGGTGCTGTTCCTGGCCGTGACCGCAAAGCAGCAATCGGTCGAGCAGAAGATCAAGAATTATCTGACCAAGTGGCGGCAGGTACAGCAGAAACTTCCGCTGCCCGAAATGACGGAACTGCTGATCACGCCGCAACTGCCCATTTATCCCAAACTCGCGCACGACGTCTTCATGCTGCTGCTCGATGGCAAGCTGCGCTCGCGCACCGAGACGTTGAAATATCTGAAGCCGTTCGCACCTCCGCCACCGCCGCCTCCGCCTGCTCCGCGCCGTGGACGCGCCGCCAAAGCCGCGGCCGAAGCTGCAGCAGCAGCTGGCGCTGCTGGAAAACTGGCAGGCAAGCCGGGGCCAAAAGGAAAGAAAGCAAAGGGACCAATTCCGGTGGCCGTGCCCGCGCCCGCAGCTCCTGTTGCCAAGCCGGCGCCGCCAGTCAAGGTCGCAGCCAAAGCGCCGGAAAAAGCGAAACCTGCTCAAAAGTCAGAGAAAAAGCCCGTTACTAAGCCGGTAAAATCCGCGCGCAAGCCGGCTCGTTCCGCAAAACCGGCGAAGAAGAAGAAACACTAAGTTTCAAGGTTTCAGGGTTTCAAAGTTGCAAGGAGAAACGCTCCGCACTTCCGACAGCTTGACGAGGCAGAAAGCGATCAGGCTTAACCTTGAAACCTCGTCGCCCTGAGACTTTGAAACTTGAAACTTTGAAACTTGAACTCTCCCAACCCGCACCACTCCACAAAGTCTCGCGTCTAAGGTGATTCACCAATCCAATTCAGGCTTGGCACCAGGACGCCTTGGGAAGATTTCATTTCGCTCTACCAATTCGGACCTACCATCCTCCGCCGCGTCAACGGAGTCTTATTTCGCATGATGACGCCAGAGGACCGTTCTCGAATGGAAGCGTTGTGCGCAAGAATTGCCTTGGAAAAAGACGATGACAAGTTCTCGGAGCTTATTCAGCAGTTGATCGAGTTGTTGGACCGATCGCGCCGTTCGCAACCGGAGCAGCAGGAGTCTGCGGCCTGGGCACAGTTGCGTCCGCCGCGCCCGACGAGCGTGGAATAACGACAGGATCGACGGGCACGCTTGGTGGCTCCTCGATCACGGCGACATACCCGATCACTCGTGGAGTCAGATACTCCTCGACCGCCAAAAGGATGGTAGCGCTATCACTCTTGGCGACGACTTTACGAACGCCCGCCTTGAGCGCCTCGACCGCGACCCGAGGAGTCCAGTGCAGCGTGTGCAGGATGATGGGAACATCGGGCAAGTACAGGTTAATGACGCGCGCCGCCCTGATGCCATCCATTCCTGGCATGGCCAGATCGAGAATGATAAGGTCGGGTTTCTGCTCTTTCGCCTTGGCGACGGCTTCCTCGCCGTTCTCGGCTTGAGTGATCTCCCAGTGCCCGCGCGAATATAGCGCCTGAGCTAAGGCCCGCCGAACTAACGCATTGTCATCCGCAATCAGGATCCGAATCGCCATTCGTGGTCCAGAATTGTGGCTTCAGGCAGCGGAAACCGTTTAATCCACAATGTGTGATTCCCTACGAAATTACCTCATGCCGTCAGCGGGGGTGTAAATACGGGAAATTCCGTAGCGCAACGTAGCGTTAGTGTATTGGAAAGCTGACGTACGCGAACGTTACGAATAGCCGCTACCATCGGAAATTCCGGGCTGCCTTACAGAGATTCGCCGATCATCCTCAGCGCAGAGGCCGGGCATCAAAACTGCTGTGAAGAAAATCTGTGAAGCGTGGAGTGTGAAGCGTACGAAATGAAAAGCACATCAGCATCGGAAGACAGAATCTTCTGCCGCAGAAGAAACCCAAAGAACGCAGCGATCTCTCAATCTCGCACAGCTCAGCCGCTGCAAGCTGGCGAACGAACCAACCAGGCGGGCAAGCCGATCGTCAATACAATCCTTTTATCGTTGAGTGACGACGAATTCGCGGTCCTTCGACCGCATCTGCAGTTCGTAGATTTGCCGCAAAGCTTTGTACTGCATGAGCCGAAGAAAAGGCTCGAGTTCGCATATTTTCTGAATTCGGGAATGATCTCACTGGTAGTTACCTCCCGCAAGCGGCAAAGCGTGGAGGTCGGCGTGGTGGGCAGTGAAGGCTTTACTCCGCTGCAACTGGTGGCCGGGCTGCGAAGGAATCCGCATCTCGCGGTCATGCAGATTTCCGGGGAGGGTTTTCGCGTGAATGCCGACGCGCTTTGCAATCTGTTGCCTTCGTCACTGCAGCTCAAGAATGCGTTGAATCGTTATGCCGCGATTCATGGCCTGCAAGTGGCGCAGACCGCCGGCTGCAACCGCCTGCACGATCTTGAGCAAAGACTGTCGCGTTGGCTCTTACTCACCCAGGATCGCGTGCACTCGGGCCTGTTGCGCATCACGCACGAATTCCTTGCCACCATGCTCGGCACCGACCGCCCCAGCGTCAGCCTGGCCGCCGCCGGACTGCAACG
>JASHOT010000149.1 GCA_030040965.1 Candidatus Sulfotelmatobacter sp. | reverse complement strand
GATCTTTTCCATCGTCGATGCCGCCCGCCGCTCCGAAGGATTCGCACGCTCTTTCTGGTTCCTCACGGGACTTGCCTATTCCGCCTGGTTCGTCGCGCAGTTGCTCAGCGTCTACAATGATTTCTCTCCCTCGCCCAGCGTCGCCTGGATCAACAACATGCTTTTCTGTTTCTGGTTCGTGCCCATGGCGATGGCGTTGTTTCTCGACCCCGAGCACGAAGCCGCCGCGCTCGACCTCGTCGTAGCTCTCGATTTCGTCCAGGCCGTGCTGGTCTGCGTGGCCGCCTATCTTTATTTCTTTTACCTGCCCAAGTCCCAGTCGCCCGGCGAACTTGCCCATGAAGTCTGGGCGCCTTATTTCGCAGGCTATGGGTTCGTGGTCGCTGCGTTTCTGCTGCGTGCCGGCCTCACTCACTCCCGCGACGCCAAAGCGCTTTTCGGGCGCATGGGGATTTTTCTCGCGCTCTCCGGCATCGTCGACGGTCTTTATTATTATGGTCCGGGCCAGGGCCTTCACACCGGCGCCTGGTTCGATCTTCTCTGGAGCCTCCTGCTCGCGGTGCCGCTGTTGATCGCCGTGACCTGGAAGCAGGCGGGAGTGTCCAGTCTTTCTTCAGAAGCGCCGCCACGCGAAAAGCGCATTTATTCCGAGATTTTCTATCTGCTCTATCCCCTGCTTGTACTTCTCATGTCGCTGGGCATCGCCCGCGCGCGCCTGGGATTGGCCGTCGTCGTGGTCCTGTTTTCCTTTGTAGGTTCGAGCACGCGGCTGCTGGTCACGCAGCACCGCCTCGTCGTGGCCAAAGAATCCCTGCGCCGCGAAGCCGCACACGACGGCCTGACCGGCGTGTGGAACCGCAAATCCATTCTCTCCATTCTCGATCGCGAACTGCAGCGTGCCGAGCGCGATCATCAGCCCGTCGGGCTCATCATGATCGACGTCGATCATTTCAAGATCATCAACGACACGCGCGGCCACGCTGCCGGAGACACCGTGCTGCGCATCATTGCCAGCGGCATCGCCGCCATGGTTCGGCCCTACGACTCTGTCGGCCGCTATGGCGGCGAAGAGTTCCTCATTGTCGCCCCCGGTTGCGGCATGGCCGAAGCCTGGGATCTTGCCGAGCGCGTGCGCCGTCACGTTGCCAGCTGCAGCATCATGGTCGAAGGAGCCAGCGTGCAGGTCTCGCTCAGCCTCGGCATTGCCACCGGTGAGAGCGCGGCCGAACTCGAAAAATTGCTGCAGGCCGCCGATACTGCCCTCTACGTCGCCAAAAATGCCGGACGCAATCGCGTCGCTCCCAATATGAGCCGCGCCGCCAAGGCCGCACAGAGCCCCACGCCCGGCCCCAAAAGCGACTTCTGGCTGTAGGCGTGCCGCGCTACCTGAAACGCATTAAAGCCCAAACTCGCTTCCTGTAGAACGACAACAACCGGCATGCTCCTCTCATCTTCTTGTTCGCCAACGTGAAACCGGTTACTCGAGTTCGCGAGCTTCGGAACCGATCAGGAGGTAGAGATGTGGCCAAGAGCGCGTCGTGGCTATGCTTGCCCTTGCTTTGTGTTCTGTATTGGTTCATGCGCAATCAGGACCGGGAGAATCCCTCGGATTACGAGTTGATCGCTCGCCTGCGCGCGGTGGGGGCGCTCTAGTTTGTTCGTCCCCTCACGTGTTTCGTGTGCGCACGCCGGTCGCCGAGCAGCCAAGTATCCAGGCCCGACGCATGAACCTGCTGCGCGAAAGTCGGCTCGACGATGCCAACGATATCGCGAATATCGCGCCGGAAAAAAAGATAAGGAAGCTTGCAAGTAAGCTGAAGAATCCGAAATAGATTAAGCCCGCTCGGCTACAATGGCGACCTGCGAGTAACCCGCAATGAATCGCCGGAAAATGAATTGCCACCGAACGTTTCCGCTTCTTTCCATCCTTCTTGTCGTTCCCGCCTCGCTCGCCTTTGCCCAGGCCGCACAGGAAAAAATCATTCGCCCGGAAGTCGTCGGCTTCTCCTCCGACCGCCTCGCCCGCATCACGCAATACTTTCAGAGCGAAGTCGACAAGGGCTCGATCCCCGGCGTCGTGCTCGTCGTTGGCCGCAACGGCAGCGTCGCCTATCGCCAGGCCATCGGTTTTCAGGATCGCGAAAAGAAAACGCCCATGAAAACCGACGCCATCTTTCGCATTTATTCCATGACCAAGCCCATTGCCACCGTCGCCGTCATGATGCTCGCCGAAGAAGGCAAGATCGACGTGCTCGCGCCCGTCTCGCTCTACCTGCCCGAATTCAAAGACGCGAAAGTCGGTGTCGAGAAGCCCGATCCCGCGACCGGCAAGCCCACGCTCGCGCTCGAAGATCTGCATCGCCCCGTCACCGTGCAGGATCTCCTGCGTCACACTTCCGGCATCGTCTATGGCCCGTTCGGCACCTCGCTCGTGCATCAGGCCTACAACAAGGCGAACCTGTTCGATCGCGGCCAAACCCTCGCCGAATTCGTCACCAAACTCTCGAAGCTTCCGCTCGCGCATCAGCCCGGCACCGTTTGGGAGTACGGCATGTCTGTCGACGTTCTCGGGCGCATCGTGGAAGTCGTCTCCGGCATTCCCTTCGATCAGTTCATCGCCGAGCGCATCACGCGCCCGCTGAAAATGCCCGACACCGCTTTCTATCTCGCGCCCGCGCAGTTTCCGCGCGTCGCCGAGCCGCAAGTCGATCCCGCCACCGGCAAGCGCCCGCCCATCGCCGAGCCCGCCGAAGATCTGACGAAAGAAAAAATAAAATTCTTCTCCGGCGGAGGCGGCCTGCTCTCGACTGCCGCCGACTATTCGCGCTTTTGCCAGATGCTCGTTAACGGAGGCGAACTCGACGGCGTCCGCCTGCTCTCGCCCAAGACTGTTGCAGTCATGACCAGCGACCAGCTCAATTCCGAAATGTCTCGCGTAGGCATGCTGCCTGCTACGCAGGATCTCGCGCCGCTGCCCGAACTCGGCCAGAGTTTCGGCCTCGGATTCGCCGTCCGCGTCGATCCCGGCCGCACGCCCGTCTCCGGCTCCGTCGGCGATTATTTCTGGGCCGGCGCCGCCGGCACTTATTTCTGGGTCGATCCCAAGGAAAAACTCTACGCCGTCTTTATGCTGCAAATGCCCTTCGTCGAAGCCGGCCACTACCGCCGCGCCTTGCGCGAGCTGGTCTACGGCGCGCTGGTGCATTGATCCCGTCGAAACAGAGTCGACGGCGTCATCCCGAAGGCACGCGTCTTCACCGGCGGGGCGAGGGATCTCCCAAACAAGGAATTCAATGCGTGAAGATCCCTGGCCGATTCAATCTGAGTGTTTGTCCGGTTTTCGTAACAACTTCCTCTTTCTCTTGACCTCATCCCCGCGCAGGGCTAGCATGCGCACAACTTCTTCCCCTAAAAATTAAGATTGCGCGATTTCCCCATCGCAGGCCATCGCCTGCAGACAGGTCGCGC
The DNA here is from genome assembly GCA_030040965.1 of Candidatus Sulfotelmatobacter sp. GTDB lineage: Bacteria > Acidobacteriota > Terriglobia > Terriglobales > Acidobacteriaceae > Sulfotelmatobacter. The sequence continues at coordinate 13,880 of JASHOT010000149.1, read as the reverse complement.
CAATTCGTACATATCGATATGTACATATAAAAACCCGCGCGCCAGCCGCGCCACAAGGAGACGTTTCATGCCCGTCAGAAAACTCAACAAAGCCAAGGGCGGTGCCCATTCCGGCATCACCATGCGCAACGATCCCACCCGCATCGATCCCAACAAACTCAAACTCGGCAAGCATCCGCCGCGCCACGATCCCCGCACGCTGTTGTTCGCGTCTTACGTCACGCCTGCGCTGCCCGCGCCGCCGCCCACCGCCGACCTCACCCAAAAAGTCGGTGCCAGCTGGGGCATGATGGCCAACGATCAGATCGGCGACTGCACTTGCGCCGCCGCCGGCCACCTCATCATGGAGTGGACCGCCAACGCCGGCAAGAAAATGGTTGCGCCCACCGACAATCAGATCATCGCCGCCTATTCGGCCATCACCGGCTACAATCCCGTCACCGGCGCCAACGACAACGGCGCGCAGGAAATCGACGTCCTCAACTACTGGCGTCAGACCGGCATCGCCAGCGACAAGATCAGCGCTTACGTCGCCCTCGAACCCTCCAACCACACCCACATCATGGATTCGGTCTACATCTTCGAGGGCTGCTACATCGGCCTGCAGTTGCCCAAGAGCGCGCAGGCCCAGACCACCAATCATCAGCCCTGGTCGGTTCCTCCCGGCGGTCCGGTCGGCGACGGCAAGCCCGGCTCCTGGGGAGGCCACGCCGTCCCCGTTGTCGCTTACGACGCGCGCAGTGTAACGGTTGTGACCTGGGGCGCACTACAGACTATGACCTGGGGATTCTGGGCCGCCTATTGCGACGAGGCCTACGCCATCCTCAGCAACGACTATTTGACAGGAAAGAAAACCACGCCGGCCGGATTCAACCTGCAGCAGCTGCAGGAAGATCTGGCCGATTTGAAATAGATCGATGTCGGTGAAAAATCTGTCGGCTCAAAAGAAATCTATGGGCGCGCTCACCATCGCATTCGATATCACGATCGTAGGCGCGCTCGCCCTTCCCTGGGTGATTCTCGTCGTGCATCTGTTTTTCTTCGAAGGCGAGAACAAGGTGGGGGTCGTCGTCGACTGGGTGCAAAACCGCAAGCTGACCGCGGTTGCGGGTGTTTTACTGTTTGCGGCTGCATATACGCTGGGCTGCGCCATCTCCCGCATCGCCCAGGATTTTTTCAACGACGACGATCTCTATCTTCAGTTTGGACCCGAACTGGTGCGCATGGGCGCGAACGAAGATCACATCCTGGCCAGCGTTCTCTGCGACGCCGATGACAACGGCTTGCTGCGTGCTGACCCGAAATCGGTTCTGGCCGATCAAATCGGCAACTTCCAGCAGCAGGAATCGGGCTGCCAGTACGTTCTGATCTGGGTTGCACTCTACCGCTATAACCACCAGCAGGATCACATTGGTGATGCCGCTCAGGATGTTTTTGCCCTGCAGGAGAACACGCTCTTGCTTCGCGGCGAAGACCAAACACTACGCCTGCGCCAGCTACACGATCAGATCATGGTGCTGCGCGGCGCAAGCTTCAACGGTCTAGTCGGATTCTCGCTATGCCTGTTTGCGTGGGGAACGAAACTGCGACGCGAGCGGCCGCGATCTCTGTGGCGCTGGCTGTTCGCCGTGATCCCCGCTCTGTTTCTGATTCTCGCGGCGACTTCCGCCCGTCATCACTATGAGGAGCGGCCGGTTATCGATCCGCCGTACATGGAATTCAGCCTCTTCATGATCGGGATGGCTGGAGCGGTGTTGCTTTGGCGGCCTCGTCCATCGCTTCCCGACGCGAAAAAGGACGTCGGCGGAGCAAGTTGGAGATGGCCCGCGCTGAGCCTTCTCTCGCTCGTTCTCACGCTCGCGTGCCTGCTCGGGTGGTGGGCGACGGAAATCTACTACGGCCAGCAGGTAATCTATTCCTACGATTCGCAACTCGCTTCGCCGCAGTCGATAGCTCGGCACTGATCGCACGACTGGCATTGGTATGTACGTCTTTGTAAGGAGTAATTCAAGTGGAGGCGACCGATGCAACAGGAGATTCGGTACACCGTGCCTGGCGTCTCGAAGCTTGACATGCTCAAGCTGAAAGACGCTCGTGGAGTCGAGTTTGCAGAAGTCCCGGTGCCGGCGGGAACCTACGGCGAGCCGGTGTTGTTCACCATGACGGTCACGCTGGCTGCGCTGCAGGTGTTGGGTGCGTATCTGCTGAAGAAGCGGACGCAGGCGCGCACCGAGATCGAGATCGAAGAGATTCATCCCGATGGCAGCAGCATGCGCAAGCGCATCGTTCTCGACAACAGTTCGCAGGAGCCGACCGAGGCGCTGGCATCGGTCATGAAGCAGATTCACGGACGCTGATATGGACGGTCGGCAGCATTACCGCAGCTTTGCCGATCCGCTGGCCAGCAGTTTGGTACTGACAGCTCTCGACATCGAGAACTGGATGACCGACCTGACCATGATGAAGCGCTTTCCTCTGAGTGCCCTGCCGCAGTTTGCTCACGAGCTGACACATCAGTGGTGCTTCACTTCGCCGCTGGGCTACACACTGCTGTTTCTCTCGTTCCGCGCTCAGAAAGCGGCACTGATGAGCATGGAGGCTGAGACCGCAGATGAGCGGATGCGCTTCTGTAGGCAGTGCGAGCGCGACATGGTGCGCGTGCAACTCTGCCAGCGGCTGATGCAACCCATCGCTGAGGGACTAGCGGAATTTGCCGAGCACGACGCGATGCCCGGCAGATCCGAGATCATTGGCGCCGTCTTCCAGTCGCTGGCCATGTTGGCCGCCGGCAATCGCGTGAAGAACAAGCGCGAGCTGCCGGCAGACAAGCTCTTAGACAATCTGCGTGCCGTTCTGCTTGATGCTCGCGCCACGGACCAGCATATCGAGCGCAAGGCCAATCTGCTGCTCGAGCCACTCTCGGCATTGCGCAGTCCTTATTTGTGCGGTTACTTGACCATCAAGAACATGTGGTTTTGGGCGCTGAACCACGCCGCCGAACACTTCAGCGATTCGGAATTCCTTCTCTACTACTGCAAGGCATTCTTTTATGACGACTGGGATTGGGTGTACCTGCTGTTGAAGCGCGACATGATCTTCCCCGACCTCAATGCGGAGATGATGTTAGACTTTCTTAAAATCCGCCTCGAGGATTTTAACCGCAATGTGAGCGAAGAGCACGCGGCCGAGTTCGTGGATCGCGTGCTGAACCGCGCCAGTTCCCCTCGCGAATTCGAATCATCGAACAAGCTGCTCAATTTCTCGTTCTGCTACGACTACGTGCGGGCGACTACGAAGGCGGCGGAGGCGCAACAGTTGCTCCGCGAACTGGTGAACGATGTGCTCTCACCCGAGAGCTACAAGCTTTCTGACAATCTGTTCGTGGTTTGGACCTCGCTGCTTACCTCACGTCAAAACATTACGCTGGGGCGCGCGAACTACCCTGCAGATCCTGGGAAGTTGCTGCTGGTAAAGCGCAAAGACGGCAAGCCACTCGTCATGCTGCCCTGCAAGGAGGAACTGCCGCCAAATTGGAATGGCGAGGTCACGCTGGTCTCATTGTTTGATCGGGGGGACCTGAGGTGCCGCTTGGCGTGCCTTGCCGGCGACAAACTGCTGGGCGTCTTCTCCGAGAATGGCCAGACCGAAGACCTGCAAGATTTTGTCCGTTATTCGCCGGCGCTCGATCCGGCGATCCGGGTCGACTACGTGCGGCTTGTCGAGGCAATGGTTCGCGAGGCGTGTCCGGGTGTAGACGAGGCGGTAGCCAAGGGATGGAATCATGTGGCGGAAAGGTTTGAGCAGATGCTGGCCTCGACCGCGCTGCTGTTCGCGAAGGACCCGGCCAAATCGTTTGCGGCGATGAAAGAGAGCGGATTCCTCGGCGTGACGCGGGATTTGTCCATGCTCGAACAACTCGCCGCGCTCACGCTGCCCGGGGCCACCATCAAGAGTATGGAATTTCCCGGCACGAAATCGTTAAGTCAGCTACGCACGCGGCGCGACGAGATTCTCGCGAATCTGCAGGCGAATGCGGGCTACCAGCCGCTGCATTTCGAAGACGACGTAGTGTATTTTTCGTTTTGCTAAGGCAGTAACTCTTCGACTCGCCGTTGTATCCGCTCCCGAATTTTCAACTCCGCGCTGCGCGCGCGGCGTCTTCCGCTGCGTAATCGATCGGCGCCAGAAACTCCAGCCCAGTTTCCGGTGGATGATTGCGCGTCCACGCAATCGTGCGCCGGATCGCCTCGTCCAGCGCAACCGGTTCGGCGTAGTCCAGTTCGCGGCGAATGCGCGCCGAACTCGCCGCCCAGTGCTGCGCCGCGTTGCCCGGCTTGATCAGATGCTGCGGCGTCCGCTCGACCGGCAGCACCACGAACTCGCCATCCCACTGCATCGCACTCGCGATTTTTCGCGCCCACTCCAGTTCGCCGAATGAAGGCTCCTCGCACACGTTGTAGATTCGTCCAGCCGCACGCTGGTCGGTTGCGGCCAGAGCAATCGCCGCCGCCACGTTCTCCACAAATCCGCGCGGCGAGCGCCAGGGCGCGAGCGTCTCGGGAAAAATGATGTGCCACCGTCCATCCATCACGCGCTTCACCACCGGATAAAACCTATGCAGCGGATCGCCCGGCCCATAGACCATCGGCAGCCGCAGCACGGTGCCGCGCAGTTCGCGATCGTTCATCACCGCGCTCTCCGCGGGGATCTTGTCGTAATCGTCCGTTGCCCACGAAAAAATTTGGCGCAGCGCCTGCAGTTGCGCCTTCGGGTAGGGATGCAGCACACGCCGTAAAACCGACTCTTCGGTGAGCGGCACTTCTTCGAGCGGCCCGCTTTCGAGTCCATGCGAGATGCCCACCGCGCGGTAGACATCCATGCTGCTCAGCATGACCACGCGCCCGGTCGCGCCGCGGAAAATATTCATCAGCTCTTCGGCCTGCACGCCTGAACTCAGAACGAAATCGATCACTACATCGGGTGCGAATCGCACCACTTCTTGCGCACTCGCCGCAAGCTGGCGGCGGTCGCCGCGAATCTCCTCGACGCCCTCGGGCGCCGGAGAAGTCCCGCGATGAAACACCGCGACCGCGTGCCCGCGCCGCACAAGCTCCGCCGCGACCGGCCGTCCGATGAATCCATTGCCGCCGATGAGAAGAATGCGCATCGATAAAAGATAACTCACAGTCGATTGCCTACAAAGTCGGTTTGTGCTTGGGTTCCTTAGACACATCGTGCCTGCCCAGCTCAAAACGGACGCTGCATGCAAGAATTTTCAATCTTGTCGGATCGATTTCGATGTTGGATACTTCCGACGCAACTTGGAGAATCCTATGCAGAAGTTGGTCCGGCGAAGTCTGTTTTGCCTCTTTTCTTTTTTTTTGGCCTTCGCGGCCATGGCCTCGGCGCAAGTAACCGTCACGGTGCTTATCAATTTCGATCAGAGCAACGGTTACTACCCGATGACGCCACTCATGCAGGGGTATGACGGCCAGATTTACGGCACGACGTACAACGGCGGCCCAAACAATCTGTGCGAACAGGAATATGATTGCGGAACGTTCTTTTCGCTCGCCAGCACCAACCTCTACAATTTCTGTTCTCTCATCTACTGCGACGATGGTTCACAACCCTACGGTGTTTTGGTTCAGGCTCCCAACGGGCTACTGTACGGAACCACCCAGGGTGGTGGAGTGTTTCCTAATAACGAATGCCGTATGCAGTGGGGGTGCGGCACTGTTTTCTCCATCACTGCCTATGGCCTGCTGACCACTCTCCACTCCTTCACTCGAACCGACGGCGAAGCTCCCGAAGGCGGACTACTACTCGGATCGAGCGTGCACTCTACGGCACCACCTACGGCGATTACGACTACCTGAAGAAAGAACTCTACGGCAGCATTTTCGAAATCAGTACCGCAGGCAAGTTCAAAAATCTCTACACCTTCTGCTCGCTCGCCAACTGCGCCGACGGCGAGTATCCGCGGGGCGCGCTTATCCAGGCTCCCAACGGCAATCTCTATGGAACGACGCTGGGCGGCGGCGCTTACAACGGTGGAACTGTCTTCGAACTTACGCCTGGCGGCAAGCTGACCACTCTCTACAGCTTCTGCGCGCAAGCCAACTGCGCCGACGGACAAGCCCCACAGAACCCACTCGTGCTCGCTCCCAACGGCCGGCTCTACGGCACAAGTTATTATGGGGGTCCCTACTGCATCGAGTACGGCGGCTGCGGCACGGTCTTCGAGCTCACCACCTCAGGTAAGCTCACCACCCTACACCAGTTCTGCTCCACGCAACCCAACTGCCCCGACGGCTTTACTCCCAGCCCGCTGATCCTGGCCAGCGACGGAAGCCTGTACGGCACGACTTTTCATGACGGCGCGTACGACCTCAGCGACGGAGCGGGCACCATCTTCAAACTCACCGCCGGCGGGAAGCTGACCACCCTGTACAGCTTCGACAACACCAGCGCTCAATGGCCCTGGACCGCCTTGTTGCAGGCCACCGACGGCGCGTTCTACGGAACGACCCTCAGCGGTAGCTATCCTTCCGACGGCACCGTCTTTGCGTTCTCCGCCGGCCTGGCTCCTTTCGTCAAGACGCAGCCAGCATTCGGCAAGGTGGGAGCCGCGATCGTCATCCTTGGCAAAAACCTGACCGGCGCGACCGCCGTGACATTCAACGGTGCGGCCGCGTCTTTCGCCATCGTCTCCGACACGGAAATCACAGCCACCGTGCCGTCTGACGCGACGTCGGGCGTCGTGCAGGTGACCACGCCAAGCGCCACGCTGCGAAGCCTGCCATTCATCGTGACGCCGTGAGGGACGGGTGTTCGGGGAGTATGGCGGAAGGGCGTTGAGGGTCGAAGGAAGAGTGGCCCTCGCGCTAAGAATCGAAGCCGACGCAGCATCGGCGTGCGTCTCACGCTTCCATTCCCACGAAGCACACGCGTCCCATGATCAGGTCGCTCGTGTCCTTGCCTTGCGGAATCGGTACCGCGTCGATTGACGCGGCCGGGTCATGGGGACGCAAGATTAACCGGTTTCCGGCCACTTCGGCATAACGCACCGCGCAGGTTCCGTTTTTCAGCACAACGTACAAATTGGGCTCACCCTTGCGATAGGGCTCGAGCACATTGTAGTGTCGATCGACGAGCAGCGTGGCTCCGGCGGCGAACCTGGGATGCATGCCCTGCGCATCGCGGGACTCGATCCGAATCGCGACGAAGCGCAGCCAGTCCCGGCGATCGCCTTCGGTTGCAGAACGCAGCCGGGCGAGAAAAGTTTTCCTGAACTTCAGGAATTCTTTTATATCGCGGGCCGCGATCTCAGGTCGCGCGGCTGCAGCCAGGTCGATGAGCGCGATGTTTTCGAATTCGTCTGTGCTGGGAGGAACGATGGTGGCGCGCTGGTTGACTTCGGCGGGATCGAGCAGGTCGAGCACCGAAAGATGCTGTGCGGCGAGAATCTTGTCCATGCCTTCGAGACTTAACCCACGCTTGCGGTTGAGGAAATTGGAAATGTGCGCCTGTTTAAAGCCGGTCATCTGCGCCAGGCGCAGTCCGGTCAGTTCCCCTTTCTCAATTTTGGCCCAGACGATGTCCCGAAGATGATCTTGCAGGACCTTGAACTTCATGGGCTCAGTGTAGCACCGGGTCGGGCCGTGTGAGATGCGCACGCACCATGCGAAAATTGACAGGCCTCAAAGTTTCAAGGTCACAGCGCTTAGTGCGCGGCGGGTTCATTTCGCAAAATCCTTACTCGGGATGACAGGAGCGGCAACTTGCCACAAAGCGTAAGTCTCGTCAGTGACGGAATATCACGACTGGTGGTGCGATAGCTTCGAGCGTTGCCATTTTGAAACTTTGAAATTTTGCTATTTTGAAACTTGAACTCGCATTGCCGAAGTTTTCCACAGGCTCAAGTGTTCAGCGCAACCGGTAGTGTCTTAGATACCGTGGCTGCCACAGCATTTAAGACACCACCCCCCCGACTGAAGTCGGGGTCTACGTGAAGCGCAGACCTTCGGGATGACGCACCAATGGGGGAATCGAAACGGGCTACGGCGAGTTCCGAGATCGCTCAGGATGACAAACGAATTGGTCGACGCTCGGGGAAACAAAGTTTTTTGTTTATGGGTGGAAATCAGGTTGTCCGCAATACCGTAGAATGAAAATGCTCGCGGGCAGGAGTGCCCGCGCTGCATCGGCATTGCTACGGGAGTGGAATGGACATCACCTGGTTGACCGACAGGATTGCGGTTGGCGGCGGCATCTGGAATCGGGAAAACATGGCGCTGGTGGCGCGGACCGGGGTCACGCACATCATCGACATGCAGATCGAGTTCGATGACACGCCGCTGGCCAAGCCATACGGAATTGAAGTGCTGTGGAATCCGACGGACGACGATTTCGAGCCCAAGTCGCCCGCGATGTTCGAGCGCGGCGTGGAGTTTGCCGAGACGGCTCTGGCTTCAGATGATGCGAAGGTGTTCATTCATTGCGCCGCGGGCGTGCATCGCGGGCCGATGATGGCGCTGGCGCTGCTGGGATCGATGGGGTGGGACGTGGAGGACGCGATCGATCTGATCCAGTCGCGGCGGATTGTGGCGGATTTTGCCGACGTCTACGTGAAGAGCGTGGAGGAGTTTCTGGCCGGGCTGAAGCAGGGCGGAGCGTGATCGTTCGCTTTCGGCCTGTGATTGCTTGGTTGCGTCATCCCGAGCGCAGCCGTTTTTCAGGTGGAGCGAGGGATCTCGCGCGGGCACGGTGAGGATGCACGCGAGATCCCTCGGTCCGCGGCCCCGCCGCCCCCGACTGAAGTCGGGGGTCTACCTGAAACGCGGACCCTCGGGATGACGCCGCAGCGGGAGCGAAGCAGAGTTGCATAGGTCCTTCGCTGTGCTCAGGATGACAGCATGGACCGAACTGGACGGCCGAGAGCGGCCGTCGCCACACGAGCAGAGAAGATTGATGGAGGAGAACATGCGTGACGCGAGCCGCCGCCCCTGGGGGCGGTTTTCTTGTTGGGTGGTGGCTTTGGTGTTGAGCCTGATCGTCGCGGGCAAGAGTGCCCGTGCCACACCGAGCGCCTACGCCGCACCGCAGACGAGCGGCATGACGGCCATTTCGGACACGGTGTACATGGCCGATGGCACGCCGGCGCAGGGAACGTTGCTGATCACATGGCCCGCGTTTGTGACCGCGAGCGAAACCGCCGTGGCAGGAGGAAATACGAGCGTCACGCTGGGAGCGGGCGGGGCGCTGACGGTGCAGCTGGAGCCGACTCCAGCCGGCGTGTACTACACCGTGGTCTATCAGCTTGGCCCGAGCGAGATGAAGACGCAGTACTGGGTGGTGCCGGTGAGCACGACTCCGGTGAATCTGGCGACGGTGATTACGACTCCGGGATCAGGCGCGGCGGCGCAGCCGGTTTCGATGCAGTATGTGAATTCGGCGCTGGCGACCAAGGCGAATGACAATGCGGTGGTGCACCTGGCGAATCCTGAAACGATTACCGGGGTGAAAAGTTTTACGGTCAACCCGAACGTGCCGGCGCCCGTGAATCCGGGCGACGTGGCGAACAAGTCGTATGTGGACAGTTCGGTTTCGAATGTGGGCTCAGGAACATACCTGCCGACTGCGGGCGGAACGCTGCCGGCGAATCCCGCGTCGGCGATGCAGGCTTCGACCAAGCAGTATGTGGATACGAGCGCGGCCGCGAAGGCGAACCTGGTTTCGGGACTGGTTCCGGCGAATGAACTGGGAACGGGATTGTCGAACAGCGGAAGTTGCCTTTTGGGAAATGGCGCGTCGGCGGTGTGGGGCGCGTGCGGTGGTGGAACGGGGACGGGAAATATTTCGACGACTCCCGCGGCGAGCCAGGCGATCGCGCAGCCGGAGGGGACGCAGTTTTCGGCGAACAATCTGGCGAACATCCGGTATGTGACGGGAAGCTGGAACTGGGCGCAGACGCCGAGCGACAACCTGGCGACGCCGGGAAGTCTGACGATTCACCTGGCGCCATGCTCGCTGGGGCTGGATACAAATTCGAGAGCGAATTATTACTCGTACAAAGTCTACATTTCAGGAACGGGCACGCCGGAAGCAGTGCCAGTGACAGGCGGAACGTGCACGCCGGGATCTTCGAGCGGGACGATTACGGTGACGACGGCGTATGCGCATGCGGCGGGATATACGGTGGGTTCGGCGAGCACAGGAATTCAGGAGGCGTGGAATGACGCGTGGGTCAATGATATCCCAACGACGCCGAACGCTTCGACCGATACGGGTCCGTATGTGAAGCTGGCGGCGAACACGCAGTATGACATCTACGCGACGGTGTTTCTGCGCGGAGTTGGCGGCACGCTGGATGGAACGAGCGCTTTGATTGTGTCGCATACACGCGATCGCGCGATTTTTGTGGGGACGCTGCAGGCCGAGCCGTACATCGCGTATCACAAGATCTACAACCTGACGGCCGCGACCCCGGTGGCGGTCGATGGCGCGCAAGTGGCGAGCGTCTCGGCGACCTCGGGGACGTACACGGTGACCACGGCGGGGGCGCATCCGTTTGTGGCGGGCGACACAGTGGATTGCGAATATCACTCGCAGACCACGGACCAGCACTGGATGAGCAAGGTGCTGGCGACGGGGCTGAGCGCGACGACGTTCCAAGTGAGTTTCGGTTCGCGGACATTTGCGGCTGGCGCGAATACGTTTGGCTTCTGCAATATTGAGAATGCGTTCATCGAAGACGGTTCCGATCACGTGGACATCGAAAATCTGCAGATCGTGCAGGCGTGGCCCAGCGTGGGGACGGGATATTTCAATTATGGTGTAGTGAACGACAACGATCAGCAGTTGCAGATCGAGCGTGCGGCGAATCGCGGGCAGGGCAGCATCAATCCGAACAGCGCGCACTTTACGGCGACCTGGCCAATTGGAGCGTTCTTCTATGGACGCACGGACCAGGGGAACGCGGGCATCACGTACATCCATAAAAGTGAATTCTCTTCGGTAAATTGCGCGTCGGCGGGAGGAAATGGATTCGCCGCCGATGACACGGTGTGCCAGGGATTTCCGATTTTCGGCTTCCGCTATTTTGGCGGATTGCAGCCGGCGACGTTTACCAATGTGTATCAGGAAGCTTGTCCGGCGTGCTACAACGCGCTCTATACCGGAGGCAATTACGCGGCGCAGATGGGATACCTGGTGCAGGGGAGCCAGCCGGTGCGCGTGGTGGGAACGTGGCCAACGCAGGGCGAAACTCCGGTGTTTGCGACAGGAGGAGGGTCAGCGGCGGAGCGAACATATTTTGTGGTGCCGCGAAGTTCGGCATTCGGATACGGGCCGGTGCTGTTTGCGGGATCGGCGGAGCCGGCGAGTGCAAGCGTCAATGTTAATGTGCTGTGGCCGTCGGTGGATTTGGTGAATGCGACGGGCTCGAGCGTGGGCACGCTGACCTGGGACGTACTGGTGACGACAGGAGTGGGGACGCCCGCGCCATGGGGATCGGGGATGTATGCGATCGCGACGAATGTTTCGGGCAATTGCGGGACGAATGGCATGTGCTCGTTTACCGATACGCAAGCAGCGCCCACGGCGTACACCGTGCAGGCGCAGCGGTTCACGCCGAGCTTCTGGTTCTGGCCGGTAAATTACGCGATCAACAATTCGATTCTGCAGGTGGATCAGATTGGAAGCGATCCGCAATCGGTGGCGACGCAGGGAACGACGGGCGCGTCGATTATTGCGCAGCAGTGCTATAGCGGCGGAGTGTCGCAGCGGCGCACGCCGATGGAGGTCAGCTGTTTGCAGGTGCAGACGCCAGGCGCGTATGTGCAGGCGACGCTGTTGCGGCAGACGGACGCTTCTGGCAACGGGCCGTCAGCGAATAGTAAAGGACGGCTGAATTTTGGAAAGTCGATCGTGGCGCCGAACGATCTGGTGACGCTGGTGGATTCGAACGTGATCAAGACGACGGCGACGAGCGGCGAGCGTCCATCGGGTGATGCGGGAGATCTGGCGCTGGGAATCGATCAGAGCGGAGGGCTGGCGCAGCGGGCGGCGAATTCGATTTCTTCCTATATTAATGTGCTGCCGAACGGAACGAATTTTCTGGAGCGACTGACGGCGTCGGCGAAGACGGTGAACGTTCCGTTGACGGTGAACGGAAGCCTGGCAGTGACGAGCGGGACGGTGACATTGCCGGTGACGGGCAGCGGGAATCAATGTCTGCATGTGAGTTCGGCGGGCGTGCTTTCGGGGACGGGCGCGGATTGCGGAAGCGGCGGCGGCAGCGGGTCGGTGACGGTGAATACGGGCGTGACTTCGGAGCTGGCGCTGTACTCGGGCAACGGGCCGAGCAGCGGGACGGTGGCGACGACGGCATCTCCGACATTTACGGGAACGCTGACCGAGCCAGATGGGACGAGGAATGCATCGAGCGGATATTCGTTTGCACATGCACTGACGCTGCCGAATGGGAGCGTGGCGACGACGCAGGCGGCCGGGGACAACAGCGCAAAAGTAGCTACAACCGCGTATGTACGTGGAGAGCAATACATGACGTATATGTGTCCGGTAGCGACGGTGAGCACCGCGGAGCAGTTCTGCACGTGGACGCTTCCGGCGGGAGTGACGGTGACGGGATACGATCTTTCGGCGGGCCAGGCTCCCGCGGGCTGTACGACGTCGGCTGTGATACAGGTATGGGATGGGACGGCGAACGCGGAGGTGGGAAGTTTTTCGATTGCGCTGAGCAACGGAAACAATTTTTATACGCAGGTGACGGGGAGCACGAGCGTGGCGTCCGGACATGCATTGAGAATCAAGACGACGACGGCAGAAGCGGGCTGTACGACAACGGCGGGGAATGTGGTGGCGATTGTGACGTACCAGATGCAGAACTGAGTCGATTCTCCACGAACTTTGTAGAAGGAAGTGCACAGGTCCTTCGGCGCAAAAGAACGGCGCCTCAGGATGACAAAGAATTTTGGAGTTGGATAAGGAGGGAATGATGAGCGGGAAAGTTGATCCGGAGGCGATGGAGCCTGCGACGGAGCAGTCGTTTTTTCTTAGCGATCGGAATCCCGTGGTGACGGAGTGGGGTGAAGGCGGCGGAGGGATTGCGTCGCCCGCGGAGTCGGAGCAGAGAGTGACGCCGGAGAGTCCGGAGGTTTCTCCGAATGCGGGGTTGAAATACTAGCAGTACCGCAGGGGTGTTGTTTCGTTTGGAGGCAATGTGAATTTTCTGAATCAGCTGTTGGCGAAGGATTTCGTTTATCCCGTCGCTGGTGGCGGGGATTGAGACTTTGTTTGCGAGCAAGTCGGGTGCGGAAAAAAAGGACGCGGCGATGTCGTTTCTGGAAAATGCGATGGCGATGTCGGATGCGATCGCGCAGCGGGAGATCGTGGATCCGGAGAAGTTCAAGACGGGTATATCGACGATCATCGATGGAGTGGTGACGTGCATGAATGCGTCGGCGTGGGCGAAAACGAGCTCTCAGCCGTCAGCCGCCAGCTCTCAGCCGTAGGTGCTGCGCACCCTGTCGCACGAAACGCGACAAGGGTGGATGACCGTCATTACTCTTTACTCCACGAAGTCAAAATCCCCACTCAAGCCAAAACCGGGCTTGAATGGGGCACCCCGTGAACACGGGGTCCTTCGACTTCGGATTTGCTTCACTACCGTGAAGCAAATCCTGCGCTCAGGATGACAAGCCAAACTAATCGAAATTCTTACCCGACTTCTTCGCTCCAGGTTTCGAGGTTCTTTTTGACCTGGGCCATGAATTGGTCGGCGACGGCGCCGTCGATGATGCGGTGATCGTAGCCGAGGGTCAGGTGAACGACGCTGCGAATGGCGATGGAGTCGT
>JASHOT010000148.1 GCA_030040965.1 Candidatus Sulfotelmatobacter sp. | reverse complement strand
GTGTGTGGCCGGACATCTCGAGTCAAAGAACGTCGCATCGCTCTATCGCATCCACGAGAAGCCGGATGCAAAGCGGGTTTACGACTTTGAGGTGATCGCGGCAACGTTTGGGTATTCGCTGGGCGTGGGTGCCCTTCCGATTCATCGCGTGCAGATGAAGGCGGACCGGCGCGCGTCCCATGGAACGGGGAAGCGCGTGCGCGAGATTGAAATACCGAAAGAAGTGCACATCACGCCGCGCATGTATCAGAAGCTGACGGACAAGATATCAGGAAAGCCGGAGGAGCGGATTTTGAGCTATCTGATGTTGCGCTCGCTGAAGCAGGCTAGGTATTCGGAGGAAAATCTGGGGCATTTTGCGCTGGCGGCGACCAGCTATACGCATTTCACGTCGCCGATTCGGAGATATCCGGATCTGATCGTGCACCGGATATTGAAGGATGCGCTGCGACAGACCTCAGCGGCTAAAGCCGCGGATCAAACGATCTCCGGGACGGCGCGGCTGGAAGCCGCGCCCTTTCAAGACAAGCGGGCTTCCCACCCTGTCGCGGAAAGCGCGACAAGGGTGGGGCAACCGCTTGATGATGGGAGTCCGTCGCCTTGGTCGAAGCGGCGGACTATGCCTGACGTCGCGCGGACAGGAGTTGCCGCGCATGGGCCCATCAGCGTGGAGGAGTTGCATGAGATTGCCGAGGAGTCGAGCCAGACTGAGCGCAGGGCGGATGACGCCGAACGCGAATTGATGGAGTGGAAGAAAGTGAAGTTTATGCAGGAGCGGGTTGGGGAAGACTTCGACGGGCTGATCATCAGCGTGACCAAGTTCGGCTTTTTCGTGGAATTAACCGACCTGTTCGTCGAGGGATTGGTACCGCTCAACACGCTGACCGATGATCGCTACACGTACCACGAGAATACCCGCGAGATTATCGGTCAGCGATCGAGAAAGACGTACCGGCTGGGACAGAAGATTCGCGTGCTGATGGACCGTATCGATCCGGTGGAGAAGAAAATTCAGTTTGCCGTGGTGGAAGAAGAACCGGTGCGGAGGAAGCATCATGGCCGAAAAGCGAGCCGTTTGTGAATAAATTCGACCCGGAGCTGGCACAGCTGCACTGGCACTTCGGGTTGCTTTTTCCGGAGGCGGTGCCAAAGCTCGCTCAAGCTGGGCTCGAGGCTGGGTACGACGGGCGACAATTGCGTCGGATCGCCGGCCATGAACCGGCCGACGCACGCGGAATGGGATCCGATTATCGGTGAAATGTTTCACGAGCTGGGACGCGAGCCGATTGCGTCGACTTATGCGGGAGGCGTGCAGCTCGCCTCAATCATTTGTGGACGAATTGTCCGTGGCGCGATGCGGCCTTACGACGGGGCAAGCCTGATCTGGCGAAGGATCTACTACGCGCTGAAAGAACCAACAGAACTGGTTGTTTTTGTCGGCCTTGCGAGCGAGTGGGAAGACTGTCCCCAGTGTAGAGAGAAACACGAGAGAGATATCATTGCCGCCGCGAGGCAATTCCTGACCGCGCACGCCGCTTCCGGCAGCCAAGCCGGCCGCGATTAGCAAAATTTCGGCGTGACTATCCTTGCCCTCCCCGTTTTGCCCGTCCTGAAATTCGCATGCATCCTATCGAAATTCTGCGTTGTACATCGCTGCCATCTTCCAGATATTAAGAAAGATACGATCGTCTGTTCCTGGTTCGACTATGCGGCGCTCGGCCGTTTTGCTATGCACGCCCAAGAACAAGTGATTCGGAGATTGATCAACCTGGACCAAGATGTCCACGACGCCCTTCAATCCGGTGAACGGTTTGCCGCCTGCCCAGGGACTTTACCATCCGGCGCACGAGCACGATGCGTGCGGAATCGGGTTCGTCGCCAGCATCAGCGGCCGTAAAAGCCACGACATCATCGAAAAAGGCGTTCAGGTGCTGCTCAACCTGGCGCATCGCGGCGCGTGCGGCTGCGATCCGGAGACGGGCGACGGCGCCGGAGTTCTGATTCAGATTCCACATAAATTCTTTGGCCGCGAATGCGAAAAACTGGGATTTACTCTGCCGAGCGCCGGAACTTATGGCGTGGGCATGATTTTCCTGCCGGTGGAGAAGCATCCGCGGCTGCAATGCGAGGGCATTCTGGAGCGCATTGTGCGCGAGGAAGGCCTGACGCTGCTCGGCTGGCGCGATACCCCGGTTTATGCTTCTGCGATTGGCCGCGTGGCGCGGGCGTCGCAGCCGTATATTCAGCAGATTTTTGTAAGATGCGCTCCGGGGATGGACGAAGACGCCTTCGAGCGCAAGCTGTATGTGGTGCGCAAGCGGGCGGAAAATGAGATGCGCGCATCGGGCATTGAAGATGCCGAGACGTTTTATATCCCTTCGCTCTCATGTCGAACCATTGTCTATAAAGGATTGCTGCTGGCGCCGCAGATTGCGAATTTTTATCGCGAACTATCCGATCCTGATGTGATGAGCGCGTTGTGCCTGGTGCACCAGCGCTTCTCGACCAACACGTTCCCGAGCTGGCAGCGGGCGCACCCATACCGTTACATCGCGCACAATGGCGAAATCAATACGCTGCGCGGAAATGTCAACTGGATGCAGGCGCGCCAGTCGCTGCTCAAATCGCCGCTTTTTGGCGAGGACTTGAAGAAGCTCAATCCGATCATTGCGCCCGACGGCAGCGACTCCGCGAATTTCGACAATGCGGTCGAATTGCTTCTGCAGGGTGGTCGCAGCCTGCCGCATGTGATGGCCATGCTGATTCCGGAGGCGTGGGCGGGCAATCCGCACATGAAGGCGGAGAAGCGTGCGTTCTACGAGTATCACGCCTGCATGATGGAGCCGTGGGATGGACCGGCGGCGATTGCGTTTACAGATGGTCGTGTGATCGGCGCCACTCTCGATCGAAACGGTTTGCGGCCGGGACGTTACGTCATCACTCATGATGATCTGGTGGTGATGGCGTCGGAAGCGGGAGTGCTCGATGTGGCGCCGGAGCAGGTGAAGCACAAGGGGCGCCTGCAGCCCGGAAAGATGTTTCTGGTGGATACGGTCGCGGGGCGCATCATTTCCGATAAGGAGATCAAGCAGAAGCTCGCGTCCGAGCAGCCGTACGCCGAGTGGCTGAAGGAATTTCAGATCACGATGGATCAGCTGCCGGAACCTTCGCGCATGCACTTTCCCGATTCCGAGACGCTGCTACGGCGGCAGCGCGCCTTCGGATATAGCGACGAAGATTTGAAGATGATATTGGCGCCGATGGCGTCGAAAGGCGAGGAGCCGGTGGGTTCCATGGGTACCGACACTCCGCTGGCCTGCCTGTCGGATAAGCCGCAGTCGCTGTTTAATTATTTCAAGCAGCTCTTCGCACAGGTGACCAATCCTCCGATCGATCCGATCCGCGAAGAAATGGTGATGTCGCTGATCAGCTACATCGGCAGCGAGCGCAACATTCTGGAAGCAGCTCCGGAAAACTGCCACATGCTCAAGCTGGACCATCCGCTGCTGACGAATCGGGAGTTGGAAAAGTTGCGGAGAGTTTCGAATCGCGATCTGCTGGCGACGACTCTCACGGCGCTATTCCGGCCCCGCGAGGGCGAACTCGGGTTGAAGCGGGCTCTCGATGAGCTTTGCCAGCGGGCGTCGCGCGCGGTGCGGGCCGGATATTCGCTGCTGATTCTTTCCGATCGAGGCGTAGATAAGGACTATGCGCCGATTCCGTGTCTGCTCGCGCTGGCTGCCGTTCACAACCTGCTGGTGCGAGAAGAAACGCGCACGCAGGTGGCGCTGATCACCGAGTCGGGCGAGCCGCGCGAAGTGATGCACTTCGCCTTGTTGAGCGGATACGGAGCGAGCGCGATCAATCCATATCTTGCGCTGGAGAGCGTGGATGATCTGGCCAGGCGCGGCGAACTCGGTGAGAGCGTATCTGCGGAGTTGGCGACGAAGCATTTTCTGAAAGCGATCAAGAAGGGTTTGCTCAAGACTTTTTCCAAGATGGGCATTTCGACGCTGCAGAGTTATCAAGGTGCTCAGGTTTTTGAGGCGATTGGCCTGAACAAAGATTTGATCGACACATATTTTTCCGGAACCACCTCGCGGCTGGAAGGAATCGGCCTGGAGGTATTGGCGCGCGAGGCACAGCTCAAGCACGAATTCGCCTTCCAGTCACTGAGCGAATTCGAAACCGAGCTTTCGGTCGGCGGCAATTATCACCAGCGGGTAAATGGTGAATATCACCTGCTCAATCCGTTGACCATCGGCAAACTGCAGCAGGCAGTTCGGCAAGAGAATTTCAAGACTTTCCAGGAATATACCGAGCTTATCGACAACCAGAGCAGCAATCTCTGCACGCTGCGCGGGCTGATGAAGCTGAAAAAGAGCGCGGCGCCCATTCCGCTTGAAGAAGTCGAGCCGGCAAAAGAGATCGTCAAGCGCTTCACCACCGGCGCGATGTCGTTTGGCTCGATCAGCAAAGAAGCGCATGAAACGCTGGCTATTGCCATGAACCGCATCGGCGGGAAATCGAATACAGGCGAAGGCGGCGAAGACGAAGTGCGCTTCAAGCCGGACGCGAATGGCGATCTGCGGCGCAGCGCGGTGAAGCAGGTGGCGTCGGCGCGATTCGGAGTTACGGCAAATTATCTGGTCAACGCCGATGAGTTGCAGATCAAGATGGCGCAGGGCGCCAAGCCCGGTGAGGGCGGCCAGCTTCCCGGCCACAAAGTCGATGAAGTCATTGCGCGCTTGCGCCATTCCATACCTGGCGTAGGGCTGATTTCTCCTCCGCCGCATCACGACATTTATTCGATTGAAGATCTGGCGCAGCTCATTTATGACCTGAAAAACATAAACCCACAGGCGCGAATCGCGGTGAAGCTGGTTGCCGAGGTGGGCGTGGGAACAGTTGCCGCAGGTGTAGCCAAGGCGCATGCCGACGTGGTGCTGATCAGCGGCGACTCAGGCGGAACCGGCGCGTCGCCGCTCAGTTCGATCAAACATGCGGGGATTCCATGGGAACTGGGGCTGGCGGAAACGCAGCAGGTGTTGCTGCTGAACGATCTACGCAGCCGCATCCGCGTGCAGACCGATGGGAAACTGCAGACGGGGCGCGACGTGGTGATTGCGGCGCTCCTGGGCGCGGAAGAATTCGGCTTTGCGACCACGCCGCTGATTGCAATGGGATGCGTCATGATGCGCAAATGCCATCTCAACACCTGCTCGGTCGGAATCGCAACCCAGGATCCCGTGCTCCGCAAACAGTTTCAGGGGCAGCCCGAACACGTCATCAACTTCTTCTTCTTCATCGCCGAGCAACTGAGGCAATACATGGCCGAGCTTGGTTTCCGTACGCTCGACGAGATGGTGGGACGTGTGGACATGCTCGACGTTGAGCCGGCGGTTGAGCACTGGAAGGCGCGCGGGCTGGATTATTCCGCGATTCTCTACAATCCGCCGGTGCCGTCGCGGGTGGCGAGACGCTGCGTGCACAATCAGGAACACGGCCTGAACTCGGCGCTCGATCATCAGCTCGTCGAGCACTCCCTGGATGCTCTGCTGAGCCTCAACTCAGTCGAGATCAATTTGCCGGTGCGAAACATTCATCGTTCGGTCGGCACCATGCTGAGCGGCCAGATCGCGCGTCGCTACGGCTCTGCCGGTCTGCCCGATGACACGATTCGCATTCATCTTTCCGGATCGGCCGGGCAGAGTCTGGGGGCGTTCCTGGCACGAGGCATCACGCTGAAGCTGGAAGGCGAGGCCAATGACTACGTCGGCAAGGGCCTTTCGGGCGGCAAACTGATCGTCTATGCGCCGCGCGAAGCGAGCTTCGCTCCGGAAGAAAACATCATCATCGGCAATGTTGCGCTCTACGGCGCCACGAGCGGCGAGGCGTTCTTCAATGGAGTTGCGGGCGAGCGCTTCGCGGTTCGCAACTCCGGAGCCACGGCAGTCGTAGAAGGTGTTGGCGACCACGGCTGCGAGTACATGACCAATGGGCTGGTTATTGTGCTGGGATCGTGCGGCAGAAATTTTGCCGCGGGTATGAGTGGCGGCATCGCGTACGTGTTTGATGAATACGGGGACTTCGGCCAGAAGCGCTGCAATCTGGAATCCGTCGATCTGGAAGGTCTGGTCGATGAGCGCGACCTGCAAATCGTGAAGGATCTCGTGACCCGCCATGGCGAGCTCTCGGGCAGTCCGCGCGCCAAGTGGATCCTTGAAAACTGGGGCGTCGCGGTCGCGCGCTTTGTGAAAGTCTTCCCGCATGAATTTAAGCGCGTGCTGGGTGTAAGGCGTAGTCGCGAACTGTATATCCCGCCATCCGCGGCACTTCAAGTTGCAACCGGCGAGCCTGAACTGGAACAGGTGCGACAGGGTCTTATGCAGCATGGGCTGGTGCAATATGGGTAAGACCACCGGCTTCATGGACTATTCGCGAGAACTTGCGCCGCGCCGGCCGGTGCTCGAACGCGTCAATGACTGGTTCGAAATCTATCAAGATTTTCCGGAAGCAAAGCTGCGCGAGCAGGGCGCGCGCTGCATGGACTGCGGCATTCCTTTCTGCCAGACCGGATGCCCGGTGAGCAATCTGATTCCCGACTGGAACGATCTGGTCTTTCGCGGACGCTGGAAA
>JASHOT010000147.1 GCA_030040965.1 Candidatus Sulfotelmatobacter sp. | reverse complement strand
TGCCGACATTGATGCATAGAGATGTCTGCCGTCGGTCGAAAAAGCAAGACCAATAAAATAGCTTTGCAGTGTCGATTGTTCGTCTCCGCGCAAGCGCTCGTCAGGAAAATCGCGCAGCTGGTTAGTGCTGAGGTCGAGGATTGCGATCGACTGTCGTATGCCGCTTTGTTCCGACCCGTATCCCTGATTGAGCAGCGCGGCGTAACGACCATTGGGACTCAGCACCACGGTTGATGGGTAGCTGTTAGTGCGACCAATGAAGCCAGGGACTGGAACAGAGATGGTCTTACTCGTGGGAAGATCGATTTTATGCGGTCGGTCGGTCGGTCGCAGGATCGAGAACAACAGAAGAAGAAGAGGAGCGAATAACGCGACAAGGAGGAACGCCCCTTTTCTCGCCATCCTCTCCGCAGTAGGTGGAGTCATTTATGCGCAAGGATTATGCCTAAACCGCGCGAAGTCTTGAACGTATTTGACTTCCACTGAATGTCTTGAGATTCAATTGCCGGCGCCAAGCGGCGGGTGGGGCACCTGTAATGCGATGAATCCATCGAGTCATGTGAGCTTGGTCCGAGAATCCTATTTCCGCTGCGATCCTGCACAAAGGATCGGATCGTCCCGTTAAGCGGAGCCAAGCTTTACGGGCTCGCCATTCTGCTCGAAAGCCTGCGGGAGTAATCCCATAGGTGGTTGCGAATCCACGCGATACAGTCTCCCGGGCTAGACAATTTGCTTCCGCCCAGTCGCCAATCTCCATGTCGGTATTCTCCGTCAGGGCAGCAGCAAGGGCGTCAGGCCAGTCGTCTCTTTTTCCCGACGGAGTGGAACAAGGTAGATTCAGCGCGTGCTCTAAGATCAAAGCAGCTTCGGTCACATCATTTTCAGCGGTCCGAGCCACATCGTCAATTTCGTCGATACGATACAGCCCGCCAGACCCGCTGGAATCCGGCCAATTTAGTCGTATCAACTTGACCCCGGCGGAAACCATTCGGTTCGCGTGGCAGTCCAGGGTGGGGTGGATCAGCACGTCACCTGCGGTCGCACGAATACGTCCAATGTAGCCCGCTTCATCAAAGCTGCCTGCCAGCACAACCGTAGCGTAAGCGTGCAAGTGTCGATGCCGCGGCAAGCTGAAGCAGGAACGTAGAGACTCTATTCCGGGCGTAATACTACGGAAGATAGGGCTATTGTTCAGCGGATACATATGCGATTGATGACTCCAGGGCCCTTGTAAGGTATGCCATAGCGCATCACGATACCTGATCCGGCAATCTCTTGTTTTCAATCCAACCAAGGAATCGACGGGATTGAGCTTCATCGGTTAGCACTCCGGCGCGCGGAGAAATAGCCGCATTGTGAGCAGATCAAATTCATTCAAGACGGCTCGGAGCTTACTCTGGCATCCTCGGGGTCGAGAGGGTGAGCCTGCTTGATCCGGATTCACCAACGAAACCAGGCCGAGCTACGCGTTTATACGGCCTCCGGCAACTGTGCCTGAATCTCATCGATGCTCGAGGCGGGATTTGTCCTTGGTTTTTACATGGCTACCGTTCAAAGGATACTTGCAAGAAAAATGGAGTGCGTACCCACTCGACCCTCCAGATTGATCCGCTTTATCGCGGCAATCATTCTGGCTAATGTGGCATTTGCAGCGGGACAAACCGACGCCCACGTTTTTGGCAATCCGGATGTCTGGCACTGGCCGCCGAGCAGAACCTACCACGTCGAGAACTACAAACTGGTATTGCACTTCGACGAACCAAAGGGCGAAGTGTTTGGCGACGAAACCATCACCCTGCATCCGTTTGAGTCACAATTCAGAAAGTTTTATTTGGATAGCTCTGAACTGAAAATTGATTCCGTGACTCTGGAGCAGCCGTACAGCACGCCGGTTAAGTTGTCGTATATTTCGGAAAATGCCCGCCTCTGGATCACACTCGATCGTGATTACAACCTGAAAACCGCGCTCAAGGTGCGCATCCTCTACCACGCTTTTCCGCGAACTGGTCTGTTTTTTGTAAATCCTGACCCGAACTATCCGGATTGGCCGCACGAGGTCTTCACGCAAGGCGAACCCGAGCTTAATCACTATTGGTTTCCGTGCTGGGATTATCCGAACGACATGGCGACAAGCGAGACCGTCACTACGGTTCCTCAAGGACAAACCGTGGTGTCGAATGGCAAGCTCGTAAGCGTCACCCGCTCCCGCGGTCAGGTAACTTACGATTGGGTGGAGAGCGTTCCCCACAGTTCGTATTTAATCTCCCTCGCCATCGGCCCCTGGCACAAATTTAGCGACAGCTACGAGGGCAAGCCGGTTGACTACTACGTCCTAAGTACCGTTGACGAAGCTACGGCACGCCGCTCGTTTCACTTGACGCCCGATATGATTGGATTTTTCTCGCGCGCCACCGGAGTCGATTATCCGTATGAGAAATATGCGCAGACCACGGTAAAGAATTTCCTGTTCGGAGGCCAGGAGAACGTCAGCGCAACCACAACGAGCGAACTGACGCTGCACGATGAGCGCGCCGACCAGGACTACCCCAGCACGAGCGTGGTCTCACATGAGTTGGGTCAGCATTGGTTCGGCGATTTTGTGCAAGGGCGCGATTGGGCCAACATCTGGCTGAATGAAGGGTTCGCTACCTACCTCGAAATGCTTTACGCGCAGCACCACGAGGGATATGACGAGTATCGATTTGAGATTTACGAGGCCCAGATGGCAGAACACGACGAAGATCGCGAGGCCTACCGCCGGCCGATTGTCGACCATCACTATAACGACCCTCTGGACATGTTCGATGCCACGACGCACGTGAAAGGCGCGGACGTGCTGGACATGCTGCGCTACTTGATCGATGGCACGGAAGCCGCTTCACGTCCGGCATCGCAAGACGAGCCATTCTTTCAGGCGCTACATCATTATTTGGTTGCGCACCATGAGCACATCGCGGACACGGGCGATGTGCTTGATGCTATTCGAACCACTACCGGCGAGGAACTGGATTGGTTCTTCCGCGAATGGGTATTGATGTCCGGGCACCCAGACTATCGCGTCGAAGTTAGCTACGACTCTGCGAAGAAAAGCGAGAAGCTCACAGTCACACAGACGCAGCCAACGAATGTGGGCACACCCGTTTTTGACATGCCTGTTGAGTTCGCGTTCTACGGAGCGGATGGAGAGCGGAAAAAAGTTCGGCTGCGCGATAATTTGCAGCAGCAAACGTTTGAGGTCCCGCTCAATTTCGAGCCCCAATGGGTGGATTTTGATCCTGACGATTTCATCGATAAGACTGTGCAGTTTGATAAGACGATAGGTGCTCTGATCGCAGAGGCCGAGAAAGATCCGTCAATGATGAGCCGTCTGTGGGCGGTGCAACAACTGGGCGCACCCACACTCGAGGTTGGGCCAGAGACACTGGCGAATGTGGATGCGCGCGTAAACGCGCTCACTCGGGTGCTCGCCTCTGATGGGTTTTACGCGGTACGCGCAGAAGCTGCAACGAGTCTCGGCGCTATCGGGACGGAACAGGCTAAGGCGGCGTTGCTCGGCGCATCGCAGCAGCCCGACAGCCGTGTACGAACAGCAGCAGTTGAAGCTCTGGGGCATTTTGCCAAAGATCAAATCGTATACAACATGTTGATGAAGTTGCTGCACGACGATTCCAGCTATGCAGTCGAGGCCGCGGCGGCCAGAAATATAGGTAAGTCGGGCATGCCGGATGCATTCGATGTCTTGCAGGCAGAAGTTCTAAGCAAGCCTGAAACACACGTCTGGAGGGCCACATTGAGCGCCTTAGTGGCGACCAAGAATCCGAAAGCGGCCGAAATCCTGCTCGCACAGGCACGACCTGGGATGCCGGAATCAATCCGGCTGAGCGCGCTCGCCGGACTTGCGGGCTTGAAAGATTCCGTTGTGCAAAATCACACACCGGAACTGGTCGAAGTCGTCCGTGCTGCCCTGAACGATCCTTACTACCCCGTGCAGGGAGCGGCTGAGCAATTAGCCGGAGTTTATGGCCTATCACAGTTCGAATCGGAAATTCAAACTGAGGCGCAGACGGCACCGATGGCTATGCAGCGTGATGCGGCGAGGAAAGCTCTTGAGCAATTGCACCATGCAATGAGCCAATGACATTGATGGCGACGCGATTGCTCGATCGCGGCTTGCGAGTGTCGTTTTGGTGCATCCAGAGTGCCGCAGGATGGCGCAGAGGTGATCCGAAATGCGGTCGTTGTCGAATACTGCCTCCATAGAATCTTTGTGTGTGGTTCGCCCGCCTCAAGCTGGCGATTACGACAGAATGGCCGAGCTGGCGGGACAGCTGGGCTATCCATGCACGGGTGACGAGGTTAAACGTCGTGTCACTGAAATGTTGGACCTGAAACACCACGCCGTCTATGTTGCTGAACTACCAGGCGGCCGAATTGCCGGCTGGATCGGACTGTACGTCTTTCGTTGTGTCGAACAAGATGGTTGCGCGGGAATCAGTGGGCTGATTGTCGACGAGCAGATTCGATCTCGCGGGATTGGTAAATTGCTTCTTGAAACTGCCAAAGACTGGGCACGAAGGCAAGGCTGCAATGCCATCTCAGTACACTCGAACGTAACGCGGGGACGCGCTCATCGTTTTTATGGAAATAACGGATATCAGTACGTCAAGACACAAAAACTATTACACAAGACTTTATAACCGGGCGCCGAAGATTACTGTCCCCAGGGCTTCGTCGCTGCAAAGCCAGCAGTCGGTCCCATCCTCAGCCCGGTCGAACCTGAGGGTCTCCTTCTGCTTGGCTTACTTGACGGCGGAAAGCGAAGAAACTGCAACTATTGCGGGAGCCTGGGGCGGCGAAATTGGAGGCTCAAAAGATGCGGGAAATTGCACGCTATATTCGCAAAATTCTTCTTTTGTTCATTGTTATGTTGTTCGTCGTCCCTATGAACCTGCACGGACAAGATCGTCCTGGCGCGAAAGCGACGCACGTTCCCGTGCCGACGATCTCACCTCTTCCGCAAGACGTCGCCACGCTGGATGGCATCATAAGCGCATTTTACGATGTGGTCAGCGGACCCGCCGGCCAACCACGGCAATGGTCGAGGGATCGCACACTTTATATCCCAGGTGTTCTCTTTATTCCCACGAAGGTTGGAAAGGATGGCAGGCCGTCTCACAAGATCATGAGTCATCAGCAGTTCGTCGACGCCTCCAACGCCTCGGTGGTGTCGCAGGGATTCTACGAACAAGAGATTCATCGTGTCACCACCCAATATGGAACTATCGCGCATGTGATGAGTACCTATGTGATGAGGCGGACTCCGAACGGGCCGCTCATCGGCCGTGGTGTGAACAGCCTTGATCTTTTTTATGACCATAAGCGCTGGTGGATTATTTGCGATCTTTGGGATGAGGAGCGGCGAGGGAATCCTCTTCCCAAGGAATTGCTGCCATGAGGAGTTTTGCCTTTGGCACGGACACAGAGTGTACCGCGCTGATCGTTGAGAGTCGAAAGTAAACGTGAAACTGCGAACGCTGCGGCGCTCTCTTTTATGTCTTTATGTCCTCGTTTAAGCGCGTTGAAGCTGATACCGCCACCAAATGGTGTTCATGAAAAGACGCCCACTAGCACTTTTACTTGATCGCAGAGGTTTCGATATCTCAGGAAAGACGCTGTCGTCGGATGGGCGTCCATCAGACGGATCTCCTGAATCTGGAGATCCGTCTGCGTCTCCGCCCAGCCTGCGCAGGGAATTGAATCTGTTCGACGTGGCAGCAATAGTCGTGGGCACCATCATTGGCTCGGGAGTTTTCCTTCTTCCAAGCTACATCGCCCTCCAGTTGAGTTCGTTCTGGGCTGTGCTGCTCGTATGGACAGTCGGAGGAATCCTTACCGTATTTGGCGCGCTTTCGCTGGCTGAACTCGGTTCAATTTACCCCGCAGCTGGCGGTCTCTGTACTTACTTGCGTCACGCGTACGGTCCACTGCCTGCGTTTCTTTATGCGTGGAGTCTGCTTTTCATGATTCATTCGGGCAGTATTGCGGCGCTGGCCATTGCTTTCAGCCTATATGCGGGCCAGATCTTTCCCCTGAGTGGTTTTGCCGAGAGATCGCTGAGTGCGATATGCATTCTGACTCTTACCGCCGTGAGTTGCCTGGAAATTCGTGCCAGCAAATTGGTGCAGAATCTTATCGCCATTGCCAAGGTCAGCAGTTTGACGGGAATTGTTTTGCTGGTCTGCATCAGGGGGGCACGCCCGGTCGACATTCTTGGGCCGATCCCACGTACGAATAGCCACTCGTTCTCTCCCACAGCATTCGGGGTCGCACTAATCGCTGTGCTCTGGGCTTATGAGGGGTGGCACGTCGTAACCTTCGTAACCGGAGAGATGAGAGAGCCCCAAATCGATTTACCGCGAGGGCTTTTCTTCGGCACCGCAATCGTCATGCTGATCTACCTGGCCGCCAACGTCGGCTATTATCACGTGCTGTCTCTGGCTGAGATTCAGGGAAGCAATGTGGTCGCTGCCGCGGCGGTAGGTAAGGTTTTGGGAGCGCGTGCTGCCCGACTAATTTCTTTTTTGATTCTGATTTCGATATTGGGTTCCATGAACGGTATGATACTCACTGGTTCTCGTGTCTACTATGCGATGGCGCGTGATGGCATATTTCCTCGTGCGTTCGCTCACATCAGCGATCAACACCGCACGCCGATGTTGGCCTTGGTGGTCCAAGGTGTGTGGGCGGCGATATTGGCTGGTTCGGGCAGCTATCAGCAACTCTTCACCGACGTAATCTTCACTGCTTGGATTTTTTACGGACTGGCAGTTGCGGCAGTGTTGGTGCTGAGGCACACTCAACCCCATCTGCAACGGCGCTATTCCGTCCCTGGATATCCCTGGCTTTCTCTGCTGTTCTGTACTGCGGCCGCTGGACTGGTTCTTACGTCTATCGTCACGCGGCCTCGAAACGCACTTATGGGGATCTGCTTCGTAGCAACTGGCGTCCCTTTCTTCTGGCTTGTCACGAGGCTTAATCGGAAACCCCTCCGCAAGACACTTTCAGAATCTAGGGGAAGTCGACCCGAGGCGTTTTGATAGCAGACTCGGAGAAAACCGCTGATATTTGCGGAGGTCTCTATGCTAAAGAATATGCGAAGCTATTGGATCTGCGCTGTGGTTGTCGCGTTTATTCTCGGCATTGCAGTTGGAAGAGCTCTCGAAAGGCGCTCGTCTCTGCTGATAGCATCTCCCGTGCAAAACCCGGACCTGGCGGGAATTGAAAAACTGCACCAGCTCGATGAGCGGATCACCTTATTGAATGATCCGAAAGCTCTTCAGCAAGAGTGGACCGACGATGCTGTGCGCCTGGAGCCCGACGGCCCCGTCGACGTAGGCAAGGCGGCTATCTATGCCAGTGACCTGCGCTCCATGGCTGAAGCGCCTGGATCTGCAATCGTCAGCTACAAGCCCGATATCCGGGATGTGCAGGTAATCGATGGCGATTGTGCTGTTGAATGGGGACTGTTCGATGCGGAATTTCGTGAATCTGCCAGCAAGCCCGTGGAAACTGTACTCGGCAAGGTCTTGAGGGTTTTGCATCGCGAAAGCAAAGGAGACTGGAAATTCTCCCGTGTCATGGTCGTCTGGAATCAGAATCATTGATCTATAGCCGTGTTCGAGCTGGGCGATGCCCCCTTTCGGGGGATTGGAAGATTCAAACTCGAAGATAACGTTCCTACTGCCGGTTAATTCTGCTTTGCCTGAGGAGATTCCATTTTCCAGATTATCGTGCCGTCGATCACAATCGTCATCAGGTCCTTGGCAACAACGAACCCTTATAACCGCTGGTTTAAGAGTAAGAGGAGGGGTGTTGATTACGCTCCTGGCTCTCGTCGGCTCGATCGGCGCTCAGAGTGCGAAAACCGAAATGGTTCAGATTGACAGTCCTGTCCCTGAATTTAAGCTGGCTTTACACCATGAGTTTCTGCCTAATACGGGCGGCCTACAGCCAAGCATTATCCTTTTTGGCAGAAGAATCAGTGGTAGCAACTACCGGCAATGCGAGCTTCAAGGCATTGCCCAACGGCAACCTCGCGAAAGACATCACCGCAATCGAAAAGCCGGAGATCGTTTTCAAGAACGGCGTGGGCTACGATTCGAACGCGATTTACCAAAGCCTGCGCGGGCAGGTGGGATTGCAGTAGCTGGAGCTCAGAAAACCATTTCCTTAGGCATACCTCGTAAACCGTTTCGTTCCCTGCTCCCTCCCTCGCGGCAGTTTTCGATATTTGCAGATGGACACTAAAACGTCAAATTGATTCAAGACGATAGAGGCACGATGGTGCATGCTAGTTTAAAGCGTTCCGGTCTCTGGTTAGTAAACCTCTCGTATGTGGGCGAGATATAGCCGTGTCCAACAGAAGAATACCGGCTACGCATGAAACGTGATAATTACAAGTCTCCAACATATATTTCTGACCGCTACGGCTGGACACGGATGTCAGCGTGTCATAACTCTCAAGCTAGCAACATTGGCCTGGCCCGTCTGGTTTGCTTGGGACCCGTTGCTATGTTATTTCGCAGCCGTTTTCTTCTTGGTTCTAGGTGTAAGCATCGCGTTTAGGAAGGCGCCGCCGCAAGCCGACGGTCTGGACAAGTTCATACTCTGTGGTCCGGCATTCATCGCCATGCCCATAGCGGTGTTCGCTACGGAGCATTTCTTGGATCCCTCAGGGGTAGGCCGGCAGATCCCAGCCTGGATCCCGGCCCATGTCTTCTGGGCCCTATTGGTAGGAGTTTGCATGACTCTCGGCGCCTTGAGCATTGTTTTTCAAGAATATGCTTGGCTGTCCATCGGACTTTTTGGACTTCAGCTCCTAGGTTTCGAGGCGCTCATGCATATTCCCAGGGTTGTGGCCGCGCCCCACAATCGGCTTGCCTGGATGGTTGCCACGAGAGACCTATTCTTTAGTTTGGGTGCGTTGTCCTTTGCGGCTACTCAGAG
>JASHOT010000146.1 GCA_030040965.1 Candidatus Sulfotelmatobacter sp. | reverse complement strand
CGACAGCTTCAGAGATCTCGACGCCGTCACCGGACTCGTCACTAACCACGCCGCAGAAGAGTATGCCTGAGAAGCATGGGAGCGATGAGCGATGAGCGACATCGCCATTATCGGCGCGGGCGCATGGGGCACCGGGATTGCGATCGTTCTCGGACGCAAGGGGACGCATCGCGTGCGTTTATGGGCGCACGAGACCGATGTCTGCCAATCGATCACCGAACGTCGCATCAACGAACAATTTCTTCCCGGCAGGCGGATTCCGGAATCAGTCACTGCGACGAACGATCTCGGGGCCGCGCTCGAAACCGCGCAGATTGTGGTGAGTGTGATGCCATCGCAGCATTGCGGTTCGCTGTTCGAGCGCATGCGGCCGATGATTCCCGCACGTGCCCTCATTGTCAGCGCCACCAAAGGCCTGGAGGAACAATCGCTCAAAAGAATGTCGGAGGTCATCGCACAGGTGCTGCAACGCGGCGGCCCGTCATGCGGCATAGGCGCGCTCAGCGGGCCCTCGTTCGCGCAGGAAGTCGCGCGTGGCGACCCGACTGCGATTACGATTGCGTCGCAGGATCCGGAACTGCTGCGCACGGTACAGACGGAATTCAGTGATCCGAGTTTTCGTGTTTACACCAACAGCGATGTCGTCGGGGTTGAACTCGGCGGTGCGTTGAAGAACATTGTTGCGATCGCAGCGGGAATCTGCGATGGGCTTGGCCTCGGCCACAATTCGGTGGCGGCGCTGATCACGCGCGGCCTGGCAGAGATGACGCGATTGGTCGTAGCCTGCGGCGGCCGCGCCGAAACTATGGCCGGGCTGGCCGGACTGGGCGACCTGGTGCTGACCTGCACCGGCGGACTTTCGCGCAATCGCAGCGTGGGCGTGGAACTTGGCCGCGGGCGAAAGCTCGCCGAGATCGTAGCCGCCATGCACGGAATGGTCGCCGAAGGAATCTTCACGACAACTGCGGCCGTGGGACTCGCCCGCGCGCGCCGCGTCGAAATGCCGATCACCGAGCAGATGCACGCGATTTTGCATGAAGGAAAATCTCCGCGCGAGGCGATTCAGGGATTGATGACGCGCAGCGGCAAGAGCGAAGGATAGCGAGTCGCGAGCCGCGAGTCCTGAGCTCAGGCCCGCGCAAAATGGTTCGGTAGCGGCAGGTTCGCATCTTACTTCCGGAGTTTCTTATGCGGATGAGACAGCTAAGTATCTCCGCCATTTTTTTTCTGCTGATAGCGACTGTTGCGTTGGCCCAGAGCCAAACCATCGCTGAGCGCCTGGGTTATCCCCAGGGCTCCAAGCTGCTCATCATTCATGCCGACGATCTCGCCGAGGCTCACTCGGAAGATGTGGCGAGTTTTGATGCGCTCGATCAAAACGCGGTCTCCTCGGCCAGCATCATGGTTCCCTGCCCGTGGCTCACGGAAGTTGCCGACTACGCCAAAGCCCACCCTGACGCCGATCTTGGGCTGCACCTTACGCTGACCAGCGAATGGAAGACGTATCGCTGGGGCCCGGTCGAGTCGAAAGATAAGGTTCCAAGCCTGCTCGATCCTTCCGGCTATCTTTGGCCCGACACTCCGCAGGCGATGCGAGCAGAAAAGGCCGATGAAGTGGAAAGGGAAATTCGCGCCCAAATCGAACGCGCCAAGGCGATGGGAATTCATCCCACGCATCTCGACAGCCACATGGCCACGCTATTTTCGCGGCCCGATCTGTTTGCCGTTTACGTGAAAGTTGCGCATGAATACAAGCTGCCGTTTCTTGCGTTTCTCGCTCCGAGCGCGCCGCGCGAACTCACATCAGTTCTTTCTCCAAACGACGTGCTCGTCGATTCCGTGCTCATCGCGAATCCGTCAGTTCTGCCGAGTGGATGGAAAGATTTTTATGCCAATGCGATCAAAAATCTGAAGCCGGGACTGACGGAGCTGATCGTTCACCTCGGTCACGACGACGACGAGATGCGTGCGGTCATGGTCGATCACGCCGATTACGGCGCAGCATGGCGCCAGCGCGACTATGACGTGGTCACCAGCCCGGAATTCAAGAAACTGCTGGAGGAAAATCACGCAATTCTGATCCGCTGGAAAGATCTGGCGAAGTTATTGAAATAGAAGGGATGGCGAAAGCGCCACGCATCCCCGTTACCAACGCCGCGCCAGAAGCCACATCTCGTTGGTACTTTGGTAATGCCCGCTGAGCCTGGTTTTCATCCGCACCACGCGTATTCACCGATAAAATTTTAAGGATACGTTGAATTCCGCCGCCACTTCGGCTTCAGCGTCCGTCAGGAGTGAAGGGAGAGACTTGTCCGCCAGCGCCTCCAATCGCACCCGCGTCCCGATTCTCTACCTGATTCTGGGCGTACTCCTGATCATCAGTATCGTGCCCATGTATTTCTACTCGGCGCAGGTCGAGGCCAGCAACCGTGAGCGCCTGAAACGAAACGAGATGCTGTTGCAGAACACCGTGACGCGCTCGCTGGCCGACGATCTCTCGCAGCACGAGCACTCGCAGCGCCTGATGCTGGAGAATCTATCGTCCGCCATCGAAGTCGCCAGCGGTGGCGATATCGGCGGACAGAACATCCAGGCTCCCGAACTGCGCGCTCTGCTCGAAAATTTTGTCTCTTCGTCCGATGAAATTGCTTACGCGACTCTGCTGAACTCCGAAGCCAAAGGCATTTTCGCCGGAGGCATCGCACCCGACGCATTCCTGAACCGCGAACTGGAGCGCGCTTACGCCGCCGCCCGCGACGGCCGGGAGTATAACGGACAGGCTCTCGTCGTAGGCGAGGGCAAGAAAGCGCGCACCGTTTTCCTGGTCAGCTCACCGGTCAAGTACGGACCGCGATTTTTGGGAATGATCGCGTCGGTTGTCGATCTTCAGTTTCTGATTCGCCGATTGCAGGAGGTCAGCGGCGGAGGACTCACGCCCTACGTAGTCGATTCGCAAGGGCGTCTGGTCGCGGGGGCAAGCGCTGAGTTCGCCACTGGCCAGGACATGAAAAATCTCGACATCGTCAGAAGCTTTGTCGACCGCGGCAACAAGGCGCTGGTGGCCGAGACCAAAGAATTCACCATCAAGAACGGGTCGGACCACATCGAGATGCTCGGCACCTACAGCCCGGTGACGTCGCTCGATTGGGCCGTGGTTGTGCAGAAGCCGAGCCGCGACGCCTATAGCGACATCTACGACATGCAGCGCATCGCCCGCCTTCTGGCCGCCGGCGTGGTATTGCTGAGCATACTGGTCAGCATCTATGCCGCCCGTCGCATCACCAACCCGCTGCACGTTCTCACCGCGACCAGCCGCGCGCTGGCCAGAGGCGATTTCTCGCAGCGCGTTCACCTCGGCACCCGCACCGAAATTGGAGAGCTGGCGGAAACGTTCAATACCATGTCCGATGAACTCGAGCACTTCGTAGAAGATCTCAAACGCGCGGCCGATGAGAATCGCGCCCTGTTTATGGGCTCCATCCAGATGCTGGCCGGCGCGGTCGACGAAAAAGATCCGTATACGCGCGGCCACTCCGACCGCGTGACGCGCTATTCCCTGCTGATTGCCAAAGAAATGAATCTGGATTCCACTTTCATGGAGACGCTGCAGATTTCCGCGCAGCTGCACGACGTGGGCAAGATCGGCATTGAAGACCACATCCTGAAAAAACCCGGCGCGCTCACCGCCGAAGAGTTCGAAGTGATGAAGACGCATACCACGAAGGGCGCGAACATCCTGCGCCCCGTGCCGCAACTCGCCGAGATGCTGCCCGGCATCGAGTTGCATCATGAAGCGCTCGATGGCCGCGGCTATCCCTACGGGCTGCAGGGCGATCAGATTCCGCTGCTGGCGCGAGTCATCGCCGTCGCCGATACGTTCGACGCGCTGACCACCAACCGCCCCTACCAGACGGCGCACACGCCGGAGCAGGCGTTGCAGATCATTCAGAATCTCGCCGGAAAGCGGCTCGATCCCGAGGCGGTGAAAGCTCTGCTTGCTGTCTATGCGCGCGGAGAAATTCGCATTCAGCGCTTCACCATCAAACGCCCTATCGCCGCGCCTGCTGCTGCTCCTGCGCCCGCAGCACCAGAGCCGATTCCCACGCCCACACCCGAAGTCATGGCCGTAGAAACCAACGCCCTGGAACGCACCCGCGTGTAAACGGATGATCAACCCCCCGGTAACCTTGACGGGACGCGGGCGGTAGCGTCTAGTCAAACAATGGCAGCGCCGCTGCAGGTCCCCGGCAGAACCAAACCAAGACGCTGGTTGAAGTACCTGGGCGTATCGGTGATCGTATTTGCTCTTATCATCGTTGCGGCAATGTTTACTCTGGGCTTCGTTCGCATCGCGCCACCGGTTGCAGCGCAGGTCGTCGACGCGGTCACGGGGAAGCCAGTGCCTGGAATGAATATCTGCCTGCAGGCTCAGGATCTGGGGCGAAGCTTGCTTGAGAGTAAGACGACGACCACCGGCGGCTCCGGCCGCCTTTTTTTCACCCCTTCGGTTCACACGGAATTTTTGCGTTCCTTGCGCGGATACTGGATTCGCGTGACCGATCCGGCCGTGCCCGTTGGCGCTGCATGTGGCGCCGACATCAATTTTTCTGAGCTCAACAACGGAGAGTGGCCATCTTCTCTCGCACCCGACGGGAACGGCCGCTCGAAATATTTCCCGGTTGCACTGCTGCGAGGAGACGCCGATCCATATATGTCTTACTGGGGTGCAATGCATCGGAGCATGGATTTCCCCATCGACCTGCGCATTGTTTTGATCCCGTTCTTACAAAATCCGGAAGACTGCAAGCAGATAGCGGACCCGCCCCTCGCCCAGGACTGCCGTCAGCTGAACGTCTACGCCGCGGCGATGTCGCTCCGCACAAATCTGAACCTGGAAAGCCGCACGCGCGCCGAAGCGCTCTGCAGCGAACTGCCTCATCCCACGATCTCGGGTACCTGCGAAGGGTCTTTTCTTCGGGTCTGGCTGCAACAGCAAATCGCCCATGGAAACATCGAGGCGTTGCGCAACCACTAGCCGCGGGCTGAGACTTTACAGCGCCGCGACCCTTCTCTGCAGCAACAGAAAATAGAGCGCTACTCCAATCAGCAGGAATCCGTTCACGCCCAGCACGAGCGGAGCTGTATACCGCGGCACCAGCCAACTGGTCGCCAGATTGCCCATCGGCATACCGCCGCGGAAGGCGAAGTTATAGACGCTCATCACGCGCCCGCGCATCTGGTCGGTCGTGATCAATTGCACCAGCGACGTCACCGTGGCAAAGACAGCCATCATGCAAATGCCCACGCATACCAGCGCGGCGTAGCTGAGCGGCAGCAGCTTCGACAGCGAGAAAACCGCAATGCCTGCGCCCAGCAGAATCAGCATTCCGAGCGCAAAGCGCCCTTTTTTCGCAATGTTCCCCAGACCGGCCACGGCGAGCGATCCGCAGATCGATCCCACGCCCATGAGCGAGAGCAGGTTCCCGTAAGTCTCCGGACCGCGATGAAAAATATCTTTCACGAACACAGGAATGTAAGTCCGCATCGGCATGCTGAAAAACGTCATGGTGAAAGCCAGCACCACCACGCCGACCATCGCTCCGTGCTGCCAGATGAAACCGAATCCCTGCATCAAGCTTTTAAACATCGTCTCCGCCGACTTTTCGGGCAGGAATCGCGCGGAGATGATCGACAACGTTATGATTGGGGCCAGAAACGAAACGGCGTTCAACCCGAAACACCATCCCTCGCCCAGACGAGCCAGCGTGATACCGGCCAGCGCCGGCCCCACCGTCACCGCCAGATTGAACTGGATCGAATTCAGCGCGATGGCATTGGGCATGTCTTCGCGATCGACCAGAGTCGGAATCAGAGCCGAATACGCCGGCCCGCCAAACGCCTGCGCCAGTCCGGAAACGAACGAAAGGCACAGGATCTCCCAGACATGCACAACGCCTGTCGCCACCAGCACGGTCAGAATTGCCGCGCTCGTCATCTGGATGTATTGCGAGACCAGCAGGATCTTGCGGCGCTCGACGCGGTCGGCCACCACGCCGCCGATCAGCGTGAACAGAAAAATAGGAAGCCCGCCGAGAAACTGATCCAAACCGAGCAGAAAGGAAGAATGGCTCAGGCGGTAAATGAGCCAGCCCTGCGCCACAATCTGCATCCACGTTCCGATCGACGACGTGCAGGCGCCAATCCACATCAGGCGGAAGTCGCGATATTGAAATGCCTTGAAGACTCGGCGAAAGGTCGAAGTCTGCATCGGGTTCAAAGCGGCTCGGGTGGTTAACGTATTCATCTTCGCACGAAACAAAATATCATCACCGCTATCGGATACCATCGCTGCCAATAGAGCGATTATTCCGCCGGCCCGTCTCGTCCAGAATTCCTGACCAGTCTTTGATTCCCAACGGCAAGCTTATGACTCTCCAAAATTGCGTTGGTGAGCGAAAATCCCTAACCACGCCTGCCCCGTATAATCAGGTTTAGGCCTTTTATGATTCAGACCCTATTCGGCAGCCTGCAGGAAGAGCAAGAAAAGAAGCCGGGCTTTTTCGACCGCATGAAGCAGGCGGTCACGCGCACGCGTGAAAATCTGGCGGAGCGCATCGACGACATCGTATCCCTTGGCAAGGAGATCGACCGCTCCACGCTCGACGATCTCGAAGCCACGCTCATCAGCGCCGACCTGGGCACGGCAACCACGCAGCAAGTGCTCGGGGCGCTGCGCGAAAAGGCCGACCGCAAGCAGATCAAAGACGTTCAGGAGTTGAAGCGTCTGCTGAAAGAAGAACTGCTCGGCATTCTGAATTCCGCGCAGGCGCGGCCGGTGAGCAAAGTCGACAATTCGCCCGAAGTCATTCTCGTGGTCGGCGTCAACGGCACCGGCAAGACGACGACGATCGGAAAACTGTCGCAAGTGTTTCGCGCACGGGGAAAGAACGTTCTGTTATGCGCGGCCGACACTTTTCGTGCCGCAGCCATCGAGCAATTGGAAATCTGGGGCCAGCGTACCGGCACCGAAGTGATCAAGACCAAACCCGGTGGCGATCCAGCTGCGGTCTTGTTCGATGCGCTGCAGGCCGCAGTGGCACGCAAGGTGGATTATGTTGTGGTCGACACTGCCGGCCGCCTGCACACCAAAACCAGCCTCATGGCGGAACTGGAAAAGATGCGACGCACCGCGCGGCGCATCATTCCCGGAGCGCCCCATGAAACTCTACTTGTGATGGACGCCACGACCGGTCAGAATGGACTGCAGCAGGCGCGACTGTTCACCGAATCGGCGGGAGTGACGGGGATCGTCCTCACCAAACTCGATGGCACGGCGAAGGGCGGGGTGGTCGTCGCCATTTCGCGCGAACTGGGATTGCCTGTGCGCTTCGTGGGCGTGGGAGAAAAAGCCGGCGACCTGCTGCCCTTCGACGCGAAGGAATTTGTTGATTCGCTGTTCGAGTGAGGCCAATTATGGATCAGCGCAACAAGTCGTTGCTGGATTTGGCACGTGCGGCGATTCAACGTTGGAAGCGCAAAAAAGAAAAGCCGCCCGAAGGCGATCCTTATGCCTATGTCGGCTCGCCACTACGACGCGGGCCGAAAGGGCGCAGTGGAGCCGCTGTGGCCGAAATCGAAGACGACTCGTTCCGCAGCTTTCCACCGCGCCGCTGATCGTACTCGTCCGTATCTGCCAATCTAGTCCCCGAGTCGGAACTAGAAGCGCAGCACCAGTCCGGTGGAGAATCTCACGTTGTTGCTTCCACTGAAGGAGGGAAACGGCGTTCCCGCGACAGTCTGATTTCCGAAGTGATAGTACGTCCAGTCGAACTGGCCAATACGAATGGCGAGGAAGTGGTTGACTTTGGCGTCGACGCCGCCGCCGAACATGGTTGTGAACCCGTTCAAGCTGGCCGAGCCCCCTGATGTCGGAACTGACATCTGCACGCCACCGACCAGCACATGCACGAATGGTCGAATGAAGGGAGCGGGCAAAGTGAGAACGGGTCCGCCCGTATACGTGTAGACGTGCTCGCTGATGCCGCTAACAGTCGCGTAGGTGCCGCCAAAATCTCCCTCCACGCCGAGGAGCCGGTTGAATTTGAATGTGCCCGCCGCGTTGAAGCCGTTGAAACCCTGACTGGTGAAACCGGCGGAGTTGTTGTTGCCGATGCTCAAATATTCATAGCCGCCGAACACTTCCACTTTGTCTTGCGCCATCATCGGAATGCACAAGACGTTCGTTACAAAAACAACCAGCAAAATGACCAGCACTTTGTACATTACTCACTCCTCGCAGTTAATAATCTGATTGCAAACATGGATCGGACCTGTAATTTGTGGCCCAACACATTTGTGCGACAACATTGAAGGCCGCGCGTATTTGCAATCGTAGAGCTAGTCTACGCGGGCCTGGCGCACAAACGGGTGTGGCGGAATCATACTGTTAACTGCGTGCGCGATATGTAAAGAAGGGTAACGATAAGAGTGCGGCCGCATGTTAGATTCTTCCCTGAATGTCGACTCACGCCGATGACGAGCGTTTCCTCCATCGCGCTCTGGAACTGGCGCGCGCGGGAATTGGTCTGGCTTCGCCGAATCCCTACGTAGGCGCGGTTATTGCCGACGCCCATGGCAACATCGCGGGCACCGGAACCTATACCTACGCCGATGTAAAGCACGCGGAGATTATTGCACTCGAGCAAGCGGGCGCGAAGGCGCGCGGCGGAACCCTGTATATCAGCCTGGAGCCGCACGCGCATCAGGGACGCACGCCGCCCTGCACCGATGCGCTGATTGCCGCTGGCATTCATCGCGTGGTCGCGTCGATGCCCGATCCGAATCCGAAAGTGAGCGGGCGCGGTTTTGAACAGCTCCGCGCCGCCGGAATTCACGTCGAAGTGGGGCACCTGGAAGAGCAGGCGCGCAAGCTGAACGAGGCATTTGCCCGCTACATTCGCCACGGCGTGCCGCTGGTCACGCTGAAGTCGGCGATGACGCTCGATGGAAAAATTGCTCCGGCAAAGGCGGCGAATCGCAGAAGCGCTTCAGCCAAATCTTCGGGAAATCGTACGGACAGATATTCAGGATCTTATTCCGGAAGTTGGATCACAGGCGAGACGGCACGCGCTCACGTGCACGAAATGCGCCATCAGCAGGACGCCATTCTGGTCGGTGTGGGTGCGGTTCTTGCCGACAATCCACTGCTTACGGATCGCAGTGGCCGCGAGCGCCGCCGTCCGCTGCTGCGCGTAATCCTGGATTCGCGCCTGCGCCTGCCGCTTGAATCGAGGCTGGTGGAAAGCGTGGTTCGAGAGAAGACGTCTGACATGCTGGTTTTGTACTCCTCCGCCAGCGATCGGAAAAAATCGCAACTGGAGCAACTCGGAGTTCGTGTGGAAAAGATTTCTGCCTCTCTGCCCGATCATCGCTCCGATTTGCGCGCGGTCTTGCGCCGTCTCGCCGAGTTGGAGATCACGAGCGTGATGATGGAGGGGGGATCTACGCTTAACGCGAGTGCGCTCGCCACAAATATAGTGGACAAAGTCTTTTTCTATTACGCGCCGAGGATCATGGCTGACGCGGACGCAGTTCCATTCGCCGCAGACGCGGGATTGCCACGCGCGAGCGGAACGGGACACGCTCCAAACATCGAACTGCGAAACATTCAGCTGCACCGTTTCGGAGACGACTTCGCCGTCGAGGGATATGTGCGCGATCCGTACGCGGACTGAAGCAATCAGCACTCGGCATTCAGCCACCATCGATCCTCATCGGGCCTTCCCTGACTGAATGTTCAGTGCTGAAAGCCGATCGCTCCGTTTACAATATTGCGTTCATCTCGGAGGGCTTTATGTTTACCGGCATCGTCGAAGAAATCGGACGCATTAGCCATATCCAGCAGCGCGGCGAGAACCGCCGCATTACGATCACCGCGGGACGCACGCCGAAAGAACTCAAGACCGGCGACAGCGTCTCGGTAAGCGGCGTCTGCCTGACCGCAGTCGATATCACGCCAAATTCGTTCTGCGCCGATCTCGCGCCCGAAACCTGGGCGCGGACATCCTTCTCTCGCATTCACGAAGGCGCGCTGGTCAACCTCGAATTACCCATGAAAGCCGACGGCCGCTTCGGCGGCCACATCGTGCAGGGCCACGTCGATGGCGTGGGCCGGCTGATTTCCTTCGATCGCATCGAAGATTCTGACAACTGGTGGCTGGAACTCGAACTGCCCGCAGAGATCGAAAAATATACTGTCTTCAAGGGATCGATTTCAATTGAGGGTATCAGTCTCACCGTCGCGAAGCTGGAGCACGGTCGCTGCACCATCGCCATCATCCCGCACACGGTCGAGATGACGAACCTGCATTCGCTCAAGCCCGGCGACCCGGTGAACCTGGAAGCGGATCTGATCGCAAAATACGTCGAGAAGATGATGCGAGGCGACGCGGAAAGTTCACTGACGATTGAAGAGCTGGTGGAACAGGGATTTTGAAGAACAGTACCGAGTACCTGGTACCGAGTACCGAGCCAACATCCCGGGCCACCGGGACTCAGGGATTGATCTTACGTTCCAGATTTAGGTTCTTAGGATTCGACTCGGTACTGCTGTCACGCTTCTATCTTCAACTCATCCAATTCCAGAAATTCTTGAATGATGGGGTGGGAATCTTTCTCCATCTGGTCGTAGGTTCCGAAAAAAATCGCTTTAGCGCCGAAGAGAAAGACGACCCGGTCGGCCAGTTTTTTAGCGAGCCGCATGTCGTGCGTCACCACGATGCTGGTCAGGTTCAGCTGAATTTTGAGACGCTTGATGAGATCGCCGAGCAACTGCGCCATCAACGGATCGACCATGGTCGTGGGCTCGTCGTAGAGCACGCACTCGGGCCGCGCCGCCAATGCGCGCGCAATCGCCACCGAACGCTTCATCCCGGTGGAAAGGTCGGAGGGCAGCAGGTCGCGCATCTCCTGCACACCGACCATTTGCAGCAGGCCGTCGACGATCTGAAAAATCTGTTCTTCACTCAGGTCCTGCGTCTCGCGCAGGGGAAACGCCACGTTCTCGCCGACCGAGAGCGAGTCGAAAAGCGCGCCGTTCTGAAACACCATGGTGACTTTTTTGCGGATCGGCTCCATCTGCTCTTCGCCGTATTGGGTGATGTCTTCTCCGGCAACGATGACGCGGCCGGAATCGGCTTTGAGAAATCCCATGATGTGATGCAGCGAAACCGACTTGCCCACACCGCTGCGCCCGAGAATGCACACGGTCTCGCCCGGCAGCACGTCGAAGCTCACGCGATCGAGGACGACGTTGTCTCCGAAGGCCTTCGAGACTTCACGGAATTCGATGTAGGGAGCAGGCATGGGGGTCAGTTCTCAGTTGTCAGGTTATCAGCTTCATTGTCAGCGTTCCCATCAGCATTATTTTTTATCATGCGGTGGATATGGTGGAAAACGCCCGGGGATCGATAACTGTAATCCCGATTCCTCGCCAACCAAACGAGACATCTGACGAATGCTGGTAGAACGCCCAAAGAAAGCGCTATGGCCGACTACCTGCGGCAAGAATTGTCCTGTAGAGGAAAAATGCGAAGGCAACAATAGCCAGCGTGAAGAACAAATGCTGCAACACCGCAAGAAGACCGACGCGTACATTGACCAACCAGAAGATTTTTTGCTCGTAGATGTCATTTTCAGTTGATTCAGATTTGCGGAGGCGTAAATGCAGCGATGGTAGCGTTGCCATGAGCCAGGTTGAGACAAGGATAGAGGCGCCGAAGAGCATTACAGCCAAGATCGCGGCAATGCGATGCCAATCATCAATCCCAGCCGGTCTTCGGCAGCAGCGCGCCGATGGCCGCAATGGCTCCCGTCGAGATCCCAGCCATCCATATGCCCCACTCTTTCATCTTGTCGATTGCGGCGACTGCTGCTTCGTACGATGGTTGCTGAGACCCGTGTATGCGTCGCCAATTGAACAAAATTGCCAGGGCGACAAGAATCAAAAGTATTGCGAGCGTTCCGATGGTTGCGTATCCCACGAAGCTCAATCTCATAACCTTCACCGAGTAAGTCGCCACCGAGCGACCATTTGCAGGCGGGCGTGGGGAACAGGCGTTTGGCACTCACGGCGTGATTGCGATGACGCGCAGCGGACTGCCGGAACCGCCCACGATCTTTAACGGCGCGGCGATGACGACGGCTCCGGTCGGCGGAAGCTGATCGAGATTGCACAGGCTGGCCAGCCCAAACTTACCGCTACCGTGCATGAGATAGTGATTCGGAAATGGAGGATCGAAGGTGAAGGCCTGGCCGGCGTCGGTGCCAACCGTTTCCACTCCGACGCCAAGCACGTCCCGCTCCTTCGCGAGCAGCGCCGAAGTTGCCTGCGCCAATCCAGGCGTATGCGGGCCGTTTTCCTTGGCGTTGATGTATTCCTTCGGATCTTTCCGTTTCGACCAGTCCGTTCGCAACAGCACCCATGCGCCCGCCGGGATGCGTCCGTGCTTCTCCTCCCATTGCCGGATGCGATCCGGAGTGAGCAGATAATTCGCATCGACGGCCGCGTCCGCGCTGATGTCGATCACGCACGCCGGGCCAACAAATTTTCGCGGCGGAATGCGGTCGACAGAGTTGTCAGGCAAGTCCTTGCCCGAAACCCAGTGAATCGGCGCATCGAAATGAGTGCCGGTGTGCTCGCCGGTCTCAAATCCGTTCCAGTACCAGGCCGGGCCGCGCTCGTCATAGTGCGACAGTTCCCAGATCTTGAATGCGGGCGTGTTGTTG
Source organism: Candidatus Sulfotelmatobacter sp. (assembly GCA_030040965.1). GTDB lineage: Bacteria > Acidobacteriota > Terriglobia > Terriglobales > Acidobacteriaceae > Sulfotelmatobacter. The sequence continues at coordinate 20,045 of JASHOT010000146.1, read as the reverse complement.
AACTGCGGCGGCAGCGGCAGCAAGGGCGTCTGCGGACTCAACGGTTGGGTGAGATCGATGACGCGCAGTTTGCCGTTGGCAAGTTCTTCCAGCAGTTGTTGCAAGACTTGAGACATTCGCACTCCTTGGAGAATCGGTCGTTTGGATCGGCTTCCAGTGTGACTTGGCGAGTCACGCTCGCTTTAGCGACTGAATATGCCGTCGAAACTGGAAACGATTCTCCACCAACGACAGATCGGTCACGTAGCCGGAGGGTCCGGTCGCTTCGACTTTGGCGACGATGGTCGTCAACTGATCGCCATCCAACGCGCCTTTCACCGCAGTTTTGAAATCCTCGACGGTACGCACCGTGAGCGCTCGCGGAATTCCAGAGGCGCGGGCGATGCCTTCCAAATCGGTGCCCGTGCTGGTTGCAGTCGGGAAACCGCCAACAGACAACAAGCTTTCATTGTCGAATACGACATGCAGCAAATTTCCGGGCCGATAGCGCGCCATGGTGCTCAAGCTGCCGAGATTCATGAGAAGCGAACCGTCGCCATCGAAGACAACGATTTTCTGACTCGGCAGCGACAATGCCAACCCCAGCCCGGTCGAAGACGCAAGGCCCATGGCATGTTGCAGATAAAAAAAGTTCGCACGGTGACCGAGCGAATGCAACTCGGCCGCGGTCGCTCCCATGATGGTGACGACCAGACATTTACCGAGTTCCGAGTAGATCGCGCGCAAGCAGTCGAGACGCAGCATTACTCCTCCCACATCAGGTCGCGCGTCAGCAGAAGGGCGACGGGTTGCAAGCTGCTCTCGGCAAGAGTTTGCGCCTGCCGCACGCGTTTCTCGACGGTTTGGACTTTGTCGAGAAAAGAATATGGAATGGCCATAGCGCGTAACAGAGATTCGGTCACGTTGCCGCCCTGCGTCTGCCAAGGGTCACGCTCTCCGAAAGTGCCGCGGTAGCTGATCAGCATCAGCAGAGGAATCTTGTACAGGTGTGCGAATGAAACGATGCCGTTGATCGAGGCGAGGAAGCCGTGGTTCTGCATCAGCATGGCCGATTTGACGCCGGCGAAATGCGCCCCCGCCGAGATGCCGACTCCTTCCTCTTCCTTTGCCAGACGCACGAGAATCGTTTCCGGATCGTCGTCTGCCATGCGGATGAGATGGACCAGCCAGGTCTCCGGCAGAGCCGAAAGCAGGCGGACATCGCACTTCTTCAGCGCGTCGAAGATAACCTGCGAACTGGTTAACGATACTGGCATGTTTTCGATTTACGCCGATGTGAGCGCCCCACAGGCGTCGCATCGGCTTTCACCGACAAACGAAAACAGATATTCTAGCCCACGACGGCGGAAGATGCCGGATTTCGAAATCGGCGGTAATGTATCGTCTGAATTCGCGCTTTGGCGATTGCTGGCGTCATCCCGAGCAAAGCCGTTCTTTAGGCGGAGCGAGGGATCTCCCTCGCAGAATCGGCGTCGTAGCGGGAGATCCCTCGACCCGCTGGTGAAAACGCGGGCCATCGGGATAACGCGACTAGCAATGCACTCTCGGATTTCCAGGAGCAAACCGTGCAGGCGAAGGGCATTCTGAGTTCCGACAGCGTGGCGGCCGCAAGCTTTCCCATTGCCGGCGTGCGAGCCGCTTTTCCCGCGCTGAATTCCGCGCGCAATCAAGGATTTGTTTTTCTTGACAATGCCGCCGGAGCGCAGATTCCTCAGATCGTTTTCGACGCCGTGAACCGTCATCTGCTCGAATGCAATGTGCAACGCGGAGGACGCTACGTCCACAGCCGTGAAGTGGATGCAACGGTGGCGCGCGCGCGGCAGAGCGTGGCGGATCTGGTGAATGCCCGAGATCCGAGCGAGATCGCATTCGGCATGAACGCGACTTCGTTTATTCGCCTGGTGAGTCTGGCCATCGGACAAACCCTCGGCGCGCGCAACGAAATCGTAGTCACGGATTTGGATCACGAAGCCAACGTTGCCACATGGCTGGCCTTGGAGCGAAGTGGCGCGAAATTCCAGTGGTGGAAAGTGCGGGGGGATGGCCTGCTGCATGCCGACGATCTGGCGCCGCTGCTCTCAACGAAAACACGCCTCGTAGCCTGCACGCTGACTTCGAATGCGATCGGCTCGATTGTGGACGTGGCAGCCGCGGCCAAGGTTGCGCACCGATCCGGCGCAGAAATTTTTCTTGATGCCGTGCACTTCGGCCCGCACGGATTAATTGACGTGCAGGCGTTTGATTGCGATTACCTGGTGTGTTCGGGCTACAAAATATTCGCTCCGCACATGGGATTCCTTTGGGGCCGGCGCGAGTTGCTGCAGGCGCTGCCGACGTTCCGTGAAGATTTCATTCCTGACGAACCGCCGGGAAAAATCGAGGCAGGAACTTTTATCTATGAAAATGTCGCGGGCATGGATGCAGCCGTGCGCTATCTGGAAGAGCTCGGAAATGCTCTCCACGTGGAGAAAAAAGCTGTTTCGCGGCGAGCGTCCCTCGAAAAGGCTTTAACCGCGATCCAGGCCTACGAGCAAGGCCTGTCTCTTGAAATGCTGGATGTGCTGAAAAATTGCGGAGCGACGGTGTACGGCGTCTCCGATAAAAACCGGGTCAGCCTGCGGGTACCGACGCTCTGCTTCAATCTGCCGAAAATCCCACCGGCAAGAGTGACGGAAGAACTGGCGCGGGCGAATATCGGCATACGCGATGGCCACATGTATACGCCTCGCCTGATGAAGAGACTGGGGCTTGCTCTGGAGAGCGGCGCGGTGCGAGCGTCGCTGGTGCACTACAACACGCGCGAAGAAGTGCGCCGGTTCGGCCGCGCCCTGGCCGAAATTTCACCCTCATGCTGAACGGCAAGCAAGCCGGCTCCATGCTCTCGCCGGAAACATCTTCTTCCAAAGAGCCGGAAACGCTTCCTTCCAGCATGAATGACGGGTTGCAACGCCGGCTGAGCCAGCGCCAGCTCACCATGATGGCGATCGGCGGCGCGATCGGCGTCGGCTTGTTCCTGGGAAGCGGCGTCACGATTCGATTGGCAGGTCCCGCCGTCATTCTTTCCTATCTTTTGGGAGCCGGCATTGCCTTGATCATGTCGTATGTGCTGGCGGAGATGGCAGTCGTGCATCCCGTCGCCGGCGCCTTCGGAGTGTATGCGGAGAACTATCTCAATCCCTGGGCGGGATTTTCCGTCCGCGCAAGTTACGGTGCGGCACAGATCATCGCCATCGGCGCCGAAGTCACAGCGGCCGGCATATACATTTCTTATTGGTTTCCAAATGTTCCGCAATGGATTTGGGTGGTGCTGGTCTCTGCCGCTTTGGTAGCGCTCAACGCGATGCAGGTCAACCGACTGGGCGAATTTGAATATTGGTTTGCCATGATCAAAGTCACGGCGATCGTGGCGTTTATTGTGGTCGGACTTTTCATCGTTTTTGGCCACGGACCGCACGGAGTGAATGGCTGGGCGAATCTCACGCAACATGGAGGATTTTTTCCGAACGGCTGGAAAGGAGTCTGGCTTTCGTTGACCATCACGATCACCAGCTACATGGGAGTGGAGAGCATCGCGGTGACTGCCGGAGAGGCCGAACGTCCCGAAGTCACCATCCCTCGCGCCATGCGGAATATTGTCTGGCGGCTCATCCTGTTTTATGTGCTGGCGATTGCCATTACGGTCGCCATGGTTCCATGGAATCAGAGCACCGGTTCGTCCGGCCTTGCCGGCAGCCCGTTCGTGATCGCTTTTTCGCTGGCGCACGTGCCCTTCGCCGCGGCCATCATGAATTTCGTTGTACTGACCGCCGCGCTCTCCAGTGTCAACACCAATCTTTATCTTTCCACGCGGATGCTGTTCTCTCTGGGACGGGAAGGCTATGCCCCGGATGCGATCGGCAGGGTTAGCCGCAATGGAGTTCCGCATCGCGCGCTGCTGGTTTCTACCGCGGGAATTATTGCCGCGATTCTGCTTGCCGTCTTCGCTCCGAAAAATGCTTTTCTCACACTCTACGGAACGGCGGTCGCTGCCATGCTTTTCGTGTGGCTCGTTGTTCTCGGCAGCCACGTCTATTTTCGTAGCGCTATGCCTCGTGAGCAGCTGTTGGGTTTGCCCATGCGCTTGCGGGCGCATCCATTTTTTACCGTGGCCGGCATGGTATTGCTGCTGGCGATTGCGATGACAACGTTTTTCGTGGACGGCCTCGAATGGTCGGTGCCAGCGTTTTGTGTTTTTCTGGGATTCATCACTCTGCTTTATCTTCGTAACCGGAATTTTCGTAATCGCGAGAATAAGAAGGTCGGACAGGTCTCCAAATCGCATGCCGAGCCAGGGTAAAAATCCTCCAGCGCCGAGCCGGCCAGAGAAAGTGAATTGCGAACAAGATGTCGCCTGTCGCGAAACTTACTCGGCCCTTCGCCGTCAATTCCAGGGCGATCTTCTACGCCCCGGCGATCCCGCTTACGAAGAGGCGCGCACAATCTGGAACGGCATGGTCGCTCGGCGACCCGGCTTGATCGCGCGCTGTATTGATGTTCGCGATATTCAGGCTGCGATCAGAGTGGCAACTGAAACCGGAGTTCTTACCGCCGTGCGCTGTGGAGGGCACAGCCTCGCGGGCTTCAGCACGTGCGAGGGCGGGCTCGTGATCGATTTATCGCGAATGCGGCAAGTGACGGTCGATGCCGACGCGCGGCGCGCTCGCGTTGCCGGAGGGTGCCTGTTGGGCTCGATCGATACTGCGACGCAAAAAGCAGGGCTGGTTTTTCCCTCCGGAGTCGTTTCCCATACGGGCGCCTCCGGGCTCATCCTCGGCGGTGGCACAGGCTGGCTCACGCGCCGATTTGGTTTGTCCTGCGACAACGTGGAAGCTTTTACTCTGGTCGCGGCCGACGGATCCATCGTGCGCGCCGACTCACAACAGAATGCGGACTTGTTCTGGGCCCTGCGCGGAGGTGGCGGCAACTTTGGAGTGGTGGCCGAATTTGAATTGAAACTTCATCCGCTGAGCTCGGTTGTACTCGCGGAAGGCCTGACTCCCGAAAGCAAAATTCGCCAACTGCTTGAGTGCTGGCGGGATTTCATGGCCGATGCTCCTTTCGGCCTGAAATGGAATGTTGATCTCCGACTTGCCCCACACGAGGAAGACGTCCCAGCAGAGCTTCACGGGCGGCCGGTTGCCAGTACTTCGATCATCTGGACCGGCGAGCCGGAGTCCGCGGAGCCGTATATTCAGCGGGCCTTTTCGTTGTGCCATCCCGATTCTGTGCGCAGTCAGCGTATGTCGTTTCTAAATTTGCAGACGATGGCCGATTCCGCGTTTCCGCATGGCCGCCGCTACTACACGAAGTCAGGCTACTTCAACCATCTCGACGATGCCACGATCGATCGCTTGCTCGAAGCGCTGGCCACCATTCCGTCGCCAGAAACGCAGATCGAACTGGCCTACCTTGGTGGAGCAGCCGGCCGCGTCGCCGCCGATGAAACCGCGTTTGGCGATCGCGGCGCACCGTTCATTATGAATCTGCTGGCGAATTGGGCGGATGCTTCGGCCGATGCGGTGCACATTTCCTGGATTCGTTCGCTCTTTCAAAAGCTGCGGCCCACGATGAAACCCGGCGTCTACGTGAATTTCATGAGCGGGGACGAGCAGGATCGCGTGCCCGAGGCTTACCACCAACGATGGGAGCGCATGGTCGCCGTCAAGACTCACTACGATCCGGGAAACTTCTTCCGCCTCAATCAGAATGTTTGGCCGCAGACGAGGGCTTGAACTTCAGAAGCGAACGCAACTTGAATTCACAAAAAAAGCCCAGATCCAAAAGATCCGGGCTTCTTCGTTACCAAACAAAGGTTACAAACCAGATCACGAGCCAATGGCCTTACGGCGCCACGGTAATCGTGACCGGTGTGCTGTTGCTGAGCGAACCGGAAGTTCCGATCAGCTCAATGGTTGTGGTTCCGCTCGGCGCACGCCTTGAAGCGCTCCAGTCAATGGTGACCGTCGCGCTGCCGTTGGCCGGGACCCTCACAGGGTTCGAGGAAGCCGTCGCGGAAACGTCAGTCGGGAATTCGTTCACGCTCAAGTCCACCGAACCACTGAACCCATTCACGCTGGTGATCGTGAGTGTGGTGCCGACGGTGTTGCCGTCATCAATGGTGAACGAGGATGGCGACAACGACATCGTGAAGTTCTTGGTCCCGGTAGAAGTAACGGTGAGAGAAATGGTGGTGCTGTTGGTGGTCGAGCCCGACGTTCCGGTGATCGTCACCGTAGCCGTTCCGACCGTTGCCGAGGAAGATGCTGTCAGCGTGAGGGTTGAGGTCGCGCTGCCGTTGGCCGGCGGAGTGACCGGGTTGGTGGAGAAAGCTGCCGTCACGCCGCTGGGCAATCCGCTCGCGCTCAGCGTAGTAGCAGAGTCAAACCCGCCGGTGCTGGTGACGGTGATCGTGCTGGTTCCGCTGCTGCCCTGAGCAACGCTCACGGAAGTCGGCGAAGCGCTCACGCTGAAGTTCGGCGAAGTCGTGGAGTTCACGGTCAGTGAAACGGTGGTAGTCGCCGTCAAGCTCCCCGATGTTCCCGTGATGGTTACCGTAGCCGTGCCAGTCGTGGCCGTGCTGCTCGCGGTCAGAGTGAGAGTGCTGGTTGACGTTGTCGGATTCGTGCTGAATGTAGCCGTGACGCCGCTGGGCAAGCCAGACGCGGCCAGCGTGACGCTGCCGGAAAATCCGTCCACATCGGTCACAGTGATGGTGCTGGTGCCGCTGTTCCCTTGCGTAACCGTTACGCTGTTCGGCGAAGCAGAGAGCGTAAAGCTGGGCGAGGAAGAGGACGATCCAGCCAACAGGGTGATCAATCCAGTCGTGTTCGGACTGCCCCATCCGGTGCACAGATCGTAGCCCGTGCCTGACGAGTGCGAGCCGCAGCTTCCACTGGTGATGTCGTGGAAGTACGTGCTGTAGCTCGATCCTTCAGCAGCCGGGTAAATGTTCGGATTGATGTAGCCGATGGTGTTGCCGTTGGCGGCAGCCTGCTGATTGGCCAGAGCCAGGTAGCCCGCCCACATTGGAGTTGCAAAGCTGGTACCGCCGTATTCGTTGGCTGTGCAGGTGGTTTGGTCGGCGCAAACGTAGTAAGTGAAGTTCGCGTTGCCGGAAACGTCCGGACCGTTCCGCAGGGTCTTGGAACAACCGGAGCAGGTATCGACAGGCGTTTGCCACGAGGGGATGGCGATGTCGTCAGGAGAAACGCCGCCACCACTGTCTACCCATGCCGTTTCCGAAGCCCATGGGCCACCCGCGCTGGAAGTGGTCAGGTCCGTGCCGCCGACCGATACGATATTGGCATCGTCCGCCGGCCAGGCCTCATTCGACGAAGACCACGCCTGGTCATCTCCCGACGCCGAAAAGAAATTCTGACCTTGCGAGGCCATCTGCTCAAAGTATGGGTCCAGAGTGCTGGCGTCTGACGGCGTCCAGCCCCAGGAGCAGCTGATCTGCTTGGACAAGGGAGCGTCGGTGGTCGAAACCATCGCGCTGATGCAGGCCGTGTCGCTGATATTGCCCGACCCGCTGGCCAGAACATCGCCGCACACGTACATGTACAGCATGGTCGCGCCGGGGGCCATGCCCATGAACTGGGTCATGTCGATGGTCTGCTCGGTGTCATCACAAGCGCTGCTGCCGCTGTCGACGCAACTGGTGCCGTAACCGCCGGTGGAAATCAGCGTGGGGGTGAAAGGTTCCGTTTGCCCCACATTTTTGTAATACGTGGAGAGATCGGACAAATCGGTGCCCGCGAATTCGAACAGGGCCAGGTTCTGTCCCGAACCGGTGAGCGCGGTACCGCCGTAGTAGGCGGCACGCATGTCGCTGCCTAAGAAGGAAGCCGACGGGCCGGAGCCGGTAGTGGCGTGAGACACGACCTTATCGGGATCGATCCCTCGGGCCTTGGCGTAGTCGCTCTTCTTGACATACAGCGGATGCGGCCTGGAGTCGTTATCCAGACCCGAGATGTGCCAGATCTGTATGGAAAGGTCCACGGTAGGTTCGCGGTCGATCGCAAAGAAGATGCGTCCGTCAGTGGGATCCTGATAATTGTTGATGTTGACGTGGAAGGCTTTCTCGATGTTGGCAACCGTACCGGTGAGCCACAGGTCTCTGCCGTCGCGGTTTCCTCCGACGACTTCAAAGCCGCTGGATTTGGCGTAGGCGACGAGGGTGTCCCAGTCTTCCTGGCTCGGGCCGAAGCGGGCGGTAAACTCCTGCGGGGTGAGGAACTGGTGATAGAAGGGGCTCGTGCGGTCCTGGAGTTCTTGCAGGAAATTTTGCAGTCCGGCGCGGTCGCGGAGCGGCAGAACCATGTCGAAACGCAGGGTCTGGGTTGCCGGCAGGTGGCCAACTAACGCCGCCCGCCCGCTTGCTACCTCTTCTCGAACGTGACGCGTGAGGGTGGGTGACTGGGCATGGGCAATGCTAGCTGCGATCGACATGACGGCGACGATCGCAAGCACAGAAATACTGAATCTTCTCAGCATGAATTCTCCTTCGGTCTTCGGATTTTCGTTCTTGGGTTCAATCGACTTACAGAGGAAGTGGCCTTCGGGGTCAGAATCGGGCAGATTGTACAACCATTCTGTAGCTTTGCCACGGGGAAAAGATTTTTCGTCACAAAAACCGGAAAGGGTTTTCCACTTATGGTCCTTCGTACGCAGTCTTTGGTCTCATGCCGGCCGAGCGCTTCATTCGGCGCTTCATGCAGGGATGTTCATTTTTAGCGGACTATCCGGCCGTGGACTTTCCCGGGCGGTTAGTAGCCGCCTTTTGAGGCGGAGGCAGGACCGGCGTAGTATCCGCTCTTGGTGCGGACGCTCATTTTATTTTTCCCCTTGCCCTTGACTTCCACCCGAATCTGGCGGAAGCCTCCCGCAGACTTGGGATTGGTGGGTTTGTAGCCGATCGCATACTGGTTGCGGATGTCGTTGGCAATGGTTTTACTGATTTCATCGACCTCGTCGAGCGTTTTAGGAAAGAATGCAACGCCCCCCGTACGCTGCGCAATAATCTCCAGCGCCCGCCGTGCTTTCTTGGGGTGCTCTTCCTCGCCAAGAATTCCGATCGCATAAACGGATGGGCCGTTTTCCTCCTGCAGATGCTTCACCGCCTGCTCGAGATTTTCGTTGCTCGCGTTATCTTCGCCGTCGGTCACGACGAAAAGAATCTTTTTTTCCAGGCGCGCGTTATGCCTCAGGTGATCGGCGGAGGCGACGATGGCGTCGTATAAGGCGGTTCCACCACCCATGGCGATTTTTTCCAGCGCGTCCTTCAGCTTCAAAAGATCGTTGGTGAAGTCCTGGTCGAGATAGTACTCGTCGTTGAAGTTGACGATGAAAACTTCATCTTTCGGATTGCTCGAGCGCACCAGGTTCAACGCCGCCTGGTTGACCTTGCTTCGCTTCTCGCGCATCGAGCCGGAGTTGTCGATGAGAATCCCCATGGCGACCGGAACATCCACGTGATGAAACGAGATGATCGACTGCTGTTTGTTGTCTTCAAAAACCGTGAACGCGCTGCGGTCGAGATTGGTAACGATGTGCTGGTGATCGTCGATGACGGATGCGTGCAGTAAAACTTCATCGACATCCTGCTTGAAAACGAAAACGCCCTGATCTTCGAGTTTCCGGTCCTGGCTGTTCTGATTGCCTTCGCTTTGCGCGGGCGCAGGCTCCTGGGCTTTGGGCTGGGAGGGATCCTGCGGAGAATTCGCCGAGCTTTGCTGTGCCGAGCTTTGTTGTGCCTGCTGTACAGGCTGCCGGAGGACCGACGCTGCCGCGTAGCCGAGGCACAAGAGGACCAGAGTAAGAAGCGGAAGAACCTTGAGACTCTTATTCGGCTGGCGCGTAGTATCCGGTCCTGGCATACACCCGTAGAGGAGGCAGTCCCTTCGGCGGTAAAAGTTTCACTTTTATCTTACGCCATTTGCCGTCGTGCACGATTTTGTTGGGACGATACCCCAGAACATATTGGTTGCGCAGCTCCACGCCGATTTTGGTGGCGACGTCGCCCAGGTCGTTCGGATTATCGATGGTAAAGGCGCGGCCACCGGTGAGTTCGGTAATCTCGCTCAGGAGCTCTGGCCCCAGCCGTTCCTCGGTAGTGGCGAAGAAGCGGTCGTAGATGCCGATCGCGTAGATCATCACATCGGCTTCTTTGACCACGGATTTGATTTCATTCTCCGTATAGCGGCTGTGATTATCACCGCCGTCAGAAATAATGAGCAGTGCCTTCTTGGGATACTTCGCCTGCCGCATCTTGGTCACGCCCATGTAGATGGCGTCGAGCAGCGCGGTTCGCCGCCGCGGTACGGCAAAAACCAGCTTGTTCTGGATGTCGTCGACTGAGTTTGTGAAGTCCGTCACTTCCTCCGGTTCGTCGGAGAAAGTGATCATGAAAAACTCGTCTTGCGGATTCGCCGTCTTGAAAAACTCCATCACCGCATCCTTGGCGCGGTCCATCTTGCTGCTCATGCTGCCGCTGGAGTCGAAGATTACGCCCAACGAAACGGGGGCATCTTCGGAAGAGAATGTACGTATGTCCTGCGCCGTATTCCCCTCGAAGAGTTGAAAGTTTTCTTTTTCAAGCCCGGTCACCAGCCGATTCATGGGATCGGTGATCGTGACCGGTACCAACACCAGGTCGACATCCACTTTCAGTGGCCGGACATGAGCACGCAATCCGGAACTTGCAACAAGATTCGGTTTGGCTGTATCGGCGGTTGGATCAGGAGTCTTGTCGGCAGTGCGCGGCGTGATATGAACATCGTCAACGCTGGTCTGCGCGACAGCCGGAAGATCTGCAAAACTGAGAAGGGCGGATACTGCGCAAAAACCTGCAATCAGCAGGAAGCAGAAAAAAGCCGCGCCGCGAAAGAATTCCCAAGCGACGATGGAAGCCTTTCCGGGCACACTTACCGGCGCTTTCCGCGAAACTCGAACCCCAGCGCGAGATGACCGGCGCCCATCACCAAACATCAGGCGGGCCATAAATACCTCTATGCCGCGGATGTTAGCACAGCTTTCCCCATGCGGTGAAAGGGATTTTGTCAAAATTCGCTGACAACGTTCCAAAGCTGGTCCCTTTCTGCGCTGCGGGCGAATAGCGCGCGTGGCGGGCGGTCTCGCCGATCGCGGCTATCTTGTTACAATCAAAGGTTTCCTATGGCAGACCTACGTCCATTTCGCGCTCTGCGCTACAACCCCGAGCGGGTAGACCTAAAGCAAGTGGTTACCCAGCCTTATGACAAGATCACTCTGGCCATGCAGGAGGGCTACTACGATGCCAGTCCGTACAATCTGGTCAGAATTATCCTGGGACGAAAGGAATCCGAAGACAATACCGCCCGCAACGTATATACGCGTGCTGCGGACTTTTCGGCGGATTGGCGCCGGCAAGGCATTCTGAAGCAGGATGCCGAGCCCTCCATTTACGCCTACTCGCAAAGTTTCGTGGCGCCCTCGGGAGAGACCCAGGAACGGCGGGGATTCATCGCGCTCGGGCGGATCGAAGACTACTCCGAGGGCGTGGTATTTCGGCACGAGCAGACTCTTTCGAAACCTAAAGCCGACCGCTTGGAGTTGCTCCGGGCAACACGAATTCATTACGAGCAGCTGTTTTTGTTGTACGAAGACCCGGATTTCGAGGTCGAGCGGTCACTGGACCGGGTGAAAGCGTACTCGCCTTTCAGAGTAACGGACGAATACGGCGTCGGCCACAATGTCTTGCCGATTTCCGATGCGGCCGTCGTTGCGTCCATTCAGCAAAAGATGCGCGATAAGAACCTGGTGATCGCCGATGGGCATCATCGCTACGAAACCGCTCTTAATTTTCGCAATGAGTGCCGTGCGAAGAGTGGTGCTGGAACTGACGCGCCGCACGAATTCGTGATGATGACCTTCGTGAATATGAACGATCCGGCGCTGGTGATTTTGCCCACGCATCGCGTCGTACACTCGTTGAGCGGATTTTCGGTGGATGAATTTCACAATGCCAGCCGCAATTATTTTGCCGTGGAAGAGATTGATCCCGAGCTCGATGGTGCGCGCGCGACAACTTTACTGCGCGAGCGCGGTCGTGCCGGAACGGCTCTGTTGGCGGTGATGGCAAATCGGGCATTTGTCCTGCATTCGCCCAAAGAAGCTGTCGCTAGGATTCTCGACGGACTTTCGCCGCGGCAGCGTTCACTCGACGTGGTGCAGTTGCATAAATGTTTGCTGGAAGGAGTCTTGAAGCTTTCCGAAGAATCGATCCGCAACCAGCAAAATCTTTCTTACCTGCGCGACGCTTCCGAGGCCTTGGATCAGGTTCGCAAAGGAAAAGCGCAGATTGCGTTCCTGATGAATCCGTGTCCAGTGGGGCAGGTGCGTGACGTGGCCTTTGCCGGCGAAGTAATGCCGCAGAAGTCGACCGATTTCTATCCCAAGCTGCTCAGCGGGTTGACGGCCTATGCGCTGGACTGAACCGCGGCTTATCGCCGGGCCCGCGGTCATGCTCGCCTGCGCGATTTTTTCCACGATTTTTCTTTCTGGCGCGCCCGCGGAAAAACATCTCGCCGTCTACTCGGTCGCAGCCAACTATTCAGTTGCCATCGTGCAACACGATGGCCGCGATTACGTGGGATTGCTCGAGGTGCTCGAGCCCTTGGGCACGGTGAGCGCAAGAATTGAAAGCGGCGGTCGTTGGCGCCTGCGCTACAACAACATCGAGGGCAACTTTCAGGCGGGCAAGAGTCGCGCACGGGTGCTAGGGCGGGATGCCGATCTGGGCGAGAAATTCCTTTTGCACAACGATCGCGGTCTGGTACCTGTGGCCGCGCTCGGCTCGCTGCTGCCGCGCTTTCTCGGAGGGCCGGTCACGCTGCATGAGGCATCGGCACGTCTTTTCATTGGCAGCGTAGGAACGCATTTCACGGCGTCGCTGGCGGCACAGAACCCTCCCCGGCTGGTATTCAATTTCTCCGCGCCGGTGAATCCCACCATTGCGACGGAAACCGGCTCGCTGCGCATGACCTTCACTCGCGAGCCGCTGGTCGCGCCCGCTTCGCCCATGCTGACATTCGGAAACAAAACCATTTCTTCGGCGAACTACAGCGAAAACAATGGTGCCGCGATCATTACCGTGAACACGAGCGTTGCAGTGCTGGCAAGCTTCAGCAACAACGGCAAGACGATCACGATTGCCCCGGTCGCGGTCGTGTCCGCAGCCAACGAGCCTAATACTCCACCAGCATCAGTGGCCTCAAATACGGCAACCACCGCGCCACCCGCCACGCCTGCACCCGCACCTGCGCCTCCAGTTCCCGCTGCCCGCAGGTACTTTGCAGTGGTGGATGCGAGCCATGGCGGAGACGATCACGGCGAAACGCTGAGCGCCACTTTGCTCGAAAAAGATGTCACCGTGGCGCTGGCCCGCAGCCTGCGTCAGGAACTGGAAAGCCGCGGCATTACAACGCTGGTGCTGCGCGACTCCGACGCCAACGTTTCGCTCGATCAGCGTGCCATCTTCGCCAATGCCGACCACGCGGCCATTTACATTGCCCTGCACGCCGCCTCCAGCGGCCACGGCGTGCGCGTTTACAGCGCACTGCTGCCCTATGGAGAAGACGATCGCGGCCCGTTTCTCTCCTGGACCACCGCTCAACGCACCTCGCGTCCCTTGAGCCAGACCGCCGCCTCGGCGGTGGCCGGCGAACTGCAGAAGCGCCAGATTCCCGTGCGCGCTCTGGCTGCGCCCCTGCGCCCGCTCAACAACGTGATCGGTCCTGCGATTGCCGTGGAAATCGCACCCCAGGGATCAGACGTGTCGCAGCTCATCGCACCTGACTATCAGCAATTGATTACCAGTGCCGTCGCCACTGCGATCGCCGCCACTCGCGACCAGTTGGGAGCTGCGCCATGATGTTCGAAGCAACGAGAACGACACTCAGCATAACGAGACGCCGCCCAGACACGCTGCGGGAAAGGTACAGTCGATGATCCCTCGGCATCTTGTCATCGCCACGAGCGTGTTGCTGGCCGCCGCTCTCGGCTTAAGCATCTATGCCTGGCACGTGCGCAAGACCGTCGTGTCAAAGCCCCAGGCCACAACCGACACGCGGCCTCTCGCGCCTCCCGTCGCCGGTCCCACAGAGCAAGTCACGTTGTACGTCGCCTACGATGACGACGGCAGTCTGCGCGCGACTTCGGCACAGATTCCCATGCCGAGCGGCCGTCAACAGCGCGCTGAAGAATTGCTGCGCGCCCTGCTCTCGATTTATCTCGATAAAAATTCACCGCATGTTCTGGGAACGGGAGCCGAAGTGCGCAGCGTTTTTCTGGTTGATCCCGGCGTTGCCGTGATCGATCTCAACTCCGCATTCGCCGACGAGCACCGCTCCGGCGTATTGGTGGAAGAGCTTACGGTCGCGTCGTTGATTCATACCGTATCCGCGAACACACCAGGGGTCGTGAAAGTGAAAATCCTTGTGGACGGCAAGGAACGCGAGACGCTCGCCGGCCACGCTGACCTGTCTTCTTTCTACGATGTCACGGCCATGAATCAGCTGGCGACGCAACTCCAGGGCGGAGAGTAGAGACACTTGTGGGGCGTCGATCTTCCGATTCTTTTGATCTTCTGATCTTTCGGACTGCGTCTAGATGCTTGCCCCACGCGCTTTCACAGCCTCGGCGGGATGTGGAGCCAGCGGCGGACGGTCGCGATAGCGCCAGTAGGGGATCACCTGAAACAGGCGCACGCCGAACATCGTATACAGCAAATAGCCGAACTGAGCCCGGAACAAGAATACGGCGGCCAGCAGAAGCGGGAAGGCGGAAACCACCTCCTTCAAATTTGGCCGCAGTTTCCCGATCAACGCCGGAGACACGCACTGCACTTCTCCGATACTCGGTCCCGTCAGCGCGAAGAGTTCCGGCCGAGTCTCGGGATAGGAACTTGAATTCGTGTGCCACGATTGCAGGCTTTCGTAAAGCGCTCGCACGCGAGCGCGAGAATGCCAGATGGATCCCGGATTGAGCGGATAGAGATTGAAGATGCCGCTTCGTCCCGTGCTTGCGTCTTTCCACCGTAAATAGACGCGCTGGAATTTGTACCAGCTCGGCCCGCCTGGACCGATCACGACCGAATCGATATCCGCCGCGGCCAGAGAAAATTTTGCCCTCTCTCCAACGAACTGCAGGCGATCGCGGGAGAAAACGAAAAAACCGCTGTCCCAGTGATAACTTGCGCCAAAAAGTCTGGGAACCGGTGTCGGGGCGATGCCGACAAAAGCGTCTTCGGGACGGCCCACCGGCAGAAGTTCGCGTTCAAAGCGCTGCGTTAGACGCTGCCTTTCGCGTCCGTTGCCGAGTGCAGTGAACCAAAAACCCATCACGACAACCAGCGCAACAGCGAGGACGAATCCAGCTAGATAAAGAGCGAGCCCCGCGACATACATGATGTGAAAATGCCGAGCCAGCACCGCGACCAGCGTGGGAACTAATACCATCGTGAGGCGCAGAGCCCATACCTTGAGCAGGATCAGAACGCGGCGGTTGACCGCGGCTTTCACAGTCTCCGCGTCGCCCGCATCCGGCGCGGGATAGCGATCCTCGACCGCGACCGGTGGCAGTGCCGCAGAGCCCTGAAGCGACTCAGATTTATATTGCGCCAGAATCTGCTCCAGCCGTTCCGGCGGCAAGCCTCCCACGGCAGCCATTCGCTCGACGCGCCGCATTGTCGAAGGATGGGTTACCCAGCTTTCCGTCACTTTGCCCCACTGAATCGGAACAAAGTTCAGCCGATTCACCTTCAGCAGTCCTGTGATCTGTGCCTCGGCATTGCCCGTAAGCCGCACCGCGGTCTCATCGGCCACATTCTCGTGGTGGCGCGCCAGAAAATAAAATCCGGTCATGCCCAGCATGACGAGAACGAAGTCGCGCTGCGACCAGTGATCAAACACCGTCATCGCCGACCACAGCCAGTGCGTGAATGTAGCGTTCTCGCCCGAGAGAAATCCGAAGGGCACGAGCAGTCCGAAAAAGATCTGCCGCAGCCAGGAAAAAATGGCGGGTGAAAAGATCACCACAAGAAATGCAATGCCGCGTTTGGTCGGATGTTTGTATTTCAAATGTGCCAGCTCGTGCGCCGCAATGCCCTCCACTTCAGGCTTGGTAAGATGCAGCAGCAGGTAGTCGGTGAACATCACCGCCTTGCCCTTCGCCGCGTAAGCGTTGGCCACCTGCCCCTTCCCTGCCGGCAGCACCAGGATTTGCTTGACCTGCACCTGCAGCCGGGCGGCGAGCGCCAGAATCTTTTCGCGCAGTTCGCCGGTGGTCACCGGCTGCGGAGCCGACTTCAGCACGCGCAGCTTCACGATCTGCAGCAACTGCATCAGCACAAGATTCACGCCCAGCAACACGACCGAGCGCTCCAATTGTTCCCGCGTCATTTCGAGCAAGGCGAGGGCGAGCATCCAGGGCAGCGCCTTTGCAAAAGTCATGACTCCGTGCGACACCAGAAATTCGCGACGCGTGTATTGGCTGCCACGCAATTCGGTGTGCAGAGGATAGGAGAGCGCGATGCACAAGAAATAAGTGAGGAATACCGGGCCCAGCGCAATCAACGCATCGAGTCCGGCTGCGGCCCAGGATGAATACCCATGATCGGCGATCCATTCACGCAGAATGGCGCGCGCGCCCAGACTTGACGTGACCCAGAGCAACATCGTTCCGGTCAGAATCCAGTTCAGCGTGCGGAAGAAACCAAACCAGGCCGCGGCTGCATCGATCTTCGCCGAGGCCAGCGCGGATCGCCGCATCCAGAGCGTCACAAAAACCGGCAGCAGGATGAATCCGGCCAGAATGGCGAAGCCGCGATTGACGTCGCTGTGGCGCAAACCAAACGCAATGTGAATGGCGGCCGCGCTCGCATTCGACTCAAGTGGGATCTCATAGGTCAGGAACGGCATTCCCGGCGTTATGTCCTGCGTCAGGTAGGTTCGTGAATAGTCGCGAAAAGGCGCCTGCGGCACGTCCAGCGAAAGGATGAATCGATCCGCTCCGGCGCGCTTCAACTCCTTCACGAGCTGAGAATATTCAATGTCGGCCTGCACGACTCCATCGCGTCGCGCCATGGCCGAATAGCACGTGCCCGCAACATGCCGCTGCTCATATTTGGCCAGGCTCTTTTGATAATTCTCCCTCTGCGCGGCGCTCCAGTTCTTCGCGATCGAGCGCAAGCCATCTGCGGAGTCGTTTCCGCGAAACTTTCCCGGAGCGCAATACAGGGTCTGGACTAGCGCCGCCGTCAGTGTGTCCGAGACAGTCGAACCCTCCGGCAACTCCAGGTTCGCGTAGACATTTCCCTGCCTTTCCAGCCGCAGGAACAAGCTCGCGGGAGAGTCCGCCCCGTCCGCCGCGGAAGTGACGTCTTCGTCGTCCTGGGCGGCACAGGTCATGGCGGAGACAGTCATCGCCAGCAGCACACCCAGCGCGAGCACAACAGCCCGTAACCCAGGTTGTTTCAAAACCTTCATCGAGCGTCTCTTATCGCACTCCCAGCTTTACGATCGGCATTGTGAGGAACTCCAAGTTTCGCGTGGAAAAATGCGGGGAACAACGGTACCGAAGTTTCGCTTTTCGAGTGGTCGCTTGCGTGAAGCGGAGTATCCGGACTTGAACATTGTCGAATCGGCCGCGGCCAAAACAAAAGCCCACGGATTTCCGTCCGTGGACTCTTGCTGACGATGGTTGCGTGCTTAGGACTGTTTTTCCAGCGACTCGATCTCGCGTTTCGTGCGCTCGAGAATCTCGCGAATTTTCTCGATCCGCGCTGCATCATGCGATCCGCGAGTCGCCGCGCGCAGCGCCGCCTTCATCACCCCCGCTGCCGGACGCATCACTTCGGCGCCCTCCATTCCCATCCACGGCGCCCAGTCTCCGGCCTGCTCCGCGCGCTGCCAGATTTGCTTCACGGTCTCCGCCTCCCGCTGCAGTTCGGCCTTGCCTGCCTCGGTAAGCGCGTATGTCCGCTTGCCTGCAAGCTGGTCGGAGGTCACCATGCCCTCATCTTCGAGTTGCTGCAGCGCCGGATAAATCGCCCCCGCGCTGGCCTTGTACATCCCGCCAGACTTTGACTCGAGCTCTTTCATCAACTCGTAACCGTGCTTCGGACCGCTTTCCAACATCGAAAGCAGCGCCAGGCGAATCTCGCCCGGACCGAAAAATCTTCCCCAGCGGCCGCCGCGGCCGCCCCAGGGAAAACCGCCTCCCATGAACTGCGACCCGAATCCGCCACGCCACCAACTTCCACACCTTCCGTACATATTCGAAACTCCTTCTGAGTCGTTTCTCAGACTCGTTGCGACAGTGACAACCGCACGACCTGCAAGTTGAGGAACTCGCGCCGCAGAGCGGCTCTCAAGTTCTTGCAGCAAGATCTGGTCAGTATAACTGTCGATCATGCTTTATGTATATCTATAGATATATCTGTTGGTCAACAACTCCATTTCCTTCCTCTTCAATCGTTTACAATCTTCCGCATGTTCTATCGCTCCGATAATCGTTCCCCTGATCAACTCCGTCCCATCGCGATCACGCCCGAATTCATTTCCACGGCCGAAGGCTCGGTGCTGATCGAAGTGGGCAACACGCGCGTCATTTGCACCGCTTCCATTGAAGAAACCGTGCCGTCATTCCTGCGCAACTCGGGCAAGGGATGGATTTCTAGCGAATACTCCATGCTGCCCCGCGCCACGCTGACGCGCACGCCGCGCGAAGTCGCCAAAGGCCGACCCAGCGGTCGAACGCACGAGATTCAGCGCCTCATCGGACGCTCATTGCGTGCCGTTACCGACCTCGTGCGCCTCGGCGAGCGCACCATCTGGATCGATTGCGACGTGATTCAGGCCGATGGCGGCACGCGCACGGCGTCGATCACCGGAGCCTTCGTCGCCCTCGGGCTGGCGCTCGAAAAACTCGTGGAAGCCGGAACGCTTACTTCCGTTCCGCTGAAAGATTTCGTCGCAGCCATCAGCGTGGGAATCGTCGAGGGAGAAATTCTGCTCGATCTCTGCTACGAAGAAGACTCGCGCGCCGACGTCGACATGAACTTCGTCATGACCGCCGGCCACAAGCTGGTGGAAGTGCAGGCCACGGCGGAGCATCAGGTGTTCGACGACGCGCAGCTCAGCAAGATGCTCGCTCTGGCACGTAAGGGTGTCGAGCAGTTGATCGCAAAGCAGCAGTCGGTGCTGAGCGCGCTGACGCTGCGGCAGTAAATTCTCACTCGTCCAACAGACTCTTCAACACTTCGTTTTTCTTTCTCGCAAACGGATTCACCACCGTCACGCCGCGCCATGCGAATCCATCCTGCAGATCCTCGGAGAGAAGCAACCGGCACTCGGCCTCAGCGGCGGCAGCGAGGATTACGGCGTCCCAGATGCGGAGTTTATGGGCGACGGAGAGCTCGATGCCGGCGAGCAGAATCGTGGAAGACGTTTCGATGACGGGAAAAGTATCGTGCCAGCTGAGGACAGCAGTCCGCGCCTGAGCAGGCGACCATCCGGCTTTGCGCAGCAGAACAAGAAAAAGCTCGCCAAGCACTTGCACAGGAATAAAGGTATCTGACCCTGGCAGCTTTCGGATCAGTCCCGCGGCGGTTTCTTTCGGCTCGAAACCATTGATTCCTTCCACGTAAACTAGAATATTGGTATCGAGCGCGACTCGCATGTGTGGGAACTAGTCGTCGTAGAGTTCTTCGCGCGTCCAGGGACCGATGTTCTGAACGGGTTGTTTCGCGATGCGGGCCAGCAACGCGGCTTTGGCCTTGCGGCGTCGTTGAGCCTCGACCGGCTCGATGCGCGCAACAGGCCGCCCGTGGCTGGTAACCACGTACGACTTCCCCTCCCGCACGCCGCGCAGGACTTCGGAAAATTTGCGGTTGGCTTCGGATGCTGAAATGGCCTTGTCCACATCCCACCTCTAATGTAGTTATTTTAACTACTTTTGCGGGGAAA
>JASHOT010000145.1 GCA_030040965.1 Candidatus Sulfotelmatobacter sp. | reverse complement strand
ACCCCAGTTTCTCGATCCAATACTTCGCCTCGCGCGCATTCGTCATCGAATCGGAAGAATAGAGCGGTCGTACAGTTAGTTGGCCATCCGGAGCAAGCGCGACTTCGCGCCGCGAGGCGTCTGCGCGAGCCGCGTGAACTGGCACTTTTGCGCCAGAACGATCGTGCGTTGAGCTCGCTTCCTTCTCAAACTGCACCGCTGCGAAATTTGCGCGAAACTCACTGGCTGAGCCGAATGGCCAGTTGCCGCTCCGGCTGCGTCATCTCGCCCCAGAGCTTCTGCAGGTCCGTGGCCACCGACTGATTGCTGGGATCCTTGCGCAGCGCCATGGCAAACCAGCGATACGCGGTCGGCAAATCGCGCGGCGTGCAAAGGCCGGCGGAATAGAGTGCTCCCATTTCCGCCATGGCTTTCGGATTGGAGCGATCGGCGGCCGGCTTCAGCAGCTTCAGTCCGCGATCGCAATTTTGCGCTACGCCTCGGCCGTAAAGATACTTTTGGGCCTCAGTCACGACGTCGGCCGGCTTGGCTGGTTTGATGTCGGGCGAAGGCTTCGGCTTTTCCGCCGGATTTGCGCTTGCTTCGTCAGAATCCGAAGCGTTGTCGCTTGTGTCGCTGCTCGCCACGCTGCTCCCGGATTCGGGAGCAGGTGAATGGACCTGGGAAGGTTGGGTAGCTGCTGGCTGCGCGGGCGGGTTTGTCGCTGTCGAAGCTGGCGGATTGTCCACGGCATTGCCGCTGTGATTCTCCGCTGAGGTCGCGGGTGAGCTTCCCGAAGGCGTCGAAGCCGGTGGAGCTGCGGGAGCGCTCGCCGGATTAGTCGCCGCTGGATTCGAAGATCCCGGACTTGTAGCGGAGGATCCTGGAGTCGGGCTTGACGCCGCAGACGAGGAAGCATTCGGTTGCGGCGAACCCGGCGTCGTCGCAGCAGATGGAGTGGGCGAACCCGGAGTTGGCGTAGTTGTGTTGGGTGATGGTGAATTCGTTGCCGGCTGCGTACTCGAATCGCCGCTCTCCGGCGCCGGTGCCGCGATGGAAGGTTTTGTGCCGCCCGAACCCAGCCATCCGAATCCTTGATTTCTCCAGCGTAAATATCCGAGACCCGCGGCCAGCACCAGCGCGACCAGAATCAGGATGATTTTTCCTCCGCTTCCCTTCGTTGGTTCGTCATCTTCGAGCAAGTAATCGAGATTGCGTGAGCGGGGCGCAGCACTTGGATTGATGCTTAAGGGATTGTCACCCCGAGACGCTTTCGGCAGCGGTTCGTTCAATCCCAGAAATGAGGGCCCACTGACGACCGGCGGCTCACTCTTGGTTGCGTCGCTCTTGGCCGCTTCGTTCCTGGACGCTGCAGCCGGCATGGCGGCCGTCGGCGCTTCAGACACAGGAGCGATTGCCTTGGCGGGCAGCGATGATGGACGCGAAGCCGCCGGTGGTTGCGGGGAAACAGGTCGAGGGATCGACGGCGGAGCAGGCGCGGATTGAAGCATGGTCGCACCGCACATTCCGCAGAAGCGGTTCGTCTCCGGATTTTCATTGCCGCATCTCGGACAGCGCACCCATCCTCCTCACTTTGCTTAATAGATTACGACATCCTGAGCGGCGAATGCAGTGCCTCGGTCGCCTCCGGCAAAACTCGTCATACCCTCCGGGCGGGTATAAAATCAGCCGGACTGGCGCGTTATGAGCTCGCAACAGACGCCTTATAGCCTTGCGATAAAGGAGGCCGCAGATGATTCGTCGCCTCATGCTCTGGCTGGTTTTGGGAATCGCCGGGATTTCGATCTGTGTGGCGCAGGTGGTTCCGCCGCAGCGTATTCGCGTTTCCTCTGGCGTCGCCAGCGGCCTGCTCGAATCGAAAGTTGATCCAATCTATCCTCCGCTCGCCCGGGCGGCTCGTATTCAAGGCACGGTGATCCTCAAAGTGCACATCAGCAAAGTGGGTGATGTACAAGATTTACAACTGGTCAGTGGGCATCCCATGCTCGCCCCCGCAGCAATCGAAGCAGTGAAACAGTGGAAGTATCGGCCGTACCTTTTGAATGGTGAGCCGCTCGAGGTGGAGACACAGGTTCAGGTGAACTTCGTTCTAAGCGACACACCTCCATCCGCCACGGGCGTAGCCGGCGATCAGCCGGAAGGCGAAACACCCGCGCAGCCGGGACCCGACGACGTTCCGCGTCACGTCCGCATTTCCTCCGCAGTGGCGGAGGGCTTGCTGATAAGCAAAGTGCATGCGACCTACCCGGCGCTTGCGCTGCAGGCACTGATTCAGGGAACCGTCGTGCTTCAGATAGGTATCGATGAACAAGGTAATCCGGTCAACATCCAGCTGGTCAGCGGACATCCCATGCTCGCGCCGGCGGCGATCGAAGCGGTCAGACAGTGGAAGTACCGTCCCTATCTTCTAAACGGCAAACCCGTTTATGTCGAGACGCAGGTGCAGGTGAACTTTACGCTCAAGTAGCGGACTTCGCTGGGATACTGAACGCGTTCCACCATGAAATCTTGTGAAGGCCTTCCACCTTCCCGTCGTCGCTCTGCTCGATAACGTTCGGAGCATGTACAACGTGGGTGCGTTCTTTCGCGCCGCAGATGGCGTGGGTCTGGAGAAGTTGTGCCTGTGCGGGATTACGGCGCATCCCCACCTGGGGTTGCGGATTAAGAAAGCGATTGCGAAGACGGCGCTGGGCGCCGAAGAGACCGTGCCATGGGAGCACGATTGGGACGCGGTCCGGGTGGTGGAGGGCTTGCGTCGCGGAGGATTTGAAATAGCGGCCATCGAGACCAGGCTGGATGCGATCGACTTGTATGAATGGCCGCCAAAGTTTCCGGTTTGCGTGATGTTTGGACACGAGGTGGACGGGTTGCGTCCGGAACTGATGGCGATGGCGGATGCGCACGTTCGCATCCCGATGCTGGGGCGGAAAAAGTCGCTGAATGTGGCGACGGCTGGGGGAGTGGTGCTGTACGAAATACTGCGGAAATATCGGGCGCGGTGACACGCCATCTTTACGCTGCTTCGTTCCCCGTGATATTCTGTAACTGTCACAAAGACAAACGATTAAGAACAGGAGCACACGAGCTTACGTGCTAGCCAGAGAGCAGAAAAAGTCCGTTATTGACCGCAATCGCACGCACGCGACCGACACCGGCAGTCCCGAGGTGCAGATCGCGTTGTTGAGCGAGCGCATTGGCCAGTTGACGGAGCACTTCAAGACGCACCAGAAAGACCACGGCTCGCGCCGCGGACTTCTCATGCTGGTCAGCAAGCGCCGGCGCTTGCTCGACTACCTCAAGAAATACGATTCCGAGCGATATAAGGGTGTGATCGCCAAGCTCGGCATCCGCAAGTAGGCACTTGCCTGGAAAACTAAGGTTTCAGAGTGGCAAAGTTTCAAGGTTTCAAAGTGACCTTGAAACATCGGAAGCCTTGAAACTTTCTCAGGATATTTCTCGAACTCCGTCTCCCTAGCAGACGGCTTTAGCATTGAGGAACTTTCCATCCGTGCGTTTTTCAAGCGCAGCGAAATTCAACGACTCCGTCACATGGTCCGTCGTGTCCGCACGTCTGGAGTCGGGCTCCCACGTCTCGCAAAACCGCGAGACATGGGGCATCCTATTTTGCGCCCAAGATCAGTTTTGCTCATTTCTTACGGCTCACAAGCTCATACCTCCGAAGGAAAATTATGAAACCAGAAGCAACTACAGTTACGGTCACGCTCACCGGCGGCAAAGAACTATCTTTTGAATCCGGAAAACTCGCCAAGCAGGCCCACGGCTCGGCCGTGGTGCGCCTGGGAGAAAACGTCGTCCTGGCCACCGCCGTGGCCAATGCCGAACCGCGTGAGGGTGTCGATTTCTTCCCTCTCACCGTGGACTATCGCGAATACACCTATGCCGGAGGAAGATTTCCCGGAGGCTTCATCAAGCGCGAAGGCCGCATGAGCGAGCGCGAAGTGCTGACCAGCCGCCAGATCGACCGGCCGATCCGGCCTATGTTCGCCGAAGGATTCAAGTGCGAGACTCAGGTGATTGCATTTGTCCTCTCTGCCGACAGCGAAAACGATCCCGATGTCTGCGGCATTAACGCCGCGTCGGCCGCGCTGCACGTTTCCGACATTCCCTTCCTCGGCCCGATCGGCGCAGTGCGCGTCGGACTGATCGATGGACAATTCATCGTCAATCCCACCTACAACGAAATGCGCGAGAGCCTGCTGAACATCATGGTGGTCGGTACGTCCGACGGCATCGTGATGATCGAGTCGGGCGCAAAGGAAGTGAAGGAAGAGACGGTGGTCGATGCGATCGAATTCGGCCATACCGAGATCAAGAAGATTTGCGCGGCGATCAATGATTTGCGCTCGAAAGTTGGCAAGCCGAAGCGCGTGGTCGAGCCGTCGGTGTTCGATCAGGCGTACTACGATGGTCTGATGGTCAAGGTCGGTGGAGAGCTCGCCGACGCGCTCGACACCAAGAAGCATCCGAAGCTTGAAAGCTACAACCTGGTGAAGGAAATCAAGAAAAAACTGGAAGCGGAGTTGCCCGAGGGTGACGAAGACGCCGCCAAGAAGCTCGACCACTATTACGAGGTGCTGCGCGAGCGCATTTTCCGCGACCAGGTCATTAAAGAGAGGCAGCGTCCGGATGCGCGCGCGTTCGATGAAATACGCGAGATATGGATCGAGGCGGGAGTGCTTCCTCGCACGCACGGCAGCGCGATCTTCACGCGCGGCGAAACGCAGGCCCTGGTCACGACCACGCTCGGCACCAGCGATGACATGCAGCGGCTGGAAGGGTTCGAGGGAGAAGCCAAGAAGCGCTTCATCCTTCACTATAACTTTCCCCCGTTCTCCGTTGGAGAAGTGGCATTTCTGCGTGGTGCCGGACGCCGTGAGATTGGCCACGGAGCCCTCGCTGAACGGGCCGTCTCCGCGGTACTGCCGGCGGAAGACAAGTGGCCGTATGCGATGCGCGTGGTCTCCGACATTCTGGAATCGAATGGGTCATCGTCGATGGCGACGGTTTGCGGAGCGTCGGTTTCGCTGATGGACGCGGGCGTTCCGCTGAAGGCTCCTGTGGCCGGCGTGGCGATGGGATTGGTGAAGGAGGGTGATCAATACGCCATCCTCACGGACATCGCGGGCGCCGAAGATCATTACGGCGATATGGATTTCAAGGTTGCTGGAACGAAAGATGGCATCACCGCGTTGCAGATGGATATCAAAGTGGCCGGCATCACGGCACAGATCATGCGCGAGGCGCTGGCGCAGGCGCAACGGGGAAGGATGCACATCCTCGGCAAGATGGAGGAAGTGATCTCGACCGGCCGCGCCAAGATTTCCGACTACGCTCCTCGCTTCTACACCGTGCAGATTCCGGTCGACAAGATTCGCGATCTGATCGGGCCGGGCGGCAAGATGATCCGCTCGATCGTGGAGCAGACCGGAGTGAAGATCGATGTGGAAGACTCCGGCTTGGTCAAGGTGGCCTCGAACGACCAGGCGTCGGCGCAGAAGGCGCTGCAGATTATCGGCGACATAACAGCGACGCCGGAAGTTGGAAAGACGTATCTCGGGAAGGTGACGCGATTGGCGGATTTCGGTGCTTTCGTCGAGATTATTCCCGGGACGGAAGGCCTGCTGCACATCAGCGAGGTGGCCGAGCACCGCATTGCCGATGTACGCGACGAGCTGAAAGAAGGCGATCAGGTGCTGGTGAAGGTGCTCGCCGTCGAGGGCAACCGAATCCGGCTGTCGCGCAAAGCCATTTTGAAAGAGCAGCGGGCAAAAATGCAGGGCGGCGGAGGCGGCGAAGCAGCCGCACACGCACCTGAGGCGGAGAGCGGCGAACCAGCGCCCGCGGGAACGCTGGTCATCGAGGGCGGCGGAGATTTTCCGGATGAACCGGAGAGTGAACCCAACTTCAATCGTGATCCATCGTTTCAGGGCGGCGGACGGCCACATGGTGGCGGCGACCGTGGGGGTGATCGCGGCGGACGCGGAGGAGGCCGCGGCGGGCGCGGTCGTGGACGCGGGCGCAATGGCCGGGGCGGTCATGGCGGCGGACATGGCGGCCACGGAGGAGGGGGAGGAGGAAGGCACTAGAATTTCAGTTACGCGGGAAGATTTCTGGCCACGACGCAGGTTGTGGCCTTTTCCTTAGGCACGCAAATTCAGCATCGAAAGCGTTGACCTCTTGGTGGATGCGATAGCTCTAATTCTCGTGCAGGATGGCGATGAGATGTACCTCGACACGGTGATGCTGATCAAGGTGATGTTGGTGCTGGCTCTATTTGCGATCATCGTGAGCCTCGCCCGAAGGATCAAATGACGCATGCGCTCTGCTCTCACGGATGCACAACGCATGGGTGGACGTCTCACGGGTGGAGATCTCATGGTGGACAAAGGGAGGATTCATGAGATATCGCATGCTCAGGCAGATAGTCCTCAGGCAGGCCGTTCTCGGATTATTTCTCATATTCGCCAGTTCCCTCCTGGCACAGCAATTGTCAGTGCCGCCCAAGATTGATTTCGATTCCGTCCCCAATTTTTTCAAGCTCCCGCCGGACCTTTACTTCGGCGAAGTGCCGGGCGTCGCGGTCAATTCCAAGGGACACATCTTTGTGTTGTCGCGCGGGAATACAACCGGCCCGGCCTACGGAGCGGCAGCCGCGCAACTGCTGGAGTTCGCGCCCGATGGGCGGTTCGTGCGCGAAATCGGGCACAATTTGTACGCGTGGTCCTACGCGCATGCGGTGAAGATCGATCGGGAGGACAACATTTGGGTCGCCGATAAGGGCTCGGACATGGTCATTGAATTCAATCCCGACGGGCGCGTCGTGATGGTCTTTGGACGCAAGCAGGAGGCGTCGGATGAAAAGACGGGGCCGCTGCCGCATCCAAAGCCGCCCCTGCCGCCCGTAGATGGAATGTTCCGGCAGGTGACCGACATGGCGTGGGATAGTGCCGGCAACACCTACATCAGCGATGGCTATATTAATTCCCGCGTCGCGAAGGTCGATAAAAGCGGGAACTGGATCAAGTCCTGGGGTGAACCGGGGGATCAGCCGGGACAATTCAGCACGCCGCACAGCATCGCCGTCGATGCCGAAGATCACATTTATGTGGCGGATCGAGGAAACCGGCGCATTCAGGTTTTTGATACGGAAGGAAAATTTCTTCGGCAGATTACGATCGACGTGGCGTTCGATCCCAATGCGCGACCGGCGATCGGCAATAAGCCGCAGTTGCCGATCACGGGCGCTCAGACCTTTGCGCCGGGAGCGCCATGGGCGATCTGCATCACGCCGCCGCCGAATCAGGTGCTCTACGCCTCCGACTCGTATCCGGGACGAATTTATAAACTGACTCTCGAAGGGAAGGTTCTGGGTGTGATCGGCGAGTCCGGCAAACAACTGAACCAATTCGGATGGATTCACGAAATCGCATGTCCCTCACAAAACGAACTCTACGTGGCCGAGATATTGAACTGGCGCGTGCAGAAGCTGAATCTGCGGCCTGGGCGATAGATCAGAGGGCAAAAACGCCGCATGGCATAAGCGTGTGGCATAGGCATGTGGCATAAGTACGAGAGGTGGGCAAATTTTTCTGTCTATAGGACGCCCGATCGCTTCTGGCCCCGGGCATCGGATGAGTTCCCGTCTACCGGGTCGGCTGTATACGGCAACAAAAGATTCTGCAGGCGATCTGAACAACACGAAGGAAAATCGACTGAAACCATTGACCTTGAAAGTTTTGCCATAAGCACGCGGCTGGGCACAAGCCGATACGAGATTCTTTGGCAGGCGGCTTGCTCCGTTGTTACAAACGCGCCCCGTCTTCGGAGGATCTTGTGGCAAAGCGAGTCCGTTCGTTTTCTCTTATTGCGACTTTGGCGACGATAATCGCCATGGTTTGGTGCGCCAACCTGCTAAGTGCGCAGGAAACGCAAAGCCCTTCGGGATCGCAAGCGCAGCAGAACCAACAGCAGCAGCCGCCGGACACACAGGCTCCAGAACCGCAGCAGCCAAGATCGTCGCAAAGCCCGAGCCAGACGCAAGGTCAACAAACGCCCGACCAGGGCCGCGGAAGCCAAGGTGCACAATCGAATGATCCCTCCGCGGCGGGAGCAACCGAGTTTATTGGAACGATCGCCAAACAGGGCAACAAGTACGTCTTCCAGGATGCGGCGAGCGGTCAGACCTACGACATCGATCACCAGGATCAAGTGCAGAAGTTTGAAGGCAAGAAAGTGCGCGTGCACGGAACATTGGATCCGCAGACAAAGACGATTCATGTGCAGTAAGTTGATTCTGTAATTTTCCTCGCAACACCGGCGCGGATCGGGTGAGCAAACGGCTTGAGCCCGATTCAGCGCCGCAGTTTTTTATCCGGCCGTCTCCCGCCCGACAAACAGCATCTGGTCTTGACCGATCCCGCAACTCGGCGTAGTCTCGCCGGGAAAATTCAGCGTCGCGCAATGAAGAAGCGCGCGCAGGAGGCGGGGATGGAATTTCTTGGGGCGTTATGGCTGCCGATCTTTCTGTCGGCGGTGATTGTGTTTGTCGCAAGTTCGATCATGCACATGGTGTTGCCGTATCATCGCAGCGATTACAAGAAGCTGCCTGAGGAAGAAAAAGCGCGAGAGGCGCTTCGCGGATTGTCGCCGGGGCTGTATTCGATTCCTTATTGCACGCATCAGACGATGAAGGCGCCGGAGATTCAGGAGAAATTCAAACAGGGGCCGGTGGGATTGATCACGGTTTTTCCGTCGGGGCTGCCGGTGATGCCGAAGTTTCTGGGATTGTGGTTCGGGTATTGTCTAATCCTGAGTTTCTTCGTGGCCTATCTGACGTATCACACCATGGCGGCGGGATCGAATTATCTGATGGTGTTTCGCGTGGCGGGGACGGCGGCATTCCTGGCGTACAGCTTTGCCCACATCAGCGACGGGATCTGGAAGGGCGAGCCCTGGGGCAACGTAGTAAAAGAAGTGATCGACGGGCTGGTGTACGGTCTGTTGACGGCAGGGACGTTCGGCTGGCTGTGGCCGAGATAGGGCGAGTTCGCTCTCGTAATCAAGGCACCCAGCCTATCGCGGCAACGAACGCGCGATGAGGGTGGGGCAACCGCCGAAGTGAGATTTCCCAGCGGCGAGCCATCGCAGATTCTTAGTCGGAAGTTATAATTGCTCGCCATGCCAGCGCAACAGCTGCGGTTGGAGCCATGGGCGAATTTTTATGTGATTGTCTCTGCGGCAGCTGCGACGTTGCTTGGGTTATTGTTCGTGGTCATCGCTCTCGCTGCTGAGCGGGGACGGCGCGAGGACACGCCCAAGATCAGGATCTACCTGACGCCCGTCGTGATCTATTTCACTAGCGCGCTGGTGATGAGCGCTCTTCTGACCGTTCCCAGCCACACGTCGGTTGCGGCGGCCATTTGCGTCTGTCTCCCAGGCATCGCTGGCCTGGTCTATTCCGGATCCCTGGCCATCAGGCGGGCCGGTAGTGGTTTTTACGAAGCGAGGTCCGACCTGTTTCCTTATGTCGTCTTTCCATTCGCGGCATACGCCCTAGTGGTTGCAGGTGGAACGCTGTTCCTGCCAAAACCCGACACCGGCCTTAATCTAGTAGCGGCTGGGATGCTCGTGTTGCTTTGCGTCGCGATTCGAAATTCATGGTCGATCGCGGTGACAATCGTATCGGCGCGTGATCGAGATTGATCCCGGACGAGCACAAGGCCGAGCTTCGCTCGATAGGCGGGCGGGAGCGCCCGCGCCACACAGCCTGCGCCTACACTTCGTCCTGTTCTTTCAGCTTGGCGATGACGCTGAAATCCTCGAGCGTGGTGGTGTCGCCCTTGACCTCGCCGTGTGTGGCCAGCTCTCGCAACAGGCGACGCATGATTTTTCCGCTGCGCGTTTTTGGCAGCGTATCGGTAAAGCGGATGTCGTCGGGTTTGGCAAGGGATCCGATTTCCTTCGCCACCCACTTGCGCAACTCTTCCTTCAGCTCGTTGGAGGGAATCCTCCCCTGCTCGAGCGTGACGAAGGCGGAGATCGCCTGACCTTTTAGATCGTCGGGCCGGCCGACGACTGCGGCTTCGGCAACGGCTTCGTGCGCAACCAGGGCGGACTCGACTTCCATGGTGCTCAGGCGATGGCCGCTGACGTTGAGGACGTCATCGACGCGGCCCATGATCCAGTAATATCCGTCTTTATCTTTGCGCGCGCCGTCGCCGGTGAAATAATTGCCGGGAATCTGCGACCAGTAGTTCTTCACGTAGCGATCGGGATCGCCGTAGACCGTCCGCAACATGCCGGGCCACGGCCGCTTCAAGATGAGGAATCCGCCGGAGCCGGGGGGGACAGGTTTTCCGTCCATGGTGACAATTTCGGGAACGACGCCGGGGAACGGACGCGTGGCGGAGCCTGGCTTGGTGGCGATCGCGCCGGGAATTGGAGTGAGCATGATGTGTCCGGTTTCGGTTTGCCACCAGGTGTCAACGATCGGGCAGCGATTGCCTCCGATGGTTTCTCGATACCACATCCAGGCTTCGGGATTGATGGGCTCGCCAACGGTGCCGAGCAGGCGGAGACTCGACATGTCGTGTTTGTTCGGCCATTGATCACCCCATTTGATGAAAGTCCGGATCGCGGTTGGAGCGGTGTAAAAGACGTTCACTTTGTGGCGTTCGATGATCGACCAGAAACGGTCGGGCTCGGGGAAATTGGGCGCGCCTTCGTACATGAGGCTGGTGGCGCCGTTTTGCAGCGGGCCGTAGACAATGTAGCTGTGACCGGTGACCCATCCGATATCGGCGGTGCACCAGTAGGTGTCTTCGTCCCGCAGATCGAAGACCCATTTCGTGGTGAGGTACGTGCCGACGGAGTAGCCGCCGGTTGTGTGTACAACGCCTTTGGGCTTGCCTGTGGTGCCAGAGGTGTAAAGGATGTACAGCGGATGCTCTGCGTCGAGCGGCTCGGCGGGGCAGACGTCGCTGGCCGTGGCCATCAACTCATGCCACCAGTGATCGCGGCCCTGCTGGAAATTAATGGGCGTGCCGGTGCGTTTGTAAATGACTACGTGTTTCACGCTGGGGCAGGACTTCAGCGCTTCTTCGACGGCCGGGAATAATTTTACTTCGCCACCACGCCGGAAAGCGCCATCTTGCGTAATGACGGCGCTGGCTTGCGAGTCGTGGATGCGGTCGACGAGAGCGTTGGAAGAGAATCCGCCAAAAACGACAGTATGCGTTGCGCCGATGCGGGCGCAGGCGAGCATGGCGACGGCAAGCTCAGGCACCATGCCCATGTAGATGGCGACGCGGTCGCCTTTGCGGATGCCCAGGCCTTTGAGGACATTCGAAAATTTCTGTACTTCACGATGCAGCTGCTGATAAGTGAGCGAGCGGATTTCGCCGGGCTCGCTTTCCCACACGATGGCCGCTTTGTTCTTGCGGTGAGTGGCGACGTGCCGGTCGAGGCAGTTGTAGGAGAGATTGATTTCACCGCCGACAAACCATTTCGCCCATGGGCAATTCCATTCGAGAACCTTGTCCCACTTCTTGAACCAGTGCAGTTCGCTCGCGTATCGCGACCAGAAAGTGTCGGGATCGTTGATCGATTCGTTGTACAGGCGCTCGTATTCGGCGAGGTTCTTGATGTGGGCTTTGTGGCTGAATTCAGCAGGGGGATCGAACTTGCGCTGCTCTTGCAGAATGGAATCAATGCTGGTGCTCGTAGGATCGATAACGGCTTTGTCGGCCATTGTGTGTGACCTCGACGCGGAGGAATTGTGTTTCGCGTTGCCACAAAGGGCACGGCGAAATTCGCAGAAGTTTATTCTACACAGATAAAGGCAGGATGTGACCGAGATCACATACCTTTTTGACTTCCAACCGTCCGAATCGACCGTAGGATGAGGCTTTGCGGCGAGGAGCAGCATCGATGGACCAACGGATGAGCATCATCACGCTAGGTGTGGCGGACTTGAAACGCAGCCGGGAATTCTATGAGCGGCTGGGGTGGAAAAAGTCCTCCGCGAGCTCGGAGGCGATCGTATTTTTTCAGGCGGGAGGAATGGCACTGGCGCTGTATCTGCGTCATGAGCTCGCCAAAGACGCCAGAATCGACGCCGAGGGTCACGGCTTCAGGGCAATCACCATCGCTTACAATGCTCGTACTCGAGAAGAGGTTGATGCGGTGTTAGCGGAGGCGAAAGCGGCTGGAGCATCGGTGGCAAAGCCGGCTGAGGAAGCGTTTTGGGGCGGATATTCTGGATATTTTGCGGATCCGGACGGATTCTTGTGGGAGGTTGCGTGGAATCCACATTTTGCGATTGCAGCTGATGGTGCAATACGGCTTCCGGAATGAGCGCACTCTCCCGAATCGCTCCTACTACTTCGAAGATCCCAGATCCAGCAGCGCCCGACGCAGTCGCGGATGTTTTTGCGTCAGGCGTAGATAACGCATCTCGCTTGATCCCGCCTGGGCACGGATGATCTCTTGCATTTCTCTTTTTTCTTGCGACGACCAACGGACGAGCCCCGGAGTCAGGGCAAGAATCAGAGACCAGTTGGAAAGAGCGGCCATTTCGGCCGGCGTCCATTTGGAGGGATTGAGTCGCAACGCGCGAGTTACTTCTTTGATTGACGCGGAACGGATTGCGCATGCATCGCCGGAAAATTCCCTGGCCATACGACGATTCACGCGCAGGGCGAGATTGCGAGTGGAGAATGTGTCCCATGGACCAGGCCCCTCAGCGGCTAAAGCCGCACTATCTTTTGATCGCGTACCGGCACGACTGAAAGTTGTGCCTCTCCCGGTTTGTAGTCTGTCGGATATGTCGCCAGTGTCCTCGGCATTGGCTAGTCCTAATTCATAAAACACGTGTGCCTCGGCGAGATGCTTCAGAGTTTTGCGCGGCGTGCGGTATTCGGCATCCGCCGCGATTTTTTTCTCTTCACGCTCAGCTAATTCCTCCAGATCAGAGCGGCCGCAGCGGAATCCAAGCTTGCGATAAAACCAGAAAGCGCCGGAGTCGAGAGCTTCGTCATTTTCCTGCCCGATCTGGTAGGGATAAATGGAAATTGTGATCGCACCTGTAAACGCGCGCAGACAGCGCAGAGCTTGAGCATAAATCCAGGCAGTCTCACCCTGCCGGTAGGTATAGAACGTGTTGAAGCCAACCTCGATCCATTCGCAAAGGCCGATGGCTTCGATATAGTTGATGGGCACGCCGTTCTTGAGCGTGAAGCCGGCAACATATGCGCGCAGCGGCAGACGGCGGGCGGGCGGCAAGTTCCACAAGTAAATGATGACGCCGCGTTCGAGTTCGGCGCGGACGACCGAGCGGGGATCGCCCAGCGTAGTTCCGTAAAGCTCACGATAGCGCACCAGCATGACTTCTTTGATCAGATTGATGATCTTCTCGCTTTCGCGAAGTGAAGGTTTCACGAGGTGCGGCGCGGGTTTTGCCAACTCGTGCGCTAGCGAAACCTGGTTGCGAGTGATCAACGGCTCACGGTGGATAAAAAGCTTTTCGGGGCGGCTCCAGTTGCGCGTTCGCGACAGTTTGAGATTGTCGAGGCGCCAGCGCAGTGGAATGCGCAGTGAATCGTAGAGTTGAGCACGCTCGCGATCCATCCCCGGCTGTCGTTCGATGCAGCGCAGGAAAAATTGCAGATCGCGCCCGCGACCTCGGGCGGCGTCGAGCCAGCGCCGCCAGGGAATGTTGGCTTCGACATCCGCATCTTCTTCGAGCAGTGGCATGAAGCGCGGCCAAGTGGATCCCCAACCGCGTTCGGCGAGAGGATCGGCTTCATAATCGTCCCAGGCAATTTCTACGTTTTGCGGAACGCGCCGCGCGAGCCAGCGCGCAGCTTCGAAGTTGATCGTGTCCTGCATTGTCGTGCCTGCAATGCCAGACGTATCGAAATCATCGAACACCGACAGGTCGGCGCCCAAGGACTGCAGTTTTTCGATGCGGATGTGAAATGAATTCAACAGCCTCTCGGCCTTCGAAGCAAGCGCCGCCGACTGTGGAAACGCGCGCAAGAATAAGAGAATCTCGTGGCAGCGAAGAAGCGATTTCGCGTCGGCGAAGTTGCTATCTGAAAGCTGATCAAGAAGCGCTATCGTCTGCGCGGCGGCAACACGGCCAAATTGACCCTTGGCAGCCTCGATATTGGTGAGCAGCGCGTCGACTATTTCAGGCATGTTCGGCTGGCTAGTGTACCGCAATTACCGCGGTATCCTGTCGCTTGACAAGGCACGGGTTTCGACGCGTGAAAGCAGCAAGACACGTCGACCGTTTTCTCTGCCGCACGATGCTCAACCTAGCGCGTGATCGCCTCCTTGATGGAGTCACCAAATCTCTCAACCGTGAGAACGGCGGCCATTCTGTGCTCCTGTCCCGGTGCAAGATGGATCGCCGCATCCAGCATATTGCTGGCCTCGACGCAGAGAAACTGCTTCCATTCGCCATCGCCGAGGTCGTGCAAGCGCGCTGCCGCTTCGTTCCACGGATTCCACACCACCGTGCTGAGCGAATGTTCCTTCCGCAATCGAATTCGGCGCTTCTTGTCCGCATCCAGCAGGTCGACGTTGTTTTGAGTATTGCAGTAGGCGCTGTCGGTCGCTGAGGTGATGATGACGTCACCGCGCTGAGTCTTCTCCTTGTTCGATTCAGTGTTGTCGAGATAGGTCACACCATCGAGTCCCAGCAGCCGCGCATTCCCTATGTCCGCAATCCGGTTGTAGGTGTGGAGCGCCTCTTCGAAGCGGAAAGGCGTTGTCCCAGTGTTCCTGCAAATCAACTCCAGACGCAACTCAGAGCCAAATGTCACGCAGTGCACGAGGCGAAATTCTGCAGGCCACCACTTCCGCGTGTGCTCGTCGCTTTGCGTGAACATGGTCACGGCGACTCCGTTTTCATTTTCTGCGATGGACTCGATATGCCACGTTTTTGTACGCACGAATCCATGGGCGGGGGCGCGCTCATCGTCGGACTTGGCGCGGAACCAGGGAAAACAAATCGGAATTCCCCCTCGGATTGCCTGGCCTTCCTCCCAGCGGGATTTCGAGCTGACGAAAAGAGCTTCGTCGTTGCCGGCGGGCTTCCAGGAGGTCACGTGCGCGCCATGCAGATACATCTCTCCCTCTCCAAAAGCGCCTTGGACCTGCACGCGCGCCAATCCAGAGTTGCCCGCCGAGACTCTTGCGACGCCCGCGATTCCCAGTTGACGGTCAAGTTCGGCCACGGTGAACACTCCAATCTACAAAGTTCTCGTCTGCGAACAACGAGAGAAGTCTACGGGATTGCGCTCGCCGGCCAGTCGGGGCCGGCGCGACCAGTTCATTCACATCGCTGTCAGCGACCTTCGACTGGAACGGAGTGCATGCTTAATTTCTCTAACACTGTGGTTCCTTGCTGGATGTCGAGCGCTCGGGCGAGAAGGCGCGGATGATCAGTGTAATTTTGATCGAGGTTCAATATCACGTCAAAGTGCTTCGTGCGGTTCTGAAGGTAAGTGATTGAAAAGATTTGGCTGCCCCCCAGGGATTCGAACCCCGATATGCTGATCCAGAGTTAAAGGATCGCATTGGCGAAAATACTGGGTTTCATGCTGAGAATTCAATCACTTGCCTCCAACTCAAGCCCGCACGGAAGCGCTTTGTACTGGTACTGAAAAGAAGCAAGTTAGCGCATATGGGATCGAATGGTACGGCACACTTACGGCACACCGGAGGGCCCACGGATTTCAGCCCGTTCGTCCAATTCGTGCTAAAGTTTTCACATGGTAGTCACGGTCAACATTCCCGATGAACTCGCGGCAGCGGCCAAGGCGCGCGGCTTGTCTCTCGAAGCCTATGTCCAACAGATTTTGGCGCAAGAGC
>JASHOT010000144.1 GCA_030040965.1 Candidatus Sulfotelmatobacter sp. | reverse complement strand
ACCGGTGGCGATGCCAGCGGAACGTTCAACATCTCTACCGCGACAGCACTCGTCACTGCCGGCGCGGGCGTACGTGTGGCCAAGCATGGCAACCGCAGCATCAGTTCGAAATGCGGCTCAGCCGACGTGGTCGAAGCCCTCGGCCTGAACATTCAACTTTCGCCCGAACGAGCGGCGCAATGCCTGCGCGAAGTCGGCATCTGCTTTCTTTACGCGCCCAACCTGCATCCGGCCATGAAGCAGGTACAGGGCGTGCGCCGCGAGTTGCGCATGCGCACCATGTTCAATCTGCTGGGGCCGCTGACGAATCCGGCTCGCGCCTCTGGGCAGGTGGTCGGAGTATACGCGTTCGATCTCGTGGAGAAACTCGCCGAAGCACTGAGCATGCTTGGCCTGCGCCGCGCACTCGTGGTGCACGGACTCGATGGCTTGGATGAAATCACCATCACCGGCCCGACCCGCGTGGCAGAAGCACGCGAGGGGTCGGTTCGATCCTACGAAATCGACCCGGAAAATTTCGGGATGCAACGCGGCACACTGCAGCAGATCTCCGGCGGCGATGCGGCCACCAATGCCACAATCATTCGCAATGTCTTGAACGGAGAGAAATCTCCGCGTCGCGACGTCGTTATTCTGAATGCTGCCGCAGCGCTGGTCGCCGCAGGTCGGGCAGAACACCTGGCGGAAGCGATCCCGCTGGCGGTGAAATCGATCGACTCAGGCGCGGCCACGAAAAAACTCGAAGCTCTGGTTCGGTTCAGCTCATCCTAAGTCGGGAGCCGATTGTCACCCTGAGCGAAACGAAGGATTTATGCACTTGGATCTCCACGGACTCAATTGATCTCCACCTTTTCCGAATACTGTGCCACCTGCACATTCCAGCCCAGCTCTTCACGCATCAATTCGCGCAGCCGACTCGAAGCTTCGGGCTCGCCATGCACGAGATATGTTGTCGTTGGCTGGTTGTGAAAGGTTCGCAGCCACTGGAGTAGTTCCGGCGGGTCGGCGTGATCGCTGAATTGTTCAAGTGCCGCCACCTGCGCGCGGATCGGCACGTAATCGCCAAAGATTTTTACCTCGGAAGCCTGGCTCTTAATTGTGAATCCCCGCGTACCCGGCGCCTGAAAGCCGATAAACAGAACGAGGTTCCTCGGATCCGGCAGCCGCTGTGCCAGATGATGCAGAATGCGTCCACCCGTCACCATGCCGCTGGACGAAATAATGACCGACGGCATCTTCGCGTCGTTAATCTTTTTCGACTCTTCCGGCGTTGAAGCAAAGGTGAAGCCGTGCCACTCCAGCGGTGAGCCGTACTGCCGAATCATCTCACGGGTTTCGTCGCTGTATTCTTCGTCGTGCTTCAGGAAAATTTCCACCGCTTTGATTGCCATGGGGCTGTCGCAAAACACTGGCAAGCGGGGAATCTCTCCGGACTCAATCAGGTGCTTGAGGATGAAAACGAATTTCTGCGTCCTCTCAATGGCGAATGCGGGAACCACCACCGAGCCGCCGCGGCCGGCCGTGGCCGTAATCAGCTTTGCGAGTTCAGGCAGAGGATCTTCTTTCGGATGCTGGCGGTTGCCATACGTCGATTCCATGACCACGAGATCGGCGACTTCCCCTTCCGCCGGCCCGGAATGCACGACTTTACCGGGCGCAGATTTGTGATCCTGCACGCGGCCAATGTCACCGGTAAACAGCAGGCGCCGCGGTTGCCCCTCACTATTCAATGTGATTTCGGCCATGCACGATCCCAAAATGTGCGCCGCCCGCACGAATCGAAAAGAAAGTTCCGAAGAGAGCGCGACCGTCTCGCCCACCTGCGCGGGCTTGAAATACTGCAACGCGGCCTGCGCCTCTTCAAAGGTATAAAGTGGCAAAGCGGGATCGTGCTTCGACTTCTTTTTCTTGTTGTAAAAGTGGGCGTCTTCTTCCTGCAGGTGACCCGAGTCGGGCAGGATGATGCCACACAGATCGATCGTGGGCGGCGTAGCGTAAATTTGCCCCCGAAATCCTTCCTTGACCAGCCGCGGAATCCACCCGCAGTGGTCCAGATGCGCGTGAGTCAGAATGACGGCGTGAATCTCCTTCGCCGGAACCGGCGTGTCGCGCCAGTTGCGATCGCGCCACTCTTTCGGTCCCTGAAAAAGCCCGCAGTCGATCAGGACTTTGAATCCGTCGCGTCCTCTTGGATCGCCCGTGCTGATGAGGTGTTTCGAGCCGGTCACCGTGCCCGCCGCGCCCAGAAACTGGATGTAGGCCAAGCTTCCTCCAGATCAAAGGATCGAACTTACCACAGAGGCACCGACCCACAGAGAAAACAAAGAGAAATCAAACCCCACCGATAAAACCACAAGAGTTGTAAGCGATCTTTTTAGGATTTCTCCGTGATTCTATGTTCTCCGTGGCGAAAACTTACTTGTCCGCCGCTTCGAGTTTGAACACATTGTTCGTCGTGTCGCTTTCCGGCACGCTGCCATCGTTGACCACGACTTCCACCGGCGCTGACGACGTCTCGATGCGGATCGTAGCCTTGCTCCTGGCGCGGACTTCAAGTCTCTTGCTGGCGTCTGTGCCGGCTGTCTTTACAATGACCGGAACTTCCGCGCCCGCACCACCGAGGTTATCGATAGTCACGGTCACGACGTACGTCCCCGGCATCGTTTGTCGCGGAAACACCGACTCCACTTTGAAATCCGGCAGGCCACGGTCGCGATAGACCCAATCGTCAAAAAACCACTCCAGATCGCGCTGCGTTTGCGCTGCGATCAGGCGCTGCATGTATGAGGGTTCCTTGTCCTGCTCGGGACGATACGCGGCCAGCGCCTTCTTGAGGGCCGCATCGCCGACCATATCGCGCAGCATCCACCAGACGCACATGGCCTTGCTGCGATAGAGCTCTTCGCTGGTCGTATTCACCAGGGAATGGTTAATCTCGTCTTCAGAACGCGGCACGGTCGCCGGCTGATCAATCTGACTCAGCACCGAACGATGCAGGCTCATATAGTCGATCGCGGCTTGTCTTCCTTTTTGTTGTTCGAGATAAAGAGCCTGCGCGAAATGCGCCAGCCCTTCTTCAATCCACGGACGGAATGACAAAAACGAAGAGTGCGTAAGCTGATGCGCCGCGGCAAGTCCCATCCGTGTCGAGTCACTACTGTTGAGCGGAGTCAGCAAGAGCGCTCCGCTCTCGAAAGGCGCGCTATCGGGATCGGGAAGTTCGGCCGTTTTCGCCTTTTCGCGTTGCGGTCCAAACCAATCGGTGATCAAGGGAAGTGTCTTTTCGGCCGCGTCGGCGAAGCCGGTCGCGGCGAGGTCGTGACCCTGCAGGTACCGTACTTCGATACTCGGCTTTTCCAGAACCTGATAGCGGGTAGTCACAAGGGTCGGCGCGTCGAGCCTCAAGGACTGAGTGTTGCAGTCCGCGATCATCATCCCGCTCAATCCCATCCGCTCGATCATGGTGGGTCCGCAATTGATTCCGTTGAAAAGCACGACAGGCTCGGGATCGCCAGAAAATAACAGGTGGACCTCAAGATGAATTGCCGATCCCGTTTCTCGCTGCTTCCATCTATTCACAACGTCAGCCAGGTCGTTAGTTTCCGACAGATTCGCTGACTCCGTCGCAATCGGATACCACGTCACGTATCCCGCGCCGCGCAACGCCGTAAAGGCGGGATCAATCTGATCCCAGTCGCTCGCCTGCGCCGCATCATCCGGAGTGCCAATTCGCTCGAGCCGCGTGGCATCGAGCACGATCACGCCCTCATATCCGATTTCCAGTTCCACCGTGCCCTGCCGCGGCACAGCCTGCGGCAGTGTCACAATCGCTTCCGAAAGTGAGCCGGTATGATCAATGTCTGACGTGTAAGTCTGCGTGAGGAACTGAACCGCTTGCTCACCCGCCTTGCCCGCCAACGAAATCGCCCGCCAGTCGAGCGAAGAAGAAATCTGCAGCACAGCGATTTTCTGTGGAGACTGGGTGTCATTGCGCAGCGTAACTTTGCCGCGAACGCCGAGCCGGTGCTGTGACGGATCGATCTGCATCTGCAGATCGTACTTGCTGATCGAAAACGCCTCGCGGTCGACGGCGAAACAACTCACCACAGAGGTATAGAGCGCGCAAAGCAAAACCCCGCACTGAGCAACATTCGTGATCGTACGCGACTTCATTTGTGGTTCGATGCGCCTCCCGCCGCGCGCCTCTGCCTGACGACTTCATACAACACCACGCCAGCTGCGACCGAAACATTCAGCGACGGCACTCTCCCCATCATGGGAATCGAAACCAGGAAGTCGCATTTCTTCTTCACCAGATCGTGCAACCCCTTGCCTTCCGCACCCAGCACGACGGCGCAGTCCATTTTGTAGTCGAGTGCCTCGTAAGATTTTTCCCCACGCTCATCCAGCCCAACAGTCCATATGTTTCTGTCTTTCAGTTCTTCCACGGTGCGCGCGATGTTGGTGACTTTGGCGATCGGCAAATGTTCGCTCGCGCCCGCGGAAGCTTTCGTGACAGTTCCGGTAACGCCCGCGGCGCGGCGTTCGGGAATGACCACGCCGTCGGCGCCGGCCGCGTCGGCCGTGCGCAGAATCGCTCCCAGATTGTGCGGATCTTCCACGCCATCAAGCACGACGACCAGAGAATACACGCCGCGCTTCGCCGCAATTACGTCGTCGAGATCGTTGTATTGTTTGGCCGACGTAATGGCGACCACTCCCTGATGTGCGACGTGTCCGGCCATGCGATCGAGTTCCGCGCGCTGCAGAAAACGCACCGGCACCCCCAGTTTGCGGCACTCTTCAATCAGC
Source organism: Candidatus Sulfotelmatobacter sp. (assembly GCA_030040965.1). Classification (GTDB taxonomy): domain Bacteria; phylum Acidobacteriota; class Terriglobia; order Terriglobales; family Acidobacteriaceae; genus Sulfotelmatobacter. The sequence goes on along the minus strand of JASHOT010000144.1, from coordinate 2,478 downwards.
CGCTGCAGGCGCAGATCATGGCGCTCCTTCGCCATGCCAACCCACTCAAACGCCCGTCTGCGCGCCCTCAACGCTTCGCTGACGGAGTTGATCCCGTAAATGGTGTGCATGAGTGATTAGTGTATCGAAAAGATCGTGTGGCGCGGGCGCTCTCGCCCGCGTGAGGGCAACCAGTGAAATTGGTGAGAAAACTTTAGCGGCCGCGTCAAACGCGAAGCCAGTCGTTGTCATCCTGAGCGGAGCGAAGGGTCTGGAACTCGCTTGCCGCGCAACCGCTCGACCCAAGTTGCATAGGTCCTTCGGCGAGCAAACAGGCGCTCGCCTCACGATGACAAACATTTCGAGTCGCCACGAAGGACGCTCACAATTTCCGCCGGCTCCGGCCGCTCCGTGTAATCTTCGTTGGCAAATGCATAAAGCACCGTACCGTCACGATCGAGAATGTATGTTGCGGGAATCGGCAACTCCCAACTGTCATCACCGTTGACAAAGGGAAGATTAACGAAAGTTCGTTCATACAACGCCAGCTGATATACCGGCACTCGATACGCCAGGCCGAACTGACGAGCGACGTTGTTGCGAGCATCGGAGAGCAGCGGAAATCGCAGCTTGTGCTGGTCGCGCATGAAATAGGACTGCTTCACAGTCTGCGGCGAAATGGCAACGAGCGTTGCTCCAGTCTGCTCGACCTGCGGCACAATGAGATTCATCGCTTCCATCTGTCCCACACAGAACGGGCACCAGCGCCCGCGAATGAAGCAGATCACAAGGCATTTGTTCGTGAGCAACGCGGAACAGGATACGAGTTTGCCATCGTGATCAGGAAGTTCGAAGTCGGGAGCCTTCGCGCCGACGGGCAGAATGTTGGCGGCGAGTTTCTGCTGCTTCAATTCGGCGATGGCTTGCGCGTGGAAGGCCTGCGTTTCCACGGGAACATACTTCGCGATCAGGTCCTTGCGCTCGGCATAGATTTCGTGAAGAGGACGAATTTTTGAGTGTGGTGCCGATTCTTCAAGCGAGCGCCATTTCATTTGGTTGCTAACCGATAGCCGTGTGCCTGCCTGTAGAGATCGTCTTGGCGCACAACGGGCTCACTTGGGCTGCCTGGCTTTACCCTCACGGGGAACTCGCTGCTTGGCGGATGGTTTTCAAGATACGCCTTTGCCGAGCTTGTGTACACGAATGGGTTAGCGTCCGTGCCCGTGTACAGTTCTCCGTCCCATCTATACTTGTAGGTGACATCGGCTACGGCGCAGCCAAAGCCGCCGGGGCGAAGATTCGCACTTGTGACCCTGGCCGTAACCACAGGCCATGATTTGGAGCCGCGCGCTCTGAAAAACCGAAGGATGACCCTGAACACGTATTCGACGTAGATGTCTAGTACCAAGCCTCCCATAATCGGCGCCGCTTTCTACGAGTGATTGTTCAACTAGCAACTGGGTACTGGGTACTGCAAGCTGCTTCTACATTCCCGGCAGCTTCATTCCCGCCAGCCTTCTCGCAAAGCTGGCCTTGCCCATCTGCTTGAACATTTTCTTCATCTGCGCGTACTGACGGAGCAGATTATTCACTTCCTGCACGCTTGTTCCCGAGCCACGCGCAATGCGTTTGCGCCGGCTGCCGTTGATCGACTCATGATGATTGCGCTCATACGAGGTCATCGAGTTGATGATGGCCTCGACGCGGTTGATCTGCTTTTCATCGACATGGTCGGCGGCTTTCTGCAATCCAGAAAACGGTCCGATGGAAGGCAGCATGCCAACCAGGCTCTTCATCGATCCCATTTTCCTGACCGAGCGCAATTGATCGCGGAAATCTTCGAGCGAGAAGCCGTCGCCAGTGAGCGCCTTCGTCGCCATCTCCGCGGCTTTTTTCTTATCGATCTGCTGCTCGGCGCGCTCAATCAGCGAAAGAATGTCGCCCATGCCCAGAATGCGCGATACGATGCGGTCGGGATGGAACGGCTCGAGCGCATCATACTTTTCACCCACACCGATGAACTTGATCGGCTGGCCCGTGACCTGGCGGATCGAAAGCGCCGCACCACCACGCGCATCTCCATCCATCTTCGTCAGCACCACGCCGGTGAGCGTGAGTTTCTTGTGGAACTCGTCGGCGGAGTTCACCGCGTCCTGGCCGGTCATGGCGTCGGCAACGAATAGAATCTCCGACGGATTCAGCAGCTTCTTCAGCGACTGCATCTCGTCCATGAGCTGGTCGTCAATATGCAATCGGCCGGCCGTATCGACGATGAGCACGTCGCAGCCGGTCACCACCGCCTCGCGCCGCGCCTCTTTTACCAGCCGCTCAACCGTTGCCGTGTTGGCTTCCGTGACTTGGCCTTCATACAGATTCGCTTTCACCGCCTGCGCCACAATCTTCAACTGCTCGCGCGCAGCCGGACGATACACGTCGACCGAGACTAGCAAAGGTCTGTGTCCGCCTTGCTTGAACCAGTGCGCGAGCTTTCCGGAAGTC
>JASHOT010000143.1 GCA_030040965.1 Candidatus Sulfotelmatobacter sp. | reverse complement strand
TCGCGGCGATGGCCTCGTATTTCACTTACACCTGCAGCGAGAACCCACCGCTCATCGCTCCCACCTGTTCGCCGGTAAATTCGCCGTCGAGTTTCGGTAATTTCTCAAACCTGACTTCAACCACGGGGCTTCCGTCGATTGGCTTCCTGCAAGGGGCGGGGCCGGATCCCAACAATCCCTGCACGCCGGCCACAGGATCTAACGCGACTCCGCTGTTTCAAAGCAATCAGGTCGCTTCGTACATTTTGGGAGACACCAGCTCGGCTCCCGTAAAGGGCGGAAGTACTGGCCTGACTTCCTGCTGGGTGGCGACGTACGACACGCCGGGTGAGATGCCGAGCGCGACGATCTCGGGACTCACAAATGGCATTACCTATCAACAAGGGTCAGTAGTAGCGGCGAACTACACCTGCAATGCGGTAAGCACGGATTCCGACAGCGTGCTGGATCCCAACGGTTACCCGGCTGCCGGACCATACCTGACCGTAGGTACGTGCAGCGCGTCTTCTGGTTTGACCGCCGGCGGAGGGTCGCCCACGAACAGTTCCTGCACTGCTGTCTATCCGCCGGCACTGAACTCATGCACCGGTGCGATCACTGTTGATACGAGTGAAGTAGGTCCGCATACTCTCACTGTCGATGTGGAGGATTCTGGACTGAACACTGCGTCGCAACAAATGACCTACACCGTGCAAGGGAACCAGGCCCCCTTGACGCTGAATACAACGTCGCCATTGGTCTACAACCACACCGAGATTCTGAGCGTAGCGGGTGGCAGCACGGGAGGTGCAGTGACGTACAACCTCTTGTCCGGTCCCTGCACTCTCTTAGGCAACCAGCTTACGGCCAACAGCGGCACGGGCAGTTGTACTCTCACCGCGACCATGCTCGGGAACAGCAACTACAATCCCGTGACCAGCGGCATTAGCGCAGTGACCCTGGCGCTGGCGCCTCAGACGATCACGTTTACAACCAACGCTCCCTCGAGCGCGGCGTACAACACCAGCTTCACGGTGGCCGCCAGTGCCAGTTCCGGTTTGCCGGTGAGCTACGGCAGTGCGGGTGCGTGCACGGGCGGTCCAACCTACACCATGACAAACAGCACGGGGACTTGTTCTGTCATTGTCAGCCAAGCGGGGAATACAAACTACTCGCCGGCAACCACGGTGACACAGACGGTAAATGCGACCGGGCCGCTAGGCACGATGACCCCAACCAGCTCCAACTTCGGCACCGTATTCCTCGGCATCACGCTGGACCCAGTCGTGCTCACGGTGCAAAATATTGGCACCGCCACGGCGAACCTGAACCCGTCGTTAACGCTGGGCAGCGGGACCAATAAACTCGATTTCACACTGCTTGACAACTTCCCTCCGTTTAACCTGTGTACCTCAACGTTGGCAGCCGGGAAGACCTGCTACATTGTGGTGGTTTTCTTTGCCGGCAACACTGGCACCGTTTCAGCCACGCTCAACGTGACTACCAATTCTCCGGGAAGCCCACTGGTTGCTACGTTCACAGCGAACGTGATCGATCCTCAGGCGAACTTGAATCCGACAAGCCTGAGCTTCGGAACGCAGAATCCCAACAGCAGCACGACCAAAACCGTGACGCTGAAGAATACGGGGACCACAACGCTGTCGCTTAACAGCATTGCGGTGACGGGCGGGAACGCGGCGAACTTTACCCTTACGGCGAGTTCGAGTCCCTGCGGCAGTTCCCTGACGGCTGGCTCCAGTTGCGTGATCGATGTCACCTTCAAGCCAACCGCGAAGGCTTCGTACTCAGCGACGCTGCAGATTAGCGACAATTCGATAACCGGGAACACGCAGATCGTCCCGCTCTCGGGATCGGGCAACTAGCGGAAGGGATGTGAGGCCTTCCTGGCGTACCGATAGTTGACGCAGGCTGTGAGAAAGTGCGCGATAGTGCCGGCCCAAAAGAGCCGGCACTTTTTTGGTTTGTTTTTTTGTTCAGCGGCTAGTGAGTTGCGGCCCGGGAGGATTCGTCGTACATGAGTTTCATGTCGGCGCGATCAAGCAATTTTTCGGCGCCGGGTTCTTTCCTGATCGTATCGAGCTTGTTGATTACGGCGCGGTAATTTTCCTGAGCGTCAGCAATGTTGCCGGAATCTCTGGCGATATTCTCCGAGGAGATCCTGGCTAACAGGTAGTGCGCCTGTGCACTCAGCGCCTGCTGTCCGAATTTGTCGGCAAGCAGCAGAGCCCGCTGCAATTCCTGGCGAGCATGGGCATAGTCACGGCTTTCGATCATCGCTTCGCCCATGAAAATAGATGCTTCGACCGACGAGTATTTCAAGCTCAAATCACCCGCCTGCTGGATCAGCTTTTTCAGCTCTGGAATTGCCTGGCGTCCGTTTTTCTCACGGACCTCGACTTTGGCCAGGCCGAGTTTGGCCAACAAGATCTTTTGGTCGTCCTTGCTGCGGTTGGCGAATTGCAGCGACTGTTCATAAAGGGAATGAGCAGATTTGTAATCTGCCCGATAGAAAAATGCGTCGCCTTGAAAATCCAGCGTCTGCGCAATCAAACCGTCATTTTTCAGTTCGCGAGCGCGGCTCAGCGCTTCCTCGAATGAGCTCTTGGCTTCGTCGATGCGGCCGGCGAGGACGAGCGATTCACCGTAGCTCGAGAGAATTTCCGGCATCCAATAGCTTCCATCTTTGAGTTCGCGCAAGGTCTTGAGAGCGTCCCCTTTGGAGCTGACGGCCGCGCCGTATCGACCCTGGTCATCGAACAGCGACCCTAAAGCGTACGACACGACGGCCGCACCCTTGGAGTCGTTCATGCTGCGCCGCAAATCAAGCGCCCGCATGAAGTATGAAATCGCCTGATCGTACTTCCCCATGCTGTCCAGAACCTGGCCGAGATTCTGGACGGCCTCGACGATATCACCCGGCACTTTCGATTTTTCGCGCAGCTGCAGCACCTGCTGAAAATAAGTCAGGGCGTCTTCGTATTGATTTTTTTCCGAGTACACTGCTCCGATGTTATTCAGGCAGATAGCCTGCAAACTTTCATTGCCGATCTCGCGTTCAAATTCCAATGCTTCCTTGTACATCTTCAGCGCCTGATCGTGGTCGCCGCGGTCGTCGGAGAAATTGCCCAGATCGATCAGGGTGTCGCCCAGTCCGCGCTTGTCGCCGATGTCACGCCGAATTTGCAGCGCCTGCTGGAAGTCAGAATCGGCATCCTTAATATTGCCGAGTGCAGACTGCGCACGCGCCATTTCATTCAGGCTCGAAGCCAGGCCATTCTTCTGGTTGATACTGTTCCAAATTGTGATTGCCTGCTGTTCGTTGCGCAGAACCTCTTGCGGCTTGCTCAGCTTTCTGTACGCCATGGCTGTGAGGTGCAGACTCATGGCCTTTTGTTCCTGATTGTCCACCTGGACAGCCAAGCTATAGGCGCGATTCAGAAAATCAAAGCTTCCCTGGGCGTCGCCGCTCCTGATCGCGATGTAGCCGAGGCTGAGATTCGCCGCTACATCCTTGGGATTCGAGGACAGAATTTTCTGGTAATACTCACGGGCTTTCGCGAGATCGCCAGAATCCTGATAGAGGCCGGCCAGCGCCACTTGCACGTCGTAGTTATCAGGCGAAGCTTTAGCGAGGGTTTCATACGCTTTGATCGCCTCCGCATAGTTCTTTACGACCTGCGAATGGATCGCAGCGATCAGATACTTCTCCACCTCGGGCAAGTTTTGGCTGAGCGTTACAGCCTTTTGGGCGGTTTGCTCTGCTTGATCGTCGTAGCCCAACTTGCTGTAGGTCTGGGCTAGCCTGGAAAAGGCGAGCGCGAAATTCGGGTCCGCCTTGGTCGCCGCCTCGAGTTGCTGCTGCGCGTCCAAAGTTCTGCCGTCCCGCTGGAAACCGACACCCAGACTGTAGGCGCGCAGCGCCTCGACTGAGCTCGAATCCGGCTCAAAGGAGCTGGATTTCAATTCCTTGACTACGTTGCGCGAAAGTTGGAGTTTTTCGCGGATAGATTCAGCCAGACCATCGATCGCACCAGGAATCGCTTTCTCATTGGGGATTTCGATTTTGAGTGGCACGCTGCGATCATTCTTGAAATCCTGCAGCGTGGCATCGATGCGAATCTGGTCGCCGAACTTGGCATATTGCCCCCAAACCAGGCGTTGCGCGTTGCTGAAATCCGCGACGCGTCGGATGGTCGCCGGATCGAGTTCGGTGGATGGCGAAATGCGCAGGTCAGAGAGTATCTGGTGCAGATTGCTCGGGCTCACCGTCCGCAACTGGGCGGATTGGCCAATGTCAGTGCTGAGCATGTCGGCGAAGCTGGAGCCGAGCCAATCGAGGCTTGCATCTCCTGAGGCGTTGCGAAAGGGCAGAATGGCCAACGATTGCACCGGCCCGGATTTGGCCGCAGGCGCGGAGAATAAAGTTGCCCGAAACACAAACGCGAGAATCGCCAGCACAACAACCGTCGCTGCGCCAGTCAGCCAGGGCCAGGGAACGGTTTGCCCCCAAGGCTTTACGTCCGCATGAAATCCGAGCGTCGCTGCGGCGCGCTTTCCTTGCCACTTGTCGAGATCCGCCAGCATCTCGCTCGCGCTCTGGTAGCGCAAGTTTGGATCGCGCTCCAGGCACTTGCTGACAATGCCGCTCAGAGCGCCGGGGATGGTTCCGTCATGGTCTGAAACCGGTACGGCTCGTTCCTGCGTGCGCTTAATCAGGCTGGCCAGCGTGCTCTCCGCCTTGAACGGCATTTTCCCGGTGAGCAATTCATAAAGAATGAGTCCGAGGGTAAAAATATCGGAGCGCTGATCGAGATCTTTCGCCAGAGCCTGTTCGGGCGACATGTATTCCATGGTCCCAACCAGCGCTCCGACCTGAGTCATGCCATCGCCCTCGATGGTGCGCGCCAGGCCGAAGTCCATGACCAGAATCCGGCCGCTTTCCTCGCGCATGATGTTCTGCGGCTTCAGATCGCGGTGAATCACGCCCACGGCGTGAGCGGCTTCGAGAGCCTGGCAAACCTGCCGTACGATTTCGACCGCTTCTTCCGGGGAGAACTTCTTTTTTTCCTGAATCAACGCCCGCAGGTCGCGACCTTCGACGAACTCCATGCTGATGAACTTCACGCCGTCGGCATCGCCCAGGTCGTAGATGCGGATCACGTTCTTATGAGTCACCTGCCGCGAAAGCAGAAGCTCTTGTTTGAAACGGGCCAGGATCGACGCATTGGAGGCCATTTCCGGGCGAATGAGCTTCAAGGCGACCGGACGATCAAGTTCCCGGTCGCGCGCCTTGTAAACGGCACCCATACCACCTTCGCCCAGCATCTGCACAATCTCATAGCGAGCGCCCAGCACGTCGCCTGGCTGCAGCATTGGGGAAGGGACCGGCGGTCGGGTAAACCGCGAGGCCAGCGGAGGTAAAGGTGGAAGCATTCCCTCGACTATGGTCGCGTCGGCGTCGACAAAGTTGGCCTCAGGATTCGGAGATGGATTGCCGAGAGACGATTTGGCGAACTCAATGACCGTAGGAGCGTCAGAGTCTGGCGGGGGGTTGGAACCGGAACTCTCGCCCTTGGCAGGAGCTCCCACCCCGCCCTGCTGCAAGGCGTTCGCCCGATCTCGGGGATCGAACCGCGGATTCCGCTCTGGCATGTATAGCCCTAACTGGAGGGAAGGTGAAGCGCGTCCGCACTCCGCTTCACGGGAAGAATCCCCGCAAGTATATACCGCGAAATCGGGACCTGCACCAGAAAATGGCGCAACAAGCTTGATCCGCGACCACGTCGGCCATCACGCGCCAACTATTGCGGGCAGGGCAATCGGCGGATTCTGCCGACGATGTTGGCCCGAAATGGCACGGTCAGGGTGATTGCCGTGCTCCTCGGAAGCGAAACAACTCCTCTCGGAGGAGTAATCATTCGATTTTTTCCCCGGAATGTCATGAAGTGGCACGATTTGGCACGTCTTGTCCCTTGCTTAACTGGGCCATCGCTCGTATTAAGGACGGCATGTGAAGCCGCGGGCCGCGAAATGTGGCACGGACTCGCGGCAGAGAATTCAAAAGGGCCTAGCCTCTAAAAATTGTTCGCAATTGCTCAAGGGAGATTCACATGCGCCCAGCATCGTCTCGTGTGGTCGTCGTTCTGTGGATGAGCGCCATCGTCTATCTGTCTTCAACCTTCCTCGGCAATATCGCCTCGGCCCAGAGCGGCGCCGGGTCCAAGCGCAAGCCATCGCAGCATTTGCTATCTAACTCTCTAGCCGTCAATAGCTTGGCCATCGGAGCGGGGAAGCGCACGGCCCCTCCACCGCAAACAACCGACACGTGGACCGGCAGCGGGGGCACCGCCAACTGGAGCAATGCCAGCAACTGGAACAATGGCGCCCTGGTGAACGGTGACAGCGTCGTGATCAGCCTCACTACGGCGGCTACAGTCGATGACTTCAGTGTCTCCATCGATAATCTCACCCTGAGCAATGCGGGCGACTCTGTGACCACCACCGGAGCCCAGCTGTCTGTAGACGGCACGATTACCAACAACGGCAGCATCAACCTCGCGGCGACCGTCAGCGGCAGCCAGGGGATTCTCTATGTGGCCGGCAACAGCACCTTGACGGGCACGGGAGCCCTGGTGCTGGAGAACGGGCAGACACAGAACTTCATCACCGGGGCAAGTGGCGCAATCCTCGCCAATCAGTCCACCATTGAGGGTGGATGGCTTCCGTCGGACGGCGGCTATACCGGCGTCGGCCAGGGGGAAATCGCCATCGCCAATAGCGGCACAATCAACGCGAATGTGGCTGGGGGTATTCTGAACGTGGATCCGATTTCCAGCGTCGGCAGCACCAACACGGGGACACTGGAAGCAACGAATGGCGCCACGTTGCAGATGCAAGGCGGCACCTGGACGCAAACTGGCTCAGGAACAATCAGCGCCGCCAATGGTTCGACCGTTGCTCTGCAATATGGCGTAAGTATTACGGGCGGCACGCTGACCACGGCGGGCACCGGCCTGTTCGCGCAAAATAACGGTACCAACGTTTCGTTGTCCAACCTCACCATCGCCGGGAACTACCAGATTCAGACCGCCGGCGGCCAGGCATACCTTTCGGGCACCATCACGAATAACGGCACGATCAGCCTGCTAGCCAATCAGTACGGTTCGCAAGGAATACTCAATCTGACCGGGAACACCACCCTCGCAGGAACGGGCACGGTGCTGATCGGCAATGAAACGACCCAGAACTTCATCACGGGAACCAGCGGCCTGACGCTGACCAACAATTCCACCATCGAGGGCGGATGGAACACGTCGGGTGGCTATGCGGGAGTCGGCCAGGGGGAAATCGCGATTGCCAATAACGGCATTATCAACGCCAACGTCAGCGGCGGCACGCTCAATCTGGATCCAACTTCCAGCGTCGGGAGCACCAACACCGCGACCCTGGAAGCCACCAATGGCAGCACGTTGCAAATGCAAGGCGGCACCTGGACGCAAACCGGGGCCGGGACCATCAGCGCGGCGACTGGTTCGACCGTCGCTCTGCAAAACAACGTGAGCATCACCGGCGGCACGCTGACCACGGCTGGGTCCGGCATCATTGCACAAAACAGTGGAGGCACGGTCTCGTTGAGCAATGTCACCCTCAACGGCGTTTATGACATCCAGACTCCCGGCGGAACGACCGACATTTCAAACACCATCACCAACAACGGCACCATCAACCTCCAGGCCAATGCCTACGGCGCCCAGGGAATTCTCTATCTGACGGGGAACACCACCTTGACGGGTTCCGGAGCCGTGGTGATTGGCAACGAGACGACGCAGAACTTCTTCGATGGGGTGAGTGGAGCGATTCTGACGAACGCCTCAACCATCGAAGGAGGTGCAACGGCGGCGTCGGGCGGTTTTGCAGGAATTGGGAACGGGGATATCTTGATCGACAACACCGGCACGATCAACGCCAACGTAACCGGCGGTGGTCTCCTGTACGTCAATCCGAACACCTCCGGGACCAACATCAATACTGGAACAATGGAAGCGACCAACGGCGGCCAACTCGTCCTAAGTGGAGGAACGTGGACCAACACGGGAGGTACGATTACCGCCGCTAACGGCTCGGCAATAGACCTGCAAAGCGGCGTGAGTATCACGGGCGGAACGTTGACCACTAGTGGAAGCGGCGTCATCGAGCAAAACGCCAACGGCACGGTGTATCTAAGCAATCTCACCAACGCCGGGAACTACACCCTCCCGTCTCCCGGCGTGACCGAAATTTCAGGCACCATCACCAACAAGGGCTCCATCAACCTGCTGGCCTACGATACGAACGGCGGCGAAGGGCAACTCTACCTGGCCGCCAACAGCACCTTGACGGGCACGGGAGTCGTCGTGCTGGGCAACGAAGATACCCAGAATTTCATCACCGGGGTCAGCGGCTCGACCCTTACCAACAAATCCACCATCGAGGGCGGGGCAACGGTCGCAGGTCTTGATCAAATCGGAAATGGTCAAATCATTCTGGCGAATACCGGCACGATCAACGCGAACGTGGCCGGCGGCGGCTTACTCTATGTAAATCCCGGCTCCGGAACCAGCACCAACACCGGGACGCTGGAAGCAACCAACGGCGGTCAGTTGGTGCTCAGTGGCGGCACATGGAATAACGCGGGAGGCACGATTACGGCGGCCAATGGCTCTGCGGTCATCCTGCAAAGCGGTGTGAGCATCACGGGCGGAACGCTGACCAGCAGTGGAACCGGCCTGATCGAGGAAAACAGCGGTTCCACCGTCTCCCTGAGCAATTTGACGAACAACGGGACCTACACCATCGGGGCCACTGGCGGTACAACGGACATCTCCGCCACGATCACCAACAACGGCACCATCAACCTGCAGGCGACCGACTACGGCAACCAAGGCATCCTTTATCTGACTGGAAACACCACCCTAGCCGGCACAGGAACTGTGGTCCTTGCCAATACGACCACACAGAACTTCATCACCGGCGCCAGCGGCACGGTTCTGACCAACGATTCCACCATCGAAGGCGGAGCCGTCAGCAGCAACGGAGGCTACGCCGGAGTGGGCCAGAACGTTGTCACACTCGCCAACAACGGCACCATTAACGCCAATGTCAGCGGCGGATATCTCAACGTGAATCCGCTTTCCTCCGCGACCAGCACCAACAAGGGAACGTTGGAAGCGACCAACGGAGGCCAGCTTGGGCTCAACGGTGGAACCTGGACCAACACCGGTGGCACAATCTCGGCCGCAACTGGATCGCAAGTTCAGCTTTATAACGGCGTCAGCATCGCTGGCGGCACGCTGACCACTAGCGGCACCGGCGTCATCGATCTCGAGAACGGGCAGACCGATTCGCTGACCACGCTGACCAACAACGGCACCGTGGACGTTCTCGACGGCGCTACGCTCAACCTCTCCGGGACCATCACCAACAATGGCACGATCAATGTGGAATCCAATCCGGACTACACGTTTCTGTATCTGACCGGCAACACGACCCTGACGGGCAAGGGAGTCGTCGTGCTGGGCGGCGGCGGTGCGACCGGCGCCGCCAATGCTATCGACGGCGTCTCCGGCACGGTCCTGACCAACGACGAAACAATTGAAGGCAACGGCTCCATTGGAAATGGCGACCTGACGATCACGAATAAAGGGATCTTCAATTCCAACTTCAGCGGAGGCACCCTCGTTATCTCGCCAGGCAGCGGCGGTTTCACCAATTACAACGGCACGACGACGACGCTCACCAGCGGCACGTACATCGCGAACCCGGGCAACATCAATTACAACTTCGGCAACGCGACCGGAATCACCACTTTGTCGGCCAGCGTGACGGAAGCCAACGGCGGACAATTCATCAACACCTACAACAATGGGAGCGCCAATGCTCTCGCGAATCTGACCAGCATAACCTCAACCGGCAGCCTGACCACCGATGTGAACTTCACCGACGCGGGCGCGTTCAGCAACGCCGGCTCGCTGACGATTCTTGGCGGAACGACGTTCAAAGTGGCGTCGTTAACGCAAATCAGCGGGACCACGTTAACCGCCGGGACGTACGTGTTGGATTCCAACCTGAGCCTGACTGGCGCAACGGAGAGCATCACTACGAACGATGCCAGCATCACGCTGGCCGGCGGCACCATCGAAAATGCCAACAGCACCAACGCGCTGGCGAGTCTGGCGACGAATGCGAAGGCTCTGACGCTGGCGGGTGATGCGAACTTTACCACGGCGGGGAACTTTTCGAACACGGGATCGCTGACGGTCGATTCGGGCAGCACGTTCACGGTGACCGGGACGCTGACGCAGTACAAGAGCGCGACCAACGCGCTGCAGGGCGGCACGTTCGTAGTCGGTGGCACGCTGGCCGGGGCATTCGGAGCGAATGGGATCGAGGCCGACGCCTCGAACCTCACCATGGAAGGAAGCGGCACGCTGAAGAACACGACCAGCGGAGCGAACGCGAATGGGCTGGAGAACTTCAACACCATCGCCAGCACGGGCAGCTTCACGCTGGCCGATGATGCGGACTTCACGGCGGCGGCGAACTTCACCAACTCGGGCAAGCTGACGGTGGATGCCGGCAGCACGTTCGGAGTGACGGGCACGCTGACCAACCTGAGCAGCGGCACACTGACGGGCGGCACGTACACGATTGCTGGAACGCTGCAGTTGGCGAGCGCCAACGGCGGGATCACGACCAACGCGGCGACGGTGACGCTGGAAGGGACAGCGGCGAAGATTCTGGACGGCACGAGCAACGCGCTGTCGAGTCTCGCCAACAACAGCGGGACGCTGACCTTGGCGAGCGCTGCGACGCTGGTGACGGCCAACAGCACGTTCACCAACTCGGGGACGGTGGATGTGGAGAAGGGCACGACGCTGGAGGCGGGGACGGGAGCGGAACAGGAGTACAGCCAGACGGGAGGAACGACGACGGTCGACGGGACGCTGGCAGCGGGCGGCACGACGGGAGTGAGCGTGACGGGCGGCACGCTGCTGGGCGCCGGATCGGTGAAAGCGAACGTATCGAATGGGGCGACGATCAGCGCCGGAGATGCGGGCAAAGCGGGGCTGCTGACGATCACGGGAACGTACACGCAGTTGTCGAGCGCCACATTGAACGCGAACCTTGGCGGAACGACGGTGGGCACCGAGTACAGTCAGTTGAAGATCTCGGGCACGGCGAGCCTGGGCGGGACGCTGGCGGTGACGCTGATTAACAGCTTCACGCCGACGATCGGGCAGACGTTCACGATTCTGACGGCGAAGAGCATTACGGGCACGTTCACCAACACGACGATAGCGATCAACTCGAGCGAGCAGTTCGACATTTCTTACACGTCGACCGGCGTGGTGCTGACGGTGGTGTCGACATCGCCGGCGAACTCGAACAAGTCGCAATCTGCGGACATGCTGGCAGTTGCCGATCCGAAGCAGGCGGCGGGGAAGAGCACGGCGGTGGCAGCGAATAACAATCTGCGGCATGCGATCCTTGGGGCGGGAGTGGGGAAGCGGGTGGAAGTGGCGGGCACGAGCAACGCGCCGCGCATCTGGGAACACATCCCGGCGACGCCGTCGTGGGATCACGTGAAGGCGGTGACGGTAGCGCAGTCGCCGGTGGTGACGGAGCGGAGTGGGATGCGGTCGGATCTGGCACACCACGTGGACAATTGGACGGGAACGAGCCATGCGGTTCCGGTCGAGGCGCCGCTGGCGGGATGGGCCGGCGTCAACACGCATCGTTTGCCGATGCACCTGCTGCCCACAACTCTGCCGGCAGTGCGGTAAGCAAAGAAGGCAGTGGAGCGAAAGTCGGAAAGGCGTGACTCGAAGGCCGTCGCACACGCGACGGCCTTCGGTTTTCATAGTAGTCCGTGCAAGATTATGCCGCGAGTTCGCCTGCCATCAGTTCATCGACATAGCACCACACCCAGGCTTCACCCGGTTCTATGGAGCGTATCAGAGGGTGCTCGGTTTTGTGGAAGTGCTTGGTAGCGTGCTTGTTCTTGGACGAATCGCAGCAACCGACGTGGCCGCAAATCAGGCACATGCGCAAATGAACCCAAGTATCGTGCATCTTCACGCATTCTTCGCAGACGTGTGTTTTGGTGGTCCGAAATTTGATTTCATCCAGATGCATGCATTGGTTCGTCATGAATGCCTCGTTTGTCCGATTCCGAAACTCAGTCAAGTGACCTCGGTTACGTCCTGATCAACACAATCACGGAAGCATTTTAGCTTTTCCGCCGAGAATAGTGATCGGAGGTTGCTTCCTTGTTGCGTCTTGATTATCTCTCTTGCGTGTTGACCGTGGCGTCTACCATTTTAGTGGGGCGCCGGTGTTGGGAGGGGTGGGCTCTGGCCGGAGTAAACAGCGTGCTGATGTGCGTCATTGGATTGCGAACCGCACAGCTTGGGCTGATACCTGCGAATGTATTCTGCATGGTGGTCAGCGCGATCAATCTGCGCTCGTGGCGCCGGATATAGGGGGCCGCAGTTCTCGCCTGTTCAGGATTTCTCCGCTGCCGCCGGTTACCTCTGCCACGTGCGCTTGCGCTAGTCCGCGATCAGAAGGTTTTCGGCGAACGGCCATTGCTGGTCAATCCATTGGGCTTCGCAGTGGAACCCTGAGTCCGAAGCCATCTGGAAAATTTCGTTGGCGGAGTATTTGTGACTGCTTTCAGTCCAGATAGTCTCTCCCTCCTGCAACTCCACGACGACTTCGGAGGCCGGAATGGTCACTGCCTGCCTGCGCTTCGATCGAAGATGCATTTCCACGCTTCGCGCTGCAGAATTGATCGTTGCCTGGTGAGAGAACTGGGCCAGATCAAAATCGGCGTCGAGTTCACGATTGATGCGGGAGAGAAGGTTGAGGTTAAAAGCGGCCGTGACGCCGAGTTCGTCGTCATAGGCACGCAACATCTGCAGCGGCGGTTTTTCCAGATCTGTTCCCAAGAGCAGGGAGTCCCCGGGCACGAGCACCTTCCGAACATTCGCCAGAAACTTTATTCCGGCGAGACGATCGAAATTGCCGATGGTGCTGCCAAGAAACAACACAAACAGATGCTGACCGCGTTTGCGGCATGCGGCGACTTCCAGTAGTCCATCGAGATACTCGCGCTCAAATCCGACGATGCTGACTGAGTCGATGTCGCGAAGCTCGCGCTCGCACATGATCAGAGCTGAATGCGAGATTTCCACGGGATAATAAAAAGTGCGCTGTCGACGCGAGAGGGCCTCGAGCAGCCATCGCGTTTTCCGTCCGCTTCCGCTACCCAGTTCCGCGACCGCAACCGGTCCAGGAACCCGATCCACAATATCGCTGCCGTGCCGCCTCAACAGGCGCTCGTCGGCGCGCGTAAGTCCGTACTCCGGCAGGCGGCTGATTACTTCAAAAAGCGCCGAGCCCACATCGTCGTAAAAATATTTCGACGGCAATTCTTTTTGCCCCGGCCGGCTGAGCCCGGCGCGAACATCGGAGGCAAATTCATAGGTTGCGTTGGTTGCGATCGCATGGACAAGCACTTTCTCAGTCTCCTTTGCTTAGCGGTTTACGCAACGGAATCCGGCATAGACGTATTGGTAGTGCGCCTGAAACCAGTTACGAAATGTGCGACGAAGCATGCAGGCGGCAGTCCGCGCGGAACCGCCCTTCAGGACGAAGTGCTTGCCGTCAAAGAAATCCGCGGAATAGCCGGGATAAAAAGGAAACTTCTGGAAGCCATGAAATGGCGAGAAAACTGTCGACGTCCACTCCCATCCATTGCCGAGCATGCCTTCGACACCGAACGCGCTGCGGCTTTCGGGATAGGCGTTGACCGGGACCGCATCCCAGCGTTGAAAATCAAAATTGCCCAACCTTGAATTCGGCGAGCGATTTCCCCAGGGATAAATTCGCTGCTCGTCAGTTGCGGTCCCATACGCTGCACGATGCCATTCGGCCTCAGTCGGCAGCGACCGGCCCGCCCAGCGGGAATACGCTGCCGCTTCGGCATGACTCGCATAGACGGGCCAATCGAGAGGCAGCGGGATCTCTTGAAACATGGTGCGATAGAGCCACTGATTTCCGGATCGTCTCCAAAACACGGGATGCATTATTTCCCGCGCGGTCCGCCATCTCCAGTCTTCGTCAGTCCAGAATGCACGGTTTTCGTATCCTCCGGCCGCGATGAAATCCAGGTATTGCCCATTGGTCACCATATACCGGTCGATTTCGAAAGCTGGGACCGACTGCCGATGAGATTCGAATTCGTTGTCCCATCCAAAGATGTTTGCGTCACGTGACAGGCCAAGAGTTACCACGCCAGCCGGGATTTCAATCATGCAATGCTGCACGGGAGATGGGGAAGATTGCGGAGAATCTGGCTGAGAAATCTTCTGATGCAAAGGCAATTGGTGCAGCATGTAGGCCAGCGTTTCGACGTGCATGAGGCGATGCTCGATGGCGACGTTGAGCATGAGATCGAACGAATGTTCGCTGTGGGAGTGGTTCGGCGCGGCGTTGCTGGGCACGTCGTTACTGAGCACGTCGTTACTGAGCACATCACTCAACTTTTCGTCGAGAGCGGCGCGAATTTTGCGAACGTACTCCTGGACTGCTTCGAGAGCAGGCCAGTCGAAGGAGCGATCGGTGGGCAGGCCGCCACCGACAGGATCGATGCCGAAGGCGAACAGGCGGTCAAACTC
>JASHOT010000015.1 GCA_030040965.1 Candidatus Sulfotelmatobacter sp. | reverse complement strand
GTGAACTACGAAACGGCTCTCGAAAACGCGTCGAATGCCGACGACTTCAAGCTGCGCATGCAGGGCATCGCGTCGACGGCGGATATTTCGCGGCAGTCGATGCAGAGCGCGGGGTTTGGGGGACGGTAGTACCGAGTTGCGAGTACCGAGTACCGGTTGTGTGGGCGCGTAAAAAAAACGCGCCTTTTTTTTCTCGGTACGCGGTACTGGGTACTCGGTACTCGTTTGCGCTATCGTTAGCGCATGGCATTTTCCCGTCCCCAACGGAAATCCTATTCCGAAAATGAGTTGTATGAGTATGCCTTGGGCGCGCTCGGGCGACGCATGCGGACGGTCGCGGAGTTGAAGCGGCTGATGCGGGCGCGCGTGGAAGACGTCGAATCGGAGTATGGGCAGACGCTGATCGAGCTGGTGATCCGGCGGCTGAAGGACCAGGGATATCTGAACGATTCGCAGTATGCGGCGTCGTTTTCCTCGATGCGGCGCGACAATCAGAAATTCGGTCGAATGAGGATCGTCACAGATTTGAAGGTGAAGGGTGTGCATGGGGACGTGATTGATAAAGCCGTGAAGGCTGCGTTTGAGAACGTCAATGAAGAGAAGCAGGCGCGCGAATATCTGCGGAAAAAGCGGCTGGAGAAACCGAAGGATCAGAAAGAAACGGCGCGCATTTTTCGCCAGCTGGCGCGGGCAGGATTTGGGATGAAGACGATATTCGCGATCCTGAAAAAATGGGACGTGGATGATGAGACGCTGACCGCGCTCGAGGGCGAAAGCGAGGCATAGCGCTTCGAGTTGCGGAGAGGGGCGAGTTTATTGCATACTCCGAGACCATCCGGACAAAACAACGGGTAAGGGAGGAACTTTATGAAGACGAAATTTGCGGCTATTGTGATTGCGGGGCTGCTGGCGTCGGCTGCATTCGTTTGCGCGCAGGATTCGAGCACAACGACTGACACGAGCAAGAAGCCGAGCACGGGCAGCACCATGAAGAAAGACACCAAGACCGCAGCCAAGGACACCGAAAAGGGCGTCAAGACGGCGGCCAAAGATACCGAGAAGGGAACGAAAGTCGCCGCCAAGGATACAGAGAAAGGCGCGAAGGTCGCCGGCAAGGACACGGAGAAGGCCGCGAAGAAAACCGGCAGCGAGATGAAGAAGGGCGTAAACAAGATGGAAGGCAAGAAGGACACGAGCAAGCCGGCCGACACCAACGCTACGACTCCTGCGAAGCCGACCACGAATTAGTTTGAACGAATAATTTTGAACGAATTAGTCTGACGAATTAGTCTGGCGAATTAGTTCGGCATTCACCACAGAGGGCACGGAGAGCACAGAGCAGTGGACTCTGTGTTCCCGGTGTCCTCTGTGGTTTTACTTTTCATTTAAAATCAATCCTGCATGCCGACTGGATCTGAAATACGCAGAAAATTTCTGGATTTCTTTGTGCAGAAAGGGCACAGGGAAGTGCATTCGTCGTCGCTGGTGCCGCAGAACGATCCCACTCTGCTGTTCACCAATGCGGGGATGAATCAGTTCAAAGACGTATTTCTCGGCCTGGAAAAACGCGAGTATTCGCGGGCGACGACTTCGCAGAAGTGCGTACGTGCCGGCGGCAAGCACAACGATCTGGAAAATGTCGGGTTCACCAACCGGCATCACACGTTTTTTGAGATGCTGGGGAATTTTTCGTTTGGCGATTATTTCAAGAAGGATACGATTGCCTACGCGTGGGAGCTGGTGACATCGAAGGAGTGGTTTGGGATCGCGAAAGAGAAGTTGTACGTGACCGTGTTCGAGGGCAATCCCCTGGAGAACATTCCGCGCGATGACGAAGCCGAGAAATTATGGCGCGATGTCGGCGTTCCCAAAGACCGAATCTTCGCGATGGGGATGAAGGACAATTTCTGGCAGATGGGCGATACGGGGCCGTGCGGTCCGTGCAGCGAGATTCATTACGACATGGGCGCGCAGGCTTCCGAGCATGGCCACGCGGAGTGTCATTTCCCGTGCGATTGTGGCAGATACGTAGAGATTTGGAATCTGGTTTTTATGCAGTACAACCGCCAGCCCAGACCTTCGGTACCCGAGATGATGGAGTTCCAGCCGCTTCCCAAGCCGTGCGTTGATACCGGTATGGGCCTCGAGCGCACCACGGCGGTGCTGCAGGGCGTGGTTTCGAATTACGAGACGGATTTGTTTACGCGGCTGATCAAGCGGGCGGCGGAGTTGACGGGAACATCGCTTTCTAAGGAACTGAAGAAAGAATCGCATGCGAAATCGGCGGCTTCGTTGCGGGTGATTGCGGATCATTCGCGGGCGGCGACGTTTCTGATTTCCGATGGCGTGTTGCCGTCAAATGAAGGACGCGGTTATGTGCTGCGGAAGATCATTCGCCGCGCGATCACGCACGGACGCATTCTCGGGCAGATGAATCCTTTTCTGTATCAGATGGTGCCCGCTGTCCGTGACCTGATGATCGATGCTTATCCGGAACTAGCAGAGAGCGCGGAAAAGGTCTCAAAGGTGATCGAAGCTGAGGAAACTCGTTTCTTGCATACCCTTGGGATCGGTTTCGGGCGGCTCTTCAAAGAGCTTAGGGAGCTTCAAGAGGAGCACGAGAAGGCATCTGGCGAAGTCGTTTATTTCGAAGATACAGGTGAGACAACTTATAGTCCGGAGCAAATTGAGGAATTTCGTCGGATATCGAGCGGAAGGCCAACCTACCCAGGGGAACAAGCGTTCAGCCTTTTTGAGACATTCGGATTGCCGAAGGATTTCATTGCGGACGCATGTCGCGACGAGGACGTTGTGTTTGACGATGCCGGTTTTGAACGGGCAATGCGAGAGGAGCGTGAACGTGCTCGCGCTTCCTGGAAGGGCGCGGCGAAGCAGACGGCGAATCCGGCGTATCAGCAGCTGCCGAAGTCGGTGTTTGAAGGATACCGGCAGACGCGATCGAACGACTGCGAGGTGCTGGCGATCATCAAGAATGGCCAGGGCGCGCAGGAGTTGAAGGCGGGTGAAGAAGGCGAGGTGATTCTCGATCACACGCCGTTTTATGCCGAGTCGGGTGGTCAGGTGGGCGACAAGGGATGGTTTTATTCCGACGATCACGACACGGTCATCGCCGAGGTGAAGGGATGTTATTACCCCATTCAGGGTCTGCGGGCGCATCAGGTGGTGGTCAAAGGTGGAGCATCGCAAGGCCCACCCTCTTTCGCAAAAAATGCGAAAGAAGGGTGGGGCAACCCAGGTGTCCTTAAAGTTGGGGACACGGTTGATGCAGTCGTCAACACCGACATTCGCGAGGCGACCATGCGGAATCATACGGCGACGCATCTGCTCCATGCCGGCTTGCGCGAGGTGCTGGGCAAGCATGTGAAGCAGGCGGGATCGCTGGTGGCGCCGAATCATCTGCGCTTTGATTTTTCGCACTTCACGGCGGTTGAGGACGAAGAGCTGCAGGATATTGAGGACATCATCAACCGCCAGGTGCTGCGCAATACGAAGGTGGAAGTAATCAACGACGTGCCGATCGATGTCGCGGTCAACGAGTATCATGCGATGGCGCTATTCGGGGAAAAGTATGGCGACAAGGTGCGCGTGATCAAGATTGGAGATTTTTCGACCGAATTGTGCGGCGGCACGCATACGGGGCAGACGGGCGAGATTGGCCTGATCAAGATTCTGAAGGAAGGGAGCGTTTCGTCGGGAATAAGGCGCGTCGAAGCGATTACGGGCGAGGGCTCGGTTCAGCACTTCCGGAAGGATCATGAACTGGAGCACGTGGTGTCGAGTTTCGTGTCACCCACCCTTACGAAGCCCACCCTAACCGCAAAGGACGCGGTTAAGGGTGGGGCAACCGTGGCAGGAGATGAAACGCCGTCATACCGGCTCAACACGATCAAGGAGCAACGCGCCGAAGAAGGCGAATGGTCTCCAGCTGAAGCACTGAAACTTGAGCTCGAGAAAAAAGACGCGGAGATCAAGCGGCTGACGCGCGAGCTCGATCAGGCGCGGATGAAGTCGGCTTCGTCGTCGACGGCGAACATTGGCGAGAAGGTCAAAGAAGTGAAGGGCGTGAAAGTGCTGGCGCATCGCGTGGACAATCTGGAGCGGGCGCAGATGCGGACGCTGGTCGATCAGCTGCGCGACAAGATTGGCTCGGGCGTGGTGGTGGTGGGTTCAGCATCGAATGGAAATGTGGCGCTGATTGTGGGCGTGACCAAGGATTTGACGAACCGCGTGCAGGCCGGGAAGGTTGTAGGTAAGGTTGCGGAAAAAGTTGGAGGCAAGGGCGGCGGGCGGCCCGATCTGGCCGAGGCTGGCGGAAAAGATGCGGGGGCGCTGGATGCCGCGCTGGACGCGTCTTATGGCGTGGTGGAGGGATTGCTCGCATGAGCCTTGACGATACCGACAGCGGCATTGATCAACAGCGGCTGCGATTCATTAAGCACAAAGGGCGTGTGATCTACCTGGTGGATTTCAGTCATTGCGCCGCGAAGGAGATATTGCTGTTGCTGGAGGAGGTCAGGGCGGCCGTAGCCCGGCACGCACCCGGGTCCATGCTGACGCTCGGCGACTTCACCGGGGCGGAAATGGACCGCCACGTGGTAACCCGAATGAAAGAAGTGCTGACGCTGGATCGTCCTTATGTGAAACGGTCGGCTTGGGTGGGCGCCGAGAGTCTGCCGCATATTTTCCAGGAGCACATCAAGAATTTTTCTCAGCGGGATTTTCCAATGTTCCGCACGCGCGAAGAGGCGATGGAGTGGCTGGTGGCGGAGTAAGTTCAGTACCGAGTACCCAGTAGCGAGTACCGAGTTCTCTTGCCACTCGGTCGCACAGTGTTCAGGCAGACCAGCTTTCACTCTCTTTTTGAATTACAACCTCGGTTCTCAATCCTGCCGAGACTAATCGCTGGCGAAATCCTTCCGGCGTTTGACGCGTGCGCATCAGCGGCGAACGCGGCTGGATTCCCAGATGAATCGGGATCACGGTTTTTGGCCCGAGCAGGCGCACGGCTTCGACGGCTTGCGATTCGCCCATGGTCATGGGAATGCGGAACATGGTGACGGGGATCAGGGCAACATCGGGATGCAATTCGCGCCCGATTCTTTCCACGAACCTAGCGAGATACGTATCGCCCGCGAAGTAGACGCGCTTGCCCTCATCATCGATGATATAGCCGATGGTGAACGTCACGTGGCGCGCGGGAACTGCGGTGATTGCGAGGCCATGGAGTTCCGTTCGCTGCCAAGGCTTGAGGCCGGTAACGTTGCGGGCGCCTTTGAGGCGAGTCATCCACGCGGTTGCATACGGGGCGAAGACCGGCACGGTGGGTGCGAGCAGACGCAGGAACTTGCGATCGATGTGGTCGAAGTGATTGTGGGAGATGAGGACGATATCCACATTGGCTAGTTCTTCGCGCGTGTGTGCCGGCGGATGAACGCGGGCGTAGGCGGGATTGCCATGCAAGCCGAAGTAAGGGTCGGTGAGGATGCGCTTGCGTTGGCTTCGATGAGGACCGTGCTGTGGCCGATCATGGTGAGGTTCATGGATGCGCTCCGTCAATATTTTTGCGTGCGGAGTAATGGATTGCCGTGATGCGGCGCACTCATGATCATCCGATGCTAGCTGCGCCACTTCAGCGTGACTGGGCCGGACATGGGATGCTTCATTGGCGCGCCGGTACGTTTGGCCTCGAGATGGGCGGCCTTCAACTGGAAATACCACTTGGCGGGGCGGTCCGCGTCGTCAATGAGCATCAGGTGCGGGTTGTGCTTGAGTCCTTCGGCCTGCAGTTCCATGGTGCGGCGATCCTGCTCGACGAATTTCGCAAAGACAAATTTCAAGATTTCAGCGCCGAACGGAAACCAGCGAAAAATATTCCAGGCCGCGACCACGTCGATGCGGCATTGATTCGCTGTGATTGGAGTCACAGACGTGAGGCTCGAAAACCAATATCTTCCAGTACGAATTGTCTCCGTCCGGAGGTTGGGTAACACGAAATCGATGGTGGTGGTAATGGAGTCGGCGTCGGCATAGAGGTGCAAAAGCTTGTAGGGCGCGGAGTTTGAGCTGGGTGTATGCGCGCTCATGCGAAAGCCGTTAGGGATGGGCTCGAAATTTTTCGTTTTCTCGTGAATGCTGTGCTGCGAGCGCCACCACCAGGCCTGGTGGACGAAGGGACCGTGGGCGGGGTCCATGAGGCCGATGATGCCGTGGTCGATGGAGACGGGCATTTGGGCTTGCAGGTAGGCGAGCTTGTATTGGTCGCTGAATTTTTCAATCTGCGGAGCGGCGTCAGGGGCTTCGGCGGGAGCGGTGAAACCGGCGCCGGGCGGCGGCGGATCGGAAATGTAGACCCAGATGAATCCGTCCTGCTCTTCACAGGGATAACTGCCGGCGTAGATGCGATCGACCTTTAGCGTTTGATCGGAAGTGAGCGAAGGAATGAGCTGGCACTGCCCGTTATGCACGTCGAACTGCCAGCCGTGGTAAGAGCACTGGAGATTTTCGCCATCGAGCTTGCCGCCATTTAAAGGCATGCCGCGATGCGGGCAGGCGTCGCGCAGGGCGAAAGGCTGGCCGGCATGGTCGCGTCCGATGACGAGGGGCAATTCGAGCAGAGTGGCCTTATAAAGCCGATGGTGCTGGACCTGGTCGGCGGGCAGGGCACGATACCAGAAGCCGGTGAGCATCAGAGTATCGGTGGCCTGGCGTTGTGGAAGTCCCAGTTCGGGCATAGAAAATTGACAAGTGCCGATTTCTTTAGTCGGTCGTTTTTTTGCTCGGGCTGAAAAAACTATGCTAGCATCCGCAGCAACTACCGGGCATTCGCGCAGACAGATCAAGTGAAATTCTGCTGTTTGGAGGCACCCATGGAATTTGTGGGACACTTTCGGCGGCTGACAGCGGTACAGCGAAATGCATTCATCGCGTGTTTTCTAGGGTGGTCGCTGGACGCATTCGATTTTTTCATTCTGGTGTTTTGCGTCAGCGCGCTGGCCGACCACTTTCACATGAAAACTTCCGAAGTTCTGGAGGCCAACTTTCTCACTCTGGCGATGCGGCCTGTGGGCGCGTTCATCTTCGGAATGTTTGCCGACAAATTCGGACGCAGGCCTACGCTGATGATCGACATCATCGCATATTCAGTTTTTGAATTGGGTTCAGCGTTTGCGCCTTCGTTCAAGATTTTTCTGCTGATGCGGGCGCTGTTCGGCATCGCCATGGGCGGCGAGTGGGGCGTGGGTGCGGCGCTGGCGTTTGAGACGCTCCCCTCCGAAGGCCGCGGGTTCTTTTCTGGATTGCTGCAGGAAGGCTACGCGATGGGATACCTGTTCGCGTCGGTTGTTTACGCGGTCGCGTTTACGTACGTGGGATGGCGCGGGATGTTCGTGATTGGGGCGCTGCCTGCGTTTCTGGTGATTTACATTCGCACCAAGGTGGATGAATCGCCGGCCTGGGTACAAGGGAAGGTGTCGCGCGAGGCCGAAAGCCACTTGGGGCAAGACATTCTCAACAACTTACCGCTGTTTGCGTTTGTGGTCGTGCTGATGTTCGCGTTCAATTCGTTCAGTCACGGCACGCAGGATGTTTACCCGACGTTCTTAAAAACGAATCTGCGTTTCACACCGCAGACCGTCGGATCGATTGCCATCGTTTACAACATCGGTGCGCTGCTGGGCGGAATCTTCTTCGGCACGTGGTCGGAGAAGATCGGGCGGCGGAAGGCGATTGTGATAGCGGCCCTGCTGGCGATCCCGGTCATTCCGCTGTGGGCGTATTCCCATACGGTGCTTATGCTGGCCCTGGGCGGATTCCTTATGCAGTTCATGGTGCAGGGAGCGTGGGGGGTGATTCCGGCGCATTTGAACGAGCTTTCACCGCCTGCCGTTCGGGGGACCCTGCCCGGATTCGCCTATCAGGTGGGAAATCTGCTTTCGTCGCGTAATTCGGTGATCCAGGCCAAGGTGGCGGAGTCGCGTTACGCAGGGAATTTTGCGCCTGTGCTGGCCTGGACGGTTCTTATTATTGCCAGCCTGGTTGCGATTGTGACCTGGAGCGGACGCGAGCGCCGGGGCGCGGACCTGTCGAGCACGGCCTGAGCGCAGCCGAATCGTTTTTTTACGGGTTGCAGGAACCTTCATACCCACCGATCCACGGCGACGACCTACCCAACGGGAGCATTGTCAGGGGGAGATTCCTGTGGTACGGTAGGTACAATTTCACGCCTTCGTTGAGTACATTCACAGGTTCCCCCAGGTGTTGAGTTGCGCGAATGCGTGCACGTGAAGGATGCGCCGCGATGAAGGAAACCATGGAACCCCTGCAAGCCGGTGACTCGACGGAGAAGGAAAACTTCGCCAACCGCAAACTCATCCGCCCGACGCTACCGCGGGTGGAAAATCACGCCAATCATCAGGGCCATGGCAACCATCCGAACCACAATCCGGCATCCGCGCCGGTACAGGAGCGCCGGGAACGGCCGGAGCGGCATGATCGCCCGGAACGCATGGGCGGTGACCGGGGCGACCGCGGCGATCGTTCCATGGGCGGAGGAGGAGGCAAGAAGCCGGCGCCTCCGGAGCAGACCAATGCAGAGAATTTCTATTATCAGAAGCAGATGCAGTCGCGAACCTCGATGGTGATTGTGCTGCGCGATGGCGAGGAGGTGCGCGGCATCATCGAGTGGTACGACAAGAACTGCATCAAGGTGAATCGCGACTCCGGCGAGCCCAACCTGATGATCTATAAGCCGGCGATTAAGTACATGTACAAAGAGGGCGAGAACCAGCGGTAGATTCCCGCCTCACTTGCCATGGCACTTCGATCCCGGCCCACCAACCACGTGCTTGCCGTCGCCACAAGTCGCGCGGAGTAAGTCCCGCGTGCTTAGCTATACGGGCGAGCATCCGAGGACCGAGTTCCTCCTTGTCGTGAAAGGCCCAAATGTAATCCGGAAATTTTGAGGTCGCGATGCCGGAGTTTCACGTGCGATCCGCTTTGCGAAACCACCGAC
Source organism: Candidatus Sulfotelmatobacter sp. (assembly GCA_030040965.1). Taxonomy (GTDB): domain Bacteria; phylum Acidobacteriota; class Terriglobia; order Terriglobales; family Acidobacteriaceae; genus Sulfotelmatobacter. The sequence goes on along the minus strand of JASHOT010000015.1, from coordinate 6,489 downwards.
CAGCCGATTTTCAACAGCGCTTTGAAGACAATTCGGGCCCGCGCGCTGGGCCATGGACTCATGCCGAAGCGCAACCGATATTAATAGAATCCGGCACATGCTTTGATTTTTCTACATCATCAGCAATCGAGCGTAGGGCAAGCGCATAGGCCTTCGCCTTTGCTTGATCTTCGGTTGTGCCATACGCCATAGCGCCAGGGATCTCGGGGATTTCGGCGATCCAGCGACCGTCGGTTTCGCGCTCAGTTTCGATGTTGAACTGCACGTCCCGGCTCCTTGTGCTCCGAGGTGGTCTGCGTCCGTTCATGTTGCCCTAAGGTTAGCGCATTTCCGGCCGGACGAGAAGATTACTGTCGCCTCAAAAGTTCCGCGGGTCCCTACAACTTCGGCAGCACAATTCCTCGTTGCGCCTGGTATTTGCCTTTACGGTCGGCGTAGCTGGTTTCGCAGATCTCGTCGGACTGAAAGAAAATGATCTGACACAAGCCTTCATTGGCGTAGATGCGCGCCGGCAGCGGAGTCGTATTGGAGATTTCCAGCGTGACGAATCCTTCCCACTCCGGCTCGAAGGGCGTCACATTGACGATGATGCCGCAACGCGCGTAGGTGCTCTTGCCCACGCAGATGGTGAGCACGCTGCGCGGGATTCTGAAGTATTCGACGGAACGGGCGAGGGCAAACGAATTTGGCGGGACGATACAGATATCGGTCTGCACGGTAACGAACGATTTCTCATCAAAATTCTTGGGATCGACGATGGAGGAGTTGACGTTGGTGAAAATCTTGAACTCGTCGGCCACGCGCAGGTCGTAGCCATAAGAAGACAGTCCGTAGGAGATGACGCCCTCACGCACTTGTTTTTCGGAAAACGGATTGATCATGCCGTGTTCCAGGGCCATCTTGCGGATCCAGCGGTCGCTCTTCAGCATGGAACTCCTTGGGAATATTGAGTGATTGAGTCATTTAGTGATTGAGTCATCGAAAGGCAGTCGGGGCGGCAAAGGGTAAGGGCTATCAGGAATAAATCACGCAATGACCCGATGACTCAATGGCTCAATCTTATTGGCTGGTGCCTGCCAGTTTACGGGATAGGTGCTCCCGTTGACAATCGAAGTTATCTTCCTTAGCATCAATAACTTGAACCACGATTTTTGAGCCCGCACCGGGGAGCCGCTCGTGATCAAGCTCGACATCATCAATGAAGTGGTGGCCAAGACCGGCATCACCAAGACCAAGGCCGAACTGGCGGTAGAGACTGTCTTTGAGAGCATGAAGAAAGCGCTTGCTGCCGGCAATCGCATTGAGCTGCGGGGATTTGGCGTGTTCAACGTGCGTCCACGCAAGACCGGAATCGGGCGCAATCCGCGCACCGGGGCCGAAGTGTCGATCCCGCCCGGAAGAGCCGTCAGGTTCAAACCGGGCAAGGAATTGCAGTCGATCGATTGAGCCGGGTTTCGCATTCTCGAATGTCGAACAACCGTCATGGCCCCTTGCTGGTCGTTACTCTCCCATTCGAATTGACTGTAGTAGCATCAAAGAACGGCCTGCAGGCCAGAACTTGAGCTGCGCGGCCTTCGCGAATTGCATGTCGGAACCGAATTTCCCCATCCCCACGTCTACCGTTGAGTACTACCGCTTCTTACCCCGGCCAACGGCGGCACCGCGGGATCGCTATTGGCTGCATGGTTTGCTGCTGGCCGCTACGGTGCTGACCACGCTGATCGTCGGGGCGCGGATGCAGTTCAACTTTCAACACAACCTGCCGCTGCTGAGCGCAGGAAATGGCTTCATTCCGTTCTTCCCGGTGGAGTGGACTTTGCGGCATCCGTCGCGGCTGCTGCTGGGAGTTCCCTTCTCTGCGACGCTGCTGGCGATCCTACTGTCGCATGAGATGGGACACTACCTGGCCTGCCGTTTTTACGGAGTGCGAGCCACGCTGCCGTTTTTCATTCCGGCGCCAACCGTGATCGGGACGCTGGGAGCGGTGATTCGCATCAAAGCTCCAATCCGCACGCGGGCAGCGCTGTTTGATATCGGCATCGCCGGGCCGATTGCCGGGTTTGTGGTGGGACTGGGCACGCTTTTTGCGGCGCTGAATCTTTCAAAGCCGCTCGCCACAGGAATTCCGGCGGCTGATTTGCAGCTGGGACTTCCACAGATTTTTTATCTGATACAGCAATTGTTGCGAGCGGTTGCGCCCGGCCACGCGATTTCCGCGCTGCCGCTGGCCCGCGTCTACCTGCATCCGACGGCGATTGCCGCCTGGGTGGGAATGTATGCGACGGCGCTGAATTTGCTTCCCAGCGGGCAACTTGATGGCGGACATATCGTCTATGCGCTCGTGCCCCGTGCCCATCGGGCGATTTCGTGGATCACGGTCGCGGCGCTGGTCTATCTGGGATGGGTCGCGCACCGGATGGATTCGCTGAACTATGGATGGTGGTTCTGGGCCATGCTGATTGCGATCATGAATGTGCTGACGTATCGGCAGGAGCAGGCGCCGGAATTTCCCATGATCCCGGCGAATCGCTGGTTGCTGGCGCTGGCGGGAGCGGCGATGCTGGCCTTAACGTTTACGGTCTCTCCGTTTAAGGCAACTTGAAACTGCCGCGCTCGCGCGATCTGGAAATCTCTCGTATACTTCCCCATTCAAACGATTTAATTGAACTGCGAGGTTATCTTCCTTGAGCAAAATCCCGCTTGTTCTCTGCGCTGCGGTTTTCGGACTTCCGGCGACGTTCGCACAGACGGTAGAAGTTGACACCACACACCCCACGAATCATTTCGTTCCCAAGGAAACTCTTGGCGCGGGCGTGGACCGGATTTCCGTCGAGGCAATCGACAAAGATCTGGCTCCGCCGACGCTGGGACAGACACAGGCTTCCGGCTGGCAGCCGGTAACGTACAGGCAGAATACCGAGCTTGCGGTTGAGGCGTGGCACTGGAATCCGCAGGGAACGTGGAGTGAAGCTGGGAATAAAGGATACTTTGTCGGGTTGGCGACGCCGAATGAGACGATTCGCTACTCCTATGGCTATGGGCTGCCGCGCCGAGGGTTCACCCGCAATGACGGCACGGATAACGTGGGATTTTCGCGCCTCACCGACGGCGATCTGAACACGTTCTGGAAAAGCAATCCTTATCTCACGCAGCATTTCACCGGAGAGAGTGACTCGCTGCATCCGCAGTGGATCGTGCTCGATCTCGCGGAAGTACAGCAGGTCAACAGCATTCGCATTGCCTGGGCCGAGCCTTATGCGAAGCGATATCTGGTGCAGTACTGGAGTGGAGGCGACGATCCGATCAGGACGCCAACGCGCGGCGTCTGGCAAACATTCCTGCGCGGGACAGTTACTGACGGCAAAGGTGGAACGGAGACGCTGCGAGTAAATGCAGAAGCCCTGCCGATCCGCTTTGTGCGCATCTGGATGACCGAATCTTCGAACACGTGTGACGCGGACGGTCCCGCCGATCCGCGAAATTGCGTGGGATACGCCATCCGCGAAATTTATCTCGGAACAATGACCGGCGATGGCGCCTTTCACGACGTGATGCGGCATACGCCCGATCAGGAACAGACTACGACTTACTGCTCCTCGGTCGATCCCTGGCACCAGGAGTCGGACATCGGTTCGAAGACGCAGGCACAAGTGGGCTTCGATCTGTTCTATACGAGCGGCGTGACGCGCGGTTTGCCGGCGATGATCCCGGTGGCCATGCTCTATGAGACGCCGGAAAATTCTGCCAACGAGATTGCCTATATCGAAAAACGCGGTTATCCGATCTCGTATGTCGAAATGGGCGAGGAGGCTGACGGGCAGTACATGCTGCCCGAAGATTACGCTGCGCTGTATCTGCAGTGGGCGACCGCGCTGCATAAGATCGATCCCAAACTGAAGTTGGGCGGACCGTCATTTCAGGGAGTAAACCGCGATATTGAAGTCTGGCCTGATGCGAATGGCAAAGTTTCGTGGGCCGGAAGGTTCATCGATTATCTGAAGCAGCACGGACGCATGGGTGACCTGGCATTTTTCTCGTTCGAGCATTATCCGCTGGAGCCGTGCCGCATTCCGTGGGGGTCGCTTTACGAGGAGCCCCAACTGGTTACGGACATCATGCGCACGTGGCGCGGTGACGGTGTTCCAGCAGATGTGCCCATGTTCATTACGGAAGGAAATCTTTCGTCGGCCGCGAGCGAAACGTATCAGGATATCTTTGCCGGATTGTGGCTGGGCGACTACATCGGGTCGTTTCTGAATGCAGGGGGCAACGGAGTTTATTTCTTCCACTATCTGCCGCTGCACATGGAGCCAGGCTGCAATGGCTCTCCGGGAACTTTTGGTATGTTCACGATTAATCGCAATTACGAGATTCAGCAACCGCTGGCGCAGTTCTTTGTCGCCCAGCTGATCAATCTGGAGTGGGCACAACCCGGGGGCGGCGAGCATCAGGTGTTCGCTGCAACGGTTGATGCTGAAGATGGAGCCGGGCACGAACTGGTCACAGCCTATGCGCTCAAGCGTCCGGATGGCCTATGGTCGCTGATGCTGGTGAATCGCGATCAGCAGAATGGATACAAGGTACGCATCGTATTTCATGGAGCGGTGGAGCAGACCTTTCACGGATCGGTCGATGTGGCAACGTTCGGAAGCGCGCAGTACCAGTGGCATCCGGCGCAAACGCGGTTTGAGGCGCATGCCGAGCAGGCGGGCGGTCCGACTGTGGTCGCGTATACGAATGGATCGGCCGATCCCGATGGCCCGATTGCGCGTACGAAGTTGAACGCTGACAAGAACACACAGTTCGAGTTGCCCGCCGCGTCGGTGACGGTGATTCGGGGAACGATAAGTTCGCGCTAATCGTTGGATTCAAGCGAAAGCTGACGGCCGATAGCTGAGCGCTTCGTCACATCAGCCACAGTGCATCAACGTCGACGATGACCTGAGTGCGCGGAATTTTTCGCTGCGCCACGTGAGCGAGCATAGCGCGCAACGTAGTGTTCAGCTTTTCCCGGCTCGGCGATTTCAAGACGAAATGATAGCGATAGTCGCGCTTCAGGCGCAGGATGGGCGAGGCGGCAGGGCCGAGTACGCGGACGCCTTCGTGCCGCGTCGATTCAAACCACTTGCCGATCGCGCCCGACCACTGCAAAGCTTCGTCGAGCTTGTCGCTGCGCACCACGACGTTGGCCAGCGCAGAGTACGGCGGATAGTGCATCCAACTCCGGAACTGCAATTCCTTTTCGTAGAAGCCAAGGAAATCGTGGCGTGCCGCGTATAGCACCGCGTAGTGATCCTGAAAATAGGTTTGCAGAATGACTTTGCCGGGCGACTGGCCGCGACCGGCGCGTCCGGCGACCTGGGTGAGTAATTGGAACGTGCGCTCAGCGGCGCGAAAATCGGGCAGTCCGAGAGCGACATCCGCTCCGACGACACCAACCAGCGTGACGCCGTGAATGTCGTGGCCTTTGGCGATCATCTGCGTTCCGACGACGAGATCGAGTTCGCCTTCGTTGAGTGCGTTCAGAGTGCGCTCAAAATCTTCGTGGCCGCGAACGGTATCGCGATCGAGCCGCGTAATGCGAGCCTGCGGAAACATGCCGTGCAGTAGTTCTTCGAGTTTCTCCGATCCGGTGCCGAGAAAATAGACGTATTCGCTTCCGCAGTGGACGCAGGCTTTGGGCACGGCCGCCGTGTATCCGCAATAGTGGCAGACCATTTTGTGCTCGCGCTTGTGATGGGTAAGCGCGATGGCGCAGTTCGCGCATTCGAGTTTCTTTCCGCAGGTGCGGCAGAGAGCGACGGGAGAATATCCGCGACGATTGAGCAGAACCATGACCTGCTCTTTTGCCTGGGATGGGCGTTCGAGCCGGTCTTTGATTTCTGCGGCGAGTTTGCGGGAGATGACCTGCTCGTTCCCGGTCTCCTGAAATTCCATCCGCATGTCGACGATTTCGACTTCGGGCAGCGGGCGCCTTTCCACGCGATCGGGAAGCTCGATCAGCGAATATTTATTTCTCCTTGCGTTGAAGTAGGACTCGAGCGATGGAGTGGCCGAGCCTAGCACCACAACGGCGTTCGCCATCTTCGCGCGCATGACGGCAACATCGCGGGCATGATAACGCGGATTTTCCTCCTGCTTATAGGAAGCGTCGTGTTCTTCGTCGACGATAATCAGCGCAAGGTCCGAGACCGGCGCAAAAACAGCCGAGCGTGTTCCAACCACCATGCGCGCTTCGCCACGCTTGATGCGATGCCACTGCTCGGCGCGTTCCTTGTCGGTCAAAGCGGAGTGCAGGATCGCGACCTCGTCGCCGAAAATCTGGTGCAGATCGGCGGCGACGGCGGGCGTAAGGCCGATTTCGGGGACCAGCAGGATGGCGGAGCCTCCAGCTTCGAGGACCGAACGCATGCCAGCAAGATAGACGGCTGTTTTGCCAGAACCGGTGACGCCGTGGAGCAAGATGCCGGAGAATCCGCGCGCGGCGAC
>JASHOT010000142.1 GCA_030040965.1 Candidatus Sulfotelmatobacter sp. | reverse complement strand
CATCGCAGATCCGATAAAACTCGAGATATTTCGCCACTGATGTCCAGTTATCCAAGGGGAGTTCACAGGGAACGCCCCAGCAAGAGGAGGTCCGAAATGAAGCTCGCAACCCCGATCCTGCTGGCGCTCCTCGTGGCCGCGCCATCCTACGCACAGCAACTGAAGCCGATTTCTGGGGATGTTCGACAAGCCGATCGTGACGCCATTCATCGCCACATCGACAAGATTTTCCAGGCCTACATCGCCAAGGATGCTGCGACGATCCGCGCCACGCACGCTCCCGCGTGGATTGGTTTCCAGTCCGCATCGAAGACGACCATTCAGGGAATCGATGCCTACATGAAAGACGTGGATGGTTACTTGAGCGGGCCAGTCCGTATGACCGCTTACAAGATGCTCGAGTTCAACGTCATCTTCTACGGCGACGTCGCGCTTATCCCATATGTTGCCGACGTAACGTATGCCTTCCCTGGAGGCACGGTCACACAAAAACTGCGTGTGTTCGACGTTTATGCCAAGCTTGACGGCACCTGGGACCAAGTCGGCTCCGACACCCAGTTGCATCCCGAGTCGATTGCCGCCGCAATGGAAGATCTCCGGCCGATGAGCCCGGACCAGAAAAGTAGTTTGTTGGCGGCGCGCGAAGCGGTGTGGCGCGCGTGGTTTGCCAACGATGCGCCGCAGCTGGCAGAACTAATCCCGCCTGAATTGATCGCCATCGAAACCGGCGCGAAATGGCAGACACGCGAGGATGAACTCGCTGGTGCGAAAGACTTCGCCGCGAAGGGCGGAAAACTCGTGCGTCTGGAATTTCCTCAAACCGAAATTCAAGCTTACGGTCATACGGCTATTCTCTATACGAAATTCACGCTTGAAACGGAAATGGACGGCAAGCAAACAACGCTCTCTGGGCGCGCCACGGAGATGTTTGTGTCCCGTCACGGCAAGTGGGTGAACGTCGGATGGCACCTGGATAATGGAGGATAGTTTGACAACCAACAATCCCTTAAAACCCGGCCGTTGAATGGAGTATGGGTTGGAACACTGCATGCAGACGGCAATCCGATCCTTCTTGGGCTTGATTTGCTTCCTGTCATTGGCCACCGCTGATGTTACACAGTTAAGTCAGTTCCAGGTGAAGAGCCAATTCTTCCGATTGCGTGAAGCGCTTCAGCGGTCAGGGTGGAATGACTCCAGGAATCTCTTTTATCGTGCCTTGGTAGAAAGCCGCTTCGGCCAGGAGACGGCCGCAATTGCGGATCTTCGGAAGTTCCTCTCTGGCCCTGGCGACCCGGTTCAGCAGCGCGCGGCGTATGAGGAACTGGCTTCCGCGCTCATGCGCGTCGGGCGTTATGGCGATTCGGCACACGCGTTGACCCAGGCCCTCCGCTTGACGCCTCCCGGCGATGCCGATCGCGCTGCTACTCAGAATTCGCACGCTGTCTACGAATCGTTTGTGGATGTTCCTCCCCAAACTGTGGAGTTTGGGAATGACGTTTCGACGCAAGCCAGTCTCGACCCTCTTGGCAGTTGGGACGTACCGGTGCAGGTGAATGGCCGCCAGGGGGAGTGGATTTTCGATACAGGCGCTAACCTCTCGACCCTCAGTGAGTCAGAGGCAGCAAGGATAGGCCTCAAACCTCACGAAACCGGTGCCTACGTCAACGGATCCACCGGGAAGAAGAATCCGCTTCGTTTTGCCGTTGCCCATGATCTGCTCTTTGGAAACGCGCACTTGCATAACGTAATATTCCTCATTCTTTCTGACCAGGCGCTCTACATTGGCCCGCTAAAGTATCAAATTCGGGGCATCCTGGGACTGCCGGTTCTTCGTGCGCTAGGAAGGGTGAGAATGTCGGCGAAAGGCGATCTTCGAATCGAAACCAAGGCGATGGGAGGAGCAGGGCCGCCTAATTTATTTCTCGACGGTTGGGAACTGATTGCGGAGGTCCGCCACGGGGATCATCGGCTGCAGATGTTCGTTGATACAGGGGCCAACGCATCGTTTGTTTATCCTTCCTTTCGCGATTGTTTGACAGCAAATGAAATCGCCAAGTTAGAAAGAAAGCAGGATGAGATAGGTGGTGCCGGGGGCACGATGAGCCCCATGACCGAGGTGGCTCCGACACTTTCTTTGGCGATTCTCGGGCGCAGCGTGGAACTAAACGACATCAGCCTGCTTCCCGAGCAACCCAAGGGAAACAGGAGCTACCGCGACGGCGTGCTCGGAATGGATGCCTTACATGACGGCTTCACGCTCGATTTCCGCAATATGCAATTCCGGCTTGATTAGCGGTGCCCCGATACGCTTCCGCCCCGAATGGCATGAATTGGCCTTCCATGAGTTTGCACGTCGCGGAGCGCGACACAACGACGCACGAAAATGCATCGGGCTGCGTATGCTGTGAGAAAGCTCGGCGGTCAGAGGTTGCTTGGCCTTAATGGCGCTTGAAAGCCCGCCCATGAGTTTGACCCGGGACACCGATTTGGCACAACGGACTGTGGCCCTCTTTAGAGGAGCACGCGAGGGAGAATCTTTTTCTTTCGGTGTCCTGACCGCCCTGAACTTTGAATCAGGAGGGCACGACGATGGAAGTATGTTACACGCGGTGCTGCGGACTAGATGTACATAAGTCCACAATCACGGCTTGTGTGCGCCTTCAGGAGACTGCGCTGGGACCAGATGAGCGGGAAGCGGGTCGTGGTTTACGACTTCGAGCCCAAAACAGCCCCACGACGCAAGGGTGATCTGGCGACCAGGATTGGCGAGGACTTGAAAGGCAAAATGTGGATCGCTCCCGATGATGCCGAAATCCTCCGTGTTGAATTTGCCAACGTTGCCCCACTCACATTTGGCTATGGCTTTCTCGGAAATGCCAAGAGCTTTGAAGGCTATGTTGAGCACGTGCTGCGAGGGTTCGCGCTGCTCAGCATCCTGCCGATGAACATTTCAGTATTTTTCGATGATCGTCGCCGCGTATTTCAATCCGACAGCTTACGGAGATCTGACTGGCGCGAACCGTTGGGTATGGTTGTTGAGCCACATGCTGGCGGACGAGAAGTTCATGACGTGCCCTGACTCAGATCTCTTCCAGGCCTGAGCGAACTTCATTCAAGATTGATTCCAGGCAGACGAACTGCTTGCCGTCGCGGTCTTGGGTTATGTGCCAGCAGTGACCCCCAGCACTGTCAGGAAGCTGCGTGCTATTATCTCGGGCCAGCGTCGCAGCGTCTTCCGCACGAATCATGTCTGTCTCGCCACCACACTTAGCGCACCATGCCCGGGTAGAACGAAGCCTGCGTACGACCAAAATCCGGTGGTTTTCAATTGTGATTTCAGCTTTGCGACGGCCAATATGCTCCGCAGCCAACCTTTTGGCCCAATCCCGGAAGCTGGATAGATTCGTCATACTTGCTCGGACTCATTCAGTATGCTGATCGCCGATTTCTTGCGACTACACGATATTTGGCGAAGGGACGGGTTGAACCTACCTCCTTCCGCACTACCTCCAGTTCACTTTGAAGCTTGTACCATCGGTTGTAAGGGAAGTGGGGATGGCCCACTTCACGCCGCCAGTGCATTCCAGCGTTAGGCTAAAAGCGCTTGTGCCAAAATCAGCGATGGGAGCATCGTTCACCGTGCTATCGGTCGCGTAACTGGTTCCCACATCCGAGGTGTAATCCTTGCCAAAGTCGATCACGCTGAAATCGGCGAGGGGCAGGCCTGTGCATGGTTCTCCGGACAAAACCCATTCGGCGGAAGTTCTCATGGCCGCGGAATCAGTAGCAGTGACGTGGAATTCGGCACCGGTATTGTGATTATGCAGTCCGAGGGTAAAGTTTCCGCCACTATAGCTGACCGACGCGCCCATAAGGTCGTCCGGGTTGATGGTCATGTCGATTGGGACTGCGGCCGCGGGAAACAATTCGTACCACGCCGAATATGAGGGGTTCACGCCGTTGCAAGTCGCGGTGACGCCGATCTGTTCAACGGTGCTGTCGAGGTAACCGTCGATGCCCACCCAAATTTCTGCATAAGCATCTGGAGTCACCGGACAGTCGAGTTCATGCATCTTCCACGAGCCCTTGACGTATGTGAAGTCCTGTCCGGTCACAACGTAGCCGGCCCAGGATTCACTGGTAACCGCGCCGGGCACCACTCTAACGAATTGCAGTGGTCCATGGCCGGGCGAAGAAGCTGCTGGTTTTGAATCAGAGCTAGCCGGTATCTGCGCCAGGGCAGATATCGCCGTGAATAAAGACGCGAGTGCGAAAACTAAAGATTTCGATGTCATAGCTACCTCCATATTCTTGCGGGAGCTTTACCACCTATCCGGTTCGTTCTTTTGCGCCAAAGAGGGCGGCCAGTACGTGCGCCGCCCTTCCCCCCTTCATTCCGCTTTCCAATCTACGGTGAAGCTTGTACCGTCGCTGGAGAGAGCGGTAGGCACGGCTTCTTTCACTCCACCAGTGCTCTCCATGGTGATCTTCTTGACACTGCTGCCGAAGTCGCTGATCGGTTTGTTGTCTTCAGAGCTATCGGTCGCATAGTTCGTGCCGGGGTCGGTCGTATTGTCATAGCCGTAGTTGGCGGTAACGAAGTCAGCCAGAGGCAGAATTGTGCCTCCTGAGGTCGAGGGCGCCTCCGCAATCCATTCCGCGGATGTCCTCTGTGCCGAGGAGACGACGCCACTTGTCTTGAACTCCGCGCCGGTGTTGTGGTCATGAATGCCGATGGTGAACTGGCCGTTCTCGTAACTGATGGAAGCGCCAATGACATCGCCGGGAGAAACCGTCATGTCGATGGTGACGGGCGGGTTGGGGTAAAACTCGTACCAAGCGTAATAGACGGGCGTGGTGCCATTGCAATCGGACGAAGTGCCAGTCTGCTCCACGGTTTTGTCGGAGTATCCGTCAATGCCCACCCAGAATGCAGAATAGGTACCCGGGGTTTTGGAGCAGTCGACTTCCGGAACGTGCCAGGAAGCTTTGGCAAAGGTGAACTCCTTGCCGGTGACTGCATACCCGCTCCAGTTTTCTGAGGTCACACTGCCAGGGACCTCCTTGACCAGTTTCATCGGTCCGTGCACGGGCAGTGCCCTGGTTGAGGTTGAGGTCGGTTGGCCTGGCGTCTGCGCCAACGCAGCCGAGAAGGCGAATAATGATGCGAATGCGATAACAAGCTTTTTGGAAGTCATAGGTCCTCCAGATATTCCTCGTAGATTTTTATGGGTACTCGTCTTGCACCCGGTTTCGTCCCCAAGGCTTGGCTCCGATCCCGAAACGTGATAAATTTCCCGCCACGTTGGGCACGGGTCCGGTCCCGCCTGGAAAACGGAACGCATCCTGCCAACAACGCTCCTCAGAAGTCCTAAGACAATTCTCAAGAATTTCTAAGGCGCGCCATGAGTAACAAAACGAAAGAGATATACGAGTTCGGCCCCTATCGGCTGGACCCTGAAAAGCGCCTGCTTTTCCGTGGCAGTGAACCCGTTCCTTTACAAATGAAAACCTTCGAGACCCTTCTCGCGCTGGTGCGCCACAGCGAAGAAGTGGTCCTCAAGGATGAACTCATGAAGGCTGTCTGGCCCGACACTTTTGTGGAGGAATCCAATCTCACCCAGAACATCTCGGTCTTACGCAAAACCTTGGGGGACGACGCTAGTGAGCGCCGTTACATCGTGACCATTCCCGGCCGCGGATACCGATTTGTGGGGAAGGTGAAAACGGTTGAGGAGCATGAAGTCCTGGTGCTGGAAAGTCATACGCGATCGCAACTCACGGTGGAAGATGGGATTTCTCCACGTTCAGGTCAGAGAGCGCTGCCTGAGACCACGGCAGCCAGAATTCCGAGATGGATGATTGCCGGCGTGATGATTCTGATCCTCGCGGCGATCACGGGGCTTATCTTCTTCCGCAACAAACCGAAGCTTACTAATAAGGACACGGTAATGTTGGCTGAGATCGTCAACACCACGGGCGATCCGGTTTTTGATGACGCCTTGCGCCAGGGGCTGGCGGCGCAGCTGGAGCAATCGCCCTTCCTGAGCCTGATCTCCGATCGAAGCGTGGCGCAGACGCTAACGCTCATGTCGAAACCGCGCGAGACCAGACTCACTTTCGACATCGCTCGCGAAGTTTGCCAGCGCAGTCGCAGCGCGGCCGTGCTCAACGGTTCCATTGCGCAGGTCGGAACGCGCTATCTGCTGACGTTGAGAGCCATCAGTTGCAGTAACGGCGATTCGTTGGCGACTGCGTCGGTGCAAGCGAGCGACAAAAACCATGTTCTCGATGCTTTGGGGAAACTTGCGGCCGGAATTCGGCCCAAGCTTGGCGAATCGCTGGCTTCGGTGCAGAAATATGACGTTCCCCTGCAGGATGTGACCACTTCGTCTCTGGAGGCTCTGCAGGCGTACAGCCAGGGTCAACGCTCGATGAACACGTTTCACGATGGGTTCAAAGCGATTGCCTTCTACCAGCGGGCAATCGCGCTCGATTCGAATTTCGCCATGGCCTACGCCCGGATAGGAGTCAATTACTTCAATGCCGGGGAGCAGACGCAGGCGTCCGAATATCTCGAAAAGGCGTACGCGTTGCGTGATCGGGTAAGCGAGTCGGAAAAGTTCTACATTGAAGCGCACCATGCCGATATCGTGACCGGCAATCTGGAGGAGGCGCGAAAAACCTACGAGATGTGGTCGGAGATCTACCCCCGCGACCCGACACCGCTGAATAGTCTGGGAGTGATTTCGGAATGGCTGGGAGACTACGAGCAGGGCCTCACGGCCGTTCAGGCGGCCTTGAAGTTACACCCCGACGACAAGACTGGCAACAATAACGTGGTGGTTACGCTGATTAAAGTCGGCCGTATAGCGGAGGCCAAAGTTGCAGCGAATGATCTGGTTCGGAATTTTCCCGACGAGCCTGTCATTCACGGCAGCCTCTATGACATTCATTTTCTAGAACACGACACGGCCGGTATGCAGCGGGAGGTGGATTGGTATCTGGGGAGGCCGGGTTGGGAAGATGTAGGCTTCTCGCGCGAGGCGAAAACGGCCGCCTACGCCGGCCGTTTCGCGCAGTCCGTCGAATTCACGCGCCGCGCAGTAGATTTCGCCGATCGCGCAGGGAACAAAGAAAGAGCAGCCCTGTTCTATGTCAACGAGGCCGTTAGCGAAGCCTTGGTGGGCAACACCGTTTGGGCAAGACAACTGACGAAAGAAGCGCTGGCTGTGGTCAGAGACCGAGAAATTGACGCCACGGCGGCACTGGTATTCGCCTTGATTGGTGATGTTGCAAAGTCCAACGAACTAATTGACGAGATTGCCAGGACATCCCAAAACCTTGCGCCCATGCAATTCGCGGTCCTGCCAGAGATTCGTGCCGCCGCCACTCTGCAACGTGATCCGCGCAAGGCGATCGATATTCTCACCGTTGCCACTCCTTACGAATACGGATCATACGCACTGCTTTACCCCGCATATTTTCGCGGTCATGCCTACGTTGCGCTGAAGCAGGCTTCGTTGGCAGTGCCCGAATTCAAGAAAATTATCGACCATCCCGGAATTGTCGGGAACGATATTATTGGTTCACTGTCGCATCTCGGTTTGGGACGCGCGTATGTGATTGCAGGAGATTCCAAGAATGCAAAAGCGGAATACGATAATTTTCTGACACTCTGGCAGGATGCCGACGCCGATATTCCCATCCTCAAACAGGCCAAGGCCGAGTACGCGAGGCTGCAGTAGGCTTTGCCGCCGTCAAACAAGAAGGGTACACCATGGCCAAACTTACCGGACCAGTTGCAATGCCGGTGGCAAGACTAAGCGCCTTGCCGTGCGAGGATGCGGTGCCAGTCTGGTACAGGCTTGTAACAGTCATCCCGTATGCAAAGACGACAGGGGAAAGGGGCATGTTGACATCCGATCCTTCTTGAAGCACAAGGAATACGACAATCACAGCAACTGGGACAAAAGGTTCGGAAAACAATGAACACAGTTCTCGCAGACGCGGCAGAAAATGATTGCGCATGGCGCTCCCCGCGTCATACACAACGATGAAGAACTTGAAAAGTATACCGATGCTCTTTTCCAACTAACGGCGCTGGAAAATCCTTCGAGCTCTGAAGTTGAGGCGATCGAACTCCTAACCTTGCTTGTGGAACGTTACGAGGAAGAGCATTACTCCGTGCCTAAGGCTGATCCG
>JASHOT010000141.1 GCA_030040965.1 Candidatus Sulfotelmatobacter sp. | reverse complement strand
AGGCTCCGCCGTAGAAAGTCGTGCCGTACAGGTTGCCATCTGAGTCCCGAACCAAACCCGCGGTCGGATTGACGCCGTCCGTCGTTCCTCCGGTGAAGCTGTGCAGGATGGTTTCGCTCCAGCCGCCACTTGTGGACGGAGTGAGCTCGAATACGGTTCCCAAGGCGGAAGCCCCGCCGTCGAAAGTGGTGCCATAGAGGTTGCCTGCTGGGTCACGGATCACTCCTGCGCGGGGATTGCTCGCGTCTCCGATCACACTTCCGAAGGTGTAGAGAACAGTCAACGTCTGAGCGTGTAGTGGCCGGCTCGTGACGATTGTTGGTAAAAGCGCGAGTGTCAAAAGCCAGCCGGCGGCTGCGATTTGTCGTATGTTCTTCATGTGAGTCTCTCCGTTTTCCTTTCTTAGTGGCTCAGCGGATGCACCTCGGAAGGCGAGTCTGCCGCCGGCTTGCGCGGAACGGTTGGTAGCAGTGTTGCGCTCGGATTCGTGCTTGCTCTTACCACGTCAGTCTTGGCCGCCGAGCAAACTGTGGCGAGTGATTTTTCGGCTCGGCCTGCGGTGCGCAACGCTGTTTCCAAAACGCCGACTTTGTCGGTCAAGAGCGCAATCTGCGACTGCTGACTTCGGATCTGCCGCCGTTGCGCAGTCATCTGACTTTGCTGCGCGTTAATCTGCCGCTCTTGCTGCTTGACCGCTTCGATCAACAGCGCCGTGAGCCGGCTGTAATCCACGCCCTGCGCGTCTTTCCCGTTCTTTTCATAAGTCACGACCTCGGGCACCACTTGCCCTACCTCTTCGGCAATCACACCGATTTCGTGCCTGCCTGAATTCGTTAGGTCATAGGAGACGCCGCGCAATTGCTCGACCTTGGCCAAGGCGTCGGGCAGGGTCTTGATGTTGGTCTTCCAGCGGCGGGAACTGTAGGTGCTCCAGCCATCGGCATAGGCGTCGCCTAGACCTTGCGCGATGGTGAAGACATGCGAGGGTTGCTCTGTGCCGATGCCCACGTTGACAGCGCCGTTGCAGTTATTCATCCCCGCGATGCAGCCCAGCACCAAGGCGTTACTCTCGGCAACCCAGGCGTTGGAGCCGATCGCCGTGGCGTTGGTGAGGTTGGGGTAGGAGCTGTCTGTGCCCGCCTGGTATCCAACGCCCGTGTTGTAGCTGCCCGTGCCGTTGGACCAGAGCGCCTGATAGCCGACCCCGGTGTTGTTGTTGCCCGTCAGGTTGCCCCACAGAGCCGAATAGCCGCTGGCGGTGTTGTTGCTGCCCGTGGTGTTGTCAAGGAGAGCATTGAGCCCGTCGGCGGTGTTGGAGGCACCTGTGGTGTTGGCATTGAGCGCCGCGGCCCCGGTGGCTGTGTTCCAGAAGCCGCCGGTGTTGTAGTAAAGCGCCACGTTGCCAACGGCCGTGTTGTAGTCGGCGCCAGGGCCGTTGGAGTAGAGTGCCTGATTGCCGACGGCGGTGTTGTTGGTACCCGTGGTGTTGGTGAAGAGCGCAAAATTACCGCTGGCAGTGTTGTAGCTGCCTGCAGTGTTGTGGAACAGCACCTGATTGCCGACGGCGGTGTTGTTGGTGCCCGTGGTGTTTTCGATGAGCGCCCAAGTACCGCTGGCGGTGTTGTAGCTGCCCGTGGTGTTTTGGTTAAGCGCCTCATAGCCGCTGGCGGTGTTGGCGCTGCCAGTGGTGTTGGAGGCGAGCGCGCTGGTGCCGCTGGCGGTGTTGGCGCTGCCCGTGGTGTTGGAGGCGAGCGCGTTGGTGCCGCTGGCGGTGTTGGCGCCGCCAGTCATGGTGGTGTTCCCCGCGAAGCCGAGAAACGCGTTGGAATTCGCATAAGAACCGGAGGCGAAGGGCGTGCCTCCGAGGCTAAAACTGTTCGTGGCGTTGACGGTCCCGCCACTGACGGCCCCGGTCGCGGTGACGCTTGCGCCCGTAACCGTCCCTGCCGCAGACAGGTTTCCTTGCACGCTCTGGCTCGCAGTGAAGGTGTTCGCCCCGGTGGTGGCAAACGCTGCACAGGTGAAGGGAAGGGCGGTGAGCGCACTGCCCGATGCGCAAGCGTTCGTAGCGAGCGCGAGAGAAACGGTGCCGCTGGTGCCTCCACCGGTCAGCCCGGTGTTGGCCGTCACACCTGTGATCGTGCCCGTGCCGGGGAAGGTTTGTCCGGATGCGAAGTTGACCGGGCTCCCGAATGTGACGGGCTGAGTGAAGTGCCCGCTGCCGTAGACATCCAGCGCATAGACGGGCGCAGTCGTGCCAATGCCGACGTTGACGGCATTCGCGCAATTATCCCACCCGACGACGCAGCCAAGCACCAGCGCGTTATTCTCCGACACTTCCGAGTTGGCGCCGATAGCGGTGGCGTTGGTGAGTGATCCCGTGCTGAAAACGATGTTGGCCCCGACGGCAGTGTTATTGGACCCGGTCCCGGCAGAATTGTCGGCCGTTTCTCCAGCCATAAATCCGGTTGCGGTGTTGTAGCTGCCGGTGGTGTTGTTGAAGAGCGCCTGTTCGCCGCTTGCGGCGTTATAGCTGCCCGTGGTGTTGGAGTAGAGAGCAGCGTAGCCGCTGGCGGCATTGTAGCCGCCCGAGGTGTTGGAGTAGAGCGCCGACGAACCGGTGGCGATATTGGCGCTGCCAGTGGTGTTGGCGAGGAGCGCACTGCTGCCGCTGGCAGTGTTGCCGGAGCCCGTCGTGTCAGAGAACAGAGCTTGCTGGCCGCTGGCAGTATTACCAACCCCTGACATCGAAGAGTTCCCCGCGAAGCCGAGGAATGCGTTCCCATTCGCATAAGAGCCGAAGGCGAACAAGTTGCTCCCGATCTGGTAGCCGCTGCCCGTCACCACTCCGGTCGCGCTCAGATTCCCGCTCACCATCTGATTGCCGGTGAACGTGTTTGCTGCTGTCAATTGTGCGTAGGTTGAATTGAGCGCGCTCGTGTTCAGGCTCAGCGTAACGTTGCCGCTGGTGCCGCCACCGGTCAGATCCGTTCCCGCTGTCACACCGGTGATGGTGCCGCCTCCGGAGAGAGTGGAGCAGGTCCACGCGCTCCCGCTCCACTGCAAGACTTGATTCGCAGCGCAAGCGTTGGTCAGACTCAGAACCAGCGTGCCGCTGGTGCCGCCACCGCTGAGTCCGCTGCCACTCGCAGTCGTCACACCCGTGATCGTGCCGTCGCCGGTTCCGGGAAAGGTTTGTCCCGCGGCAAAGATGATCTGCCCATTGTTGGCGATGTGCAGTCCCGTCTCTTCCGGTTTGTTCGTGCCAGAGCCGAACAAGAGGTTCAATGTGCCGGAGGGGGTTGCCGTGTCGTTGTCGGCCGGTTCGGCCTGCCACTGGAAGGTCTGGGCTACGGCCGCGTCGCTGCTGCTGTTGTAGGAAGATGCGACGAAATCCAGCGGACGGGAATCGAACCCAGCGCTGGAAGTTGCTGTGCCGGTGGTCGGCAGATTCAACTGGCCGGCGACGTTGATGGCGGTTTTTCCGGTCTGCGTCAGCAGCGAGTTTTGAATGTTGGTCGAAGTGGAAAACGCTGCGATGGTTCCCACTGTGCCGCCTGTGGTGGTCACATCCGAAGATGTAGAAGAGGACGTGGACGGCGCTGCCGTGACTGCAGCCGATGAGTTTTCGCTACCAGCCGTGCTCTCGCCGTCGCCCGTCGTGGACGGGTTGCCGCTCGGCGAGGCAGCCAGCATGAAGGCCGAAGGCGGCAACCCCCCGATGGTAGCCGCATCCCCGGCCTTCAGTGCATAGGGCACGCTCAACAGCAGTACGCGCGTTTGCGGCGGCTGTTCGGCGATTTGGATGCCCAACCAGCGTGCTTCTCCGGAAGTAAACAAACTGGTGGGCACGCCGTTGGGTTTAGTAATGCCCAGCTGCACGCTGTAACGTCCGGTGGCATCGAGCTGGACATTGTTCTGCGTCTCCGTCCACAGCGCATCGCCACCCAGCTGGCTGCTGTAGAGCGAGAACGTAATGCTCACCACCCCACTCATTGTGTTGCCGCCTTCGTCACTGGCAACGTTAGAGAATTGAATTAACGGCGGCACCGTTTGGGTCGGCGTCCCCGCACTGCTGTTGGTTTGCTGGGCCGCACCTGTGGCCATCATGACCAATAAAAACAAAACGGCATTGGCAACCCGGCTAATGTGAGGTTTCATGAAATTCCCCCCAAGGTGCAATAACACCGAAATCGTTCGTCCGCCGCCCGAGTCCGCCGGGCGTCTCAACTCCCGGCTCGGCAAAGCCTCAATTATTTGCAACTGAAGTTGCTGGTGGTTGAACATACGCTTCGCCGACTTGATCGCGATCCTTCTCCCACTTGCATCCATCTACAAAGGCGGGAATTGCGGACAAGAACCCGCAAACGGGCAAGAAATGTTTCAGGGGACCGGCTCAGAGGCGTGTCCAAGCTAGGTTTTTGGCGGTTTTCGTTGTAATGTATTGAAACTCAGAGGGTCCTGAAATGCCTCTGCCTTCGACGCACGACGTGACCGAGCTGCTGAAAGCTTGGACTGCCGGAGACGAGCGCGCTCTCGAAAGGCTGACCCCACTGGTGTACCACCAACTGCATCAGGTCGCGCAACGCTGCATGGCTGGGGAACGTGCAGAGCATACGCTCCAAACCACTGCCCTGGTTAACGAGGCCTACCTGCGGCTGGTGGACTGCTCGAAGGTAAAGTGGCAAGATCGGGCGCACTTTTTTGCCATATCGGCACAATTGATGCGGCGAATTCTGATCGACTTCGCCCGTTCGCGGTGTTACCAGAAGCGGGGCGGCGCTGCTGTTCACCTGTCTTTAGAAGAAGCTCCCTGGGTATCCAACGAGCCGGATGCGAACCTGTTGGCACTGGATGATGCCCTGGAGGCCTTGGCTGCTATGGATCAACGGAAGAGCAAAGTGGTGGAGCTGCGATTCTTTGGGGGGCTGAGCGTCGACGAAGTCGCAGAAGTTGTAGGGGTGTCCAGCGATACGGTTTCGCGGGACTGGAGTTTTGCTAGAGCCTGGCTGCTACGGCAGCTAAGCGGAGAAAACTGAAACATGGATTCCGAGGTTTTCCGCCGCGTCGAAGAGTTATATCACCGTTCCTTGGAGCTAGACGAGAGCCGGCGTGCGGAATTCCTCGAGCGATCCTGCGGCAACGACCCTGTGCTGCGGCGTGAAGTCGAGTTGCTGCTGGTCCAGCAGAAAAAAACTCAACACTACATCGACTCACCTGCCTTGGATCTGGCGGGCAAGTTGTTCGCCAATGAAGCCGGTAAAAAGAGTGGAGTAAATCGGATCGGCACTACAGTTTCTCATTATCGAGTGATTGGAAAGCTTGGTGGTGGGGGTATGGGTGTCGTCTACAAGGCCGAAGATACCGAGCTCGGGCGCTTTGTGGCGCTGAAATTTCTTCCTGAAGGCCTAGCCCAGGATGTGCAGGCACTGGAACGTTTTCGCCGCGAAGCTCGTGCTGCTTCTGCGCTCAATCATCCTAATATTTGTACCATCTACGAGATCGCCAGACACGGTGATCAGCCTTTTATCGTGATGGAGTTTCTGGATGGCGCGACCCTTAAACATAAGATCGGCGGCAGACCAATAGATGTTGCAACCGTGTTGTCCTTAGGAATTGAAATCGCCGATGCCTTGGATGCTGCCCACTCTGCTGGCATCGTTCACCGTGACATCAAGCCCGCAAATATCTTCGTCACCAAAGCGGAGCACGCGAAGATTCTGGATTTCGGCCTCGCCAAGCCTTTTGTCCGCCCGGAAGACCCGATCCGCACCCAGCTGACGGCGGTGGGGATAGTGATGGGGACCGTTGGTTACATGTCTCCAGAACAAGTACGTGGTCAGGTCTTGGATCACCGGTCCGATATCTTCAGCTTTGGCGTCGTGCTCTACGAGATGCTTTCTGGAACACAGGCCTTCCAAGGCGACTCGAGCATTGAGGTCATGAATGCGATCCTGAAGCAGGATCCGCCGGAGTTGAACAACGCGTCGACTGGGCTGAGCGCCGTCGTCGGACATTGTCTGGAGAAGAATCCCGAAAAGCGCTTTCAGTCGGCTCGCGACTTGGGTTTCGCATTGGAATCGCTCTGCAGTGGTTCGCAATCGCAGCCGCTATCTGCACGCTTGCCAAGGGCGCAAAGGCTCCGTTCGGCGCTGTACGCGTTTCTCGCGCTGCTGACAATCAACGGCATCTTCTTGCTTTGGTGGCTGCGGTCAGGAGGTTACAGTGGGAAGCGTCCGAATCTGGTTACTTTTGACCGCTTGACCGACTTTGTTGGGATTGAGACGGCTCCCGCCATTTCCCCGGACGGCAAAGCGGTTGCTTTTGTGGCCGACA
The DNA here is from genome assembly GCA_030040965.1 of Candidatus Sulfotelmatobacter sp. Lineage (GTDB taxonomy): Bacteria > Acidobacteriota > Terriglobia > Terriglobales > Acidobacteriaceae > Sulfotelmatobacter. The sequence continues at coordinate 18,257 of JASHOT010000141.1, read as the reverse complement.
CCGGTGGCTGGCAACAGATCTGGGTTCGCCTGACCGCCGGAGGAATGCCCCTGCAACTGACGCACGCCGCCAGCCAGCATCTCGATCCACGTTGGTCCCCAGACTCGGCTTCGATCTTCTACTATTCGCCTCCTCGCGAGAGCGAAAGCGAAGGAGCCCTGTGGGAGATATCAGCTCTGGGTGGAGTTCCGCGGAAACTGGCCGCCGCCGTGAGCGAGGCCGATATCAGCCATGATGGTACGCGACTGGCCTTCTTTTGCCTTGAGAATGGTCAGACGCAACTCGTGATGAGCGACCGCGACGGATCGAACGCCAAGCCGATCAGTCGCTTTCCCAGCTACGGATACGACCATCCCCGCTGGTCGCCGGATGACCACTGGATCGCCTACGAACACACCATCACTACCTGGCGTGACGATATTTACTTAATCCCAGCCGCTGGGGGCGAGGCCCGTAACCTGACGCACGAAGGCACCCTGATTAACGGAACCGCCTGGCTACCAGACAATTCCGGCGTGGTCTATAGCTCGGCACGTGGCAGCACAATGATGTACCTCCCGATGATGCACTTGTGGGTACAAAAACTGGACGGCAGTCCACCGTGGCAGCTTACTTTCGGCGACGCTGCTTACGACCACCCGGATGTTGGCCGTGATGGGCGCCTGATCGCAGCGCGCTGGCGCATGCAGTTCGATATCTGGAAGTTTCCGGTGAAGGGGGATCCTCTCGAGAATGCGCGCCTCGGCGTGCGCATCACCGAGCAGACCGGGCAAGTGCGGACGCCAACCGTCGCGCCTGACGACAGCCAGGTTGCCTTCCTTTCCGACAGTGGCGGTCACGCCAACATCTGGGTCGAGGATCTGCGGACGGAGGAAATGCGCCAGATCACGCACGAGCACGCCCCCAATGTCGTCATGGGCGCTCCGATCTGGTCTCCCGACGGAACCAGCATCGCCTTCGCATACAGCCCCAACTTTAGTGCCGGTGATGTCAGCTACTGGACCGTCCATCCGGATGGAAGCGATATGCGCAAGGCCATAGCGGAGGGATCGTGGGCCTCCTGGTCGCCCGATGGGCGCTGGCTGTATTACGCCGAAGACTCCCCCAACAATCCTGGGGCGCGCTTTGACATCATGAAGGTCGCAGTTGGCGGCGGCACTCCGGAGAAGGTACGGAACGATGGCGGCAGCGCTCCGATGCTATCGCCAGACGGTTCGACCTTGTACTACGTCGTTCCTCTGCCGGCCGTCAACGGCCTTCAGGATTACGAGGTGAGACGAGCACGACCGGAGAACGGGCCTTCTACACTGCTGCTGCGAATCGCCGCCGACCGAGTGCCGGTGTGGCAGGGTTTGCATCCTGTGATCTCACACAATGGAAAGTGGCTGGCGTTGACACTCAATGATCGTTATGGCACCAACCTCTGGCTGCTTTCTACTGAAGACGGAAAACTACTGCGGGCGGTCGACTTCGGAGAGCGGCGCACTTTCATTGCTCGCCGTGTCTCCTGGTCGCCGGACGACCGTTTCCTCTACGCGGCGTTGGGCGAAGGCGATGCCGACATCGTTTCAATCGATGGCTTGCTGCACTGAAGGTGAATCACGTAACGTTTATTAGGTTTTGCTTCCTCCCGCGGGAACGCTGATCGCTAACAAAAGCAGGCGCGGGGTTCTCCCGTGTGTTAATGGACCGCACTGGAAGTCGCATGGGCGATAAGAGAAAAACGTGCTTCACAACGCATTTCTTAGCCCATTGACGAAAACAGTGTCCAGCATGGCTTCCTTGCACTTCCCTGTAACCAGGGGTGCTCCGAGAAAGAGGAGGCTGCAACCCGCGTAAACCCGACGCCAACTACAAACAGGGTTAATCCATTTCTTAATCCTGTGCTCAACCCGAAGCTACGCTTAGCTCCTTGGTATCGCATTGTCGGAGCGCAAACATCGAGGTAGATAACGAAACGAAAAAGTGGGTTGGGCATCGAGCTCTAAAAGCCTTTCTTGAGTCCAAACCCGCCGCCGGCGAAACCCCAGCACGAAGCATGTTTTTAGCTTCGTCGGCATGCCTGCGGCAATGGCCCGAGGGGGAACGGTGACGGCGATTTTCGTTCGAAATCTTCGGCTCAGCCAGCCGTGACCGATAACGTTGGGCCGGATAAGGTTTGGCATAGCTACGCTATCGCGCCGCAACGTACGTAGCTTCCAAGTCGGAAGCCGATCGCGCAGAGGGCTGCCTTTCTCAGACTATTTCTGCACGTACGATGGAGACCTCCGCTCGGCGCGGTGACTCGTCGGCTAGGCGCTTCGATTTCACGATGTTCGCTGATGTTCCCGACGATTGCGCTTTATGGCTCCAGCCAAACGGCTAGCGAGAACCTGTTTCACACCGCCCCTCCCAGACCGCTTATTCTGCGCGCATGGTTTGCGTGAGCGAAAACCTGCCAGAGAGGGCCGCACTACAAGAAACATCCGAATGTTGTTAAGGTCACTTCTTGTGATCAAACGTCCCAACACTGTTCGATCCGGGTTATTTGCTGTCATCCACGAATCGCTGCACCTCTCTTCTTGACTTTGCACTCGCGGTCACCGTAATGTGTGCAACACATCGGTCAGGGAACTTGTCGCTCTTTGCGGAAGACTCGACGTCAGAATTCTCCTTGCGACCTCAGCTTCCGTCAGCTCATTTCAGCGCAAAGCCTGGTACAGATTCCGAGGGGGCTTACGATGGCACATTCCATCCAGCATCGGCCTTTCTTCTTACTCGTGGTCGGTCTTTTGCTGTGTTCGTCCGCATGGCCACAGACCGGCACCACATCTTTGCACGGCAAGGTCGCTGATGGTACGCACGCACTGGTGACCGGAGCGTCCGTAACGCTCGCCAATCAGCAGCAAGGATTCAGCCGGAGCGCCACGACTGAGTCCACCGGCGAGTTCGAATTCCTTGCGCTGCCTCCTGGTACCTATGTGCTGACCGTCGAAAGGGCCGGCTTCAAGAAATATGAGCAGAAGAATCTCCAGCTTCTGGTCAACGTCCCGACAACGGTAAATGTCGTCCTTCAGGTCGGCGCACTCACCACGCAAGTGGAAGTTTCCGGAGAAGCACCAGCCATTAACACCGAAGACGCGAGCATGGGCATCGCCTTTGGCGAGGACCAGGTCAAGGAACTGCCGCTGGAAGGAAGGAACGTCCCCGACCTGCTCACGCTGCAGCCTGGAGTTGCTTACACCGGAAATCGATCCGACACGAGCCCCGACGACACGCGAAGCGGTGCGGTGAACGGCGCGCGCAGCGACCAGGGCAATATCAGCCTCGATGGCATTCGCGTAAACCAGGAAGGCGGCCAGGCTTTTCAATCCGTGTTACCTGTCACCCTCGATTCGGTACAGGAATTCCGCGTCACCACCTCCAATGCCAATGCCGACGAGGGAGGAACGAGCGGGGCCCAGGTAGCTCTCGTGACGAAAAGCGGCACCAATAGCATTCATGGCTCGGTCTACGAATATCTTCGCAACACCTATACCAGCTCTAACGATTACTTTAACAAACTCACCCAGCTCTCAACCTGCACGCTGCCCGATCCCAATGATTGCAACACGCCTCCCAAACTGATCCGAAATATTTTTGGAGTTTCGCTGGGCGGACCGATAAAAAAGGATCGTCTGTTTCTCTTCATGAATTTCGAGGGGACGCGGCGCGCGGAACAGACGGTTAGTTCCGGCGAAGAAGTTCCCAGCGTGGCCATGCGCGATGGCGTCCTTCAATATCTGTGCACTCTCAATCCGGACGGAAGTCTTAACACGGCTCAGTGTCCGGGAGGCGCCAGTTACGCGGTGCAGGGCCAGAGCGGTCAGACGTACACTCCGGCTCCGGGATACTACGCTCTCGGTGTTCAGCAGTTGCAAGGGATAGATCCAACCCACGCCGGGCCCGACACGGCCTCGATGGCATATTTCCAAACCCTGCCTCTAGCGAACAGTAATGTGACGGGTGATGGCTACAACTATCAGGGATTTGTTTTCGCAGCGCCGACTCATCAGACGCAGAACGTCTACATTGCACGCGCCGATTACAACATTACGCAAGATGGCAAACAGCGTCTTTCACTCACGGGAGCTTCGCAGGATGATTCAGACGATACCTGCGCGGCCTGCCAGCCATATTTTCCCGGTGAGCTTCCGCAAGCACAGACTGTCTACCACAATAAGGGGATCATCGCCGGCTATTCAGCAGTGATCCATCCAAACCTGATGAGCAATTTCCATTACGGGTTTGTTCGAGAGAGTTTTGGAAGCCTGGGAAACTCCTACCAGCCATGGATCATCTTCAATTTCTCGCAGGCAATTACCCGCACCCAAAGCTTCCAGCGTCCGATGCACAATTTTTCGGAGGATTTGTCGTGGATACACGGAAAGCACACCGTTCAGTTCGGCGGCTATCTTTTGTTCATGCGTAATCCGCGAGTCAACTACGCGTCTTCCTACGACAGTGGAAGCACAAATTCCTCCTTCACCACAACCTCAGGTTTTTCCAGTCCCGGCAACCCCAGCAAGTTCAATCCTGCGAACAACGGTTATCCTGCCGTCGATCCGAGTTTCGATGTGTTCTATGACTATCCCATCACCGATCTGTTGGGAATGGTGACCAACGCGACTACAGTTTTTAATTACAACCGGCAACTGCAGCTGATAGCGAACGGCACGCCCATCTCCCGCCGATTTGCGCAGAACAGTTACGAACCCTACGTGCAGGACATTTGGAAGGTCAAACCCAACCTCACGCTGACATTGGGCCTGCGCTATTCTCTGTTCTCTCCCGTGTGGGAGACCAACGGCATGCAGGTTTGCCCCACGCCGGCGTTGGGAAACTGGTACAACAGCCGGGCGTCTGCAGGAACGAATGGCATTCCCTCGAATCAGGATGCTCCGCTGGGTGTAGATTGGTGCGGCCCCGCCAACCATAAGAGTGGGTACTGGAACTGGGACTATAAGAATTTGGGCCCTCGCCTTGCCTTTGCCTGGGCGCCCAACAAAACCCAAGGTTTTCTGGCCAAGATTCTGGGCAGCGGTAACAAATCATCCATTCGTGGCGGCTTCGGGGTTGTTTACGACCGTTTCGGACAGGGCATTGTCGATGAGTTCAGCGGAAATTCCTTCGGTCTGACGACGACCCTCTCCAACCCGGTACTCCCGCAGGATACATTTCCACGTTTGACAAGTGTGAACGTGATTCCACCGAGTCTTCTCCAGCCCGCTCCGGCAGCCCCGAGCTTTCCAGAGGCGATACCCACCATGCAGGATCTGGGCGCGCCCGGATTCGGTAACAGCCTGGATACTTCGCTGAAGACTCCATACTCATACACCTTGGACTTTTCCGTGGAGCGCGATCTCGGCGCGGGATTCTCACTGGATGTTGCCTACGTGGGCAGACTCTCGCACCGCCTGCTCAGTTCACAGGATGTGGCTCAACCTCTCGATCTCACGGATAAAAAATCCGGCCTGGACTACTATTCCGCGATTCAGCCGCTCGCAAGACTCTATGAACTGCAGGGAGTGAACGACAACAGCTTCAGTGATTCCATGGTGAGTCCTGCCGTGGTTCAGTATTGGACCGACATGCTTCAACCCCTCATCCCTGGCGGATCGTATGCTCTCGGTGCACAGAACGGAGGGTGTCCGGATGCGAATGGAAACCTTCCCGCCTCGACCACCGATCCTGTTCTAGCCATCTTCGATCTTTTCTGCGGAAACAAGGGCGTAGAGACCACGGCGCTTACCGCGCTCGATCTGCCTAATTCTGTTTCCGGGTTCCCCTATACCGGGATACCCGACTACACCAACAGTGGCCAGACGTACACCGTGGTTGGCGGTCCCAACGCCTTTTATAACCAGCAGTATGTGTCTTTGTTCGCTTTGCGTTCCATCGGATTCTCGAACTACAACGCGCTGGAAGCCACCCTCCGGCATCAGATGAGCCACGGTGTGCAATTCGACTTCAACTACACTTACTCAAAGTCGATTGATCTCTGCTCCGACGCGGAGCGCCTTGGAAACTCCGGAGCGCTGAATTTCAACGGCGGCTGTCAAATGTTCAATGCCTGGCAGCCCTATCTTTTCCGGGCGGTTTCCGATTTCGATACCACGCACCAATTGAATGCGAACTGGATCGCCGACCTGCCCTTCGGCCGAGGCCGGCCCATCGCGACCAACGTGAATCGGGCTGTCAACGCCGCCATCGGAGGCTGGCAGCTTTCCGGCCTCTTCCGTTGGACCAGCGGTTTCCCCTACACCATTTACAACGATCCCGCCGATTATCCGACCGACTGGTATTGGGAAGGCGCGGCAATGCCAACCGTCTCACACTTGCAAAGCGGCGCTTACCATGAAGCGAATGGGAACGTGAACATCTTTCCCAATCCCTCCGCAGCCGAAGCAACCTTCAATCCTGCGCTGCCGGGTCAGGTTGGCGTGCGTAATTACGTTCGCGGCGACGGTTTCTTCGGCATCGACCTCGGCTTGTCGAAACGCTGGAACATGCCTTGGAACGACAAGCACACCATGGCCTTTCGCTGGGAAGTGTTCAACGTGACCAACTCAACCCGCTTCGACTTCAACGACCTGAATTCGGCCAGCGCGAGCGAAAGCAACAACTCGATCGACACCACAACGTTCGGCAACTATACGCACCTGATGACCAATCCGCGGGTGATGCAGTTCGCATTGCGTTACGAGTTTTGACTTTCAAGCTTTTCGGGAATTGGTACCGTTCGCTGACGAACTAGAGCATCAGGCTTGTGCTGTTTATCGTATCGAAGGCTGATATTCATGAATTATCGGAATGGACAGTCATCGCTGTTCGTAGTCCTTGTCTGTTCCTTCGTGCTTCTCTATTCCCTGCTGCTGCCGCAACGAAGCCAGGCTCAATCTCGGCCGGCAGCCGATCTCATCATTAGCAACGCAAAAATCTGGACCGTGGATAAGTCCTCGCCGACGGCTCAAGCCGTTGCGGTCCTCGGAGATCGCATCGTTGCTGTCGGTTCCACTACCGAGGTCGATGGCTGGCGGGGTCCTCGCACACAGGTCATCGATGCCGCAGGCAAACTCGTGCTCCCTGGCTTTAACGATGCGCACGTGCATTTCGTCTCCGGTGGAATGCAGCTCGATAACATCCAGCTCAATGACGCATCGAGTCCAGAAGAGTTTGCCCGGCGCGTTGGCGAACGCGCGAAGGCCACACCGAAAGGCGAGTGGATTGTCGGTGGCAACTGGGATGAAACCAAGTGGAATCCACCCAATATGCCGACGAAAGAGCTCATTGATGCTCTCACTCCGGACACTCCCGTATTTGTGAGCCGTTATGACGGGCACATGGGGCTGGCCAATTCCGTGGCGCTTCGACTCGCCGGCATCACTGCACAAACGCCGGATCCTCCTGGCGGAACGATCGTTCGCGACGCACAGGGAAATCCCACCGGCGCGCTGAAAGATGCAGCCACGGTCTACATCGACAAAGTCATTCCGCCGCTTACTCACGACCAGCGATTGAAGATCGTTAAAAGAGCGTTGGCATATGCGGCGTCGGTGGGCGTCACCAGCGTGCAACACATGATTCCTAGTCTCAACGACATCGCCGTTTACTCCGAACTGCTGCGGCGCGGCGAACTGACTGCACGAATCTACGCGGCTCCTTCGATCCGCTACGTCGATGACTTAGCCAAGCTCGGCATTGGCCACGCTTTCGGCGGACCCTATCTCCGCATTGGCGCTCTCAAAGCCTTTGCCGACGGATCGCTCGGTTCGGGAACAGCCTATTTTTACGAGCCGTTTCTGAATCAGGGAAACAACCGCGGTCTACTCTCGGACGAAATGCATCCCATCTCGCTCATGCGCGATCGCTACATGATCGCCGATGCTGCGGGTTTGCAGCTCTGCACGCACGCCATAGGCGATGAAGGCATATCGACCATTCTTGACCTGTACGCGGAAGTCATCAAAGCCCACGGTGAAGCCGATCGCCGACTGCGCATTGAGCACGCACAACACATGGCGGCCAAGGACTTCGAGCGCTTCGCCCAGTTGCACGTAATCGCATCCGTACAGCCCTACCATGCAATCGATGACGGCCGCTTCGCAGAGTCTCACATTGGTCATGATCGCGCGAGCCGCACCTACGCCTTCCGTACTTTCCTCGACCACGGCGTGCGCCTGGCGTTTGGTACAGACTGGGAAGTTGCACCTCTTGATCCGCTCTTGACCGTCTATGCTGCGGTTACTCGAGCAACTCTGGACGGAAAAAATCCTGGGGGATGGTTCCCGGAACAGAAGCTTACGGTTGCCGAGGCTGTCGAGGCTTATACCATGGGCTCTGCCTATGCCGAGTTTCAGGAGAATGACAAAGGTTCTATCACTCCCGGAAAATTGGCGGATATGGTTCTTCTCAGCGAAGACATATTCTCCATTCCACCTGAAAAGATCCGCGACGTTCGAGTTTTGAAAACGTTTGTGGGAGGCAAGCTGGTCTTTGATTCAGCGGCGGCACGCCATCACTAGCGTTTCGCTAGTAGTTTCTCCGAATGCCATCTGCACAACGCCTGTTTCACCGAATCCATAGACGACGCCAAATATTATTCGTCGTCATCCACAGTCAACACCGATGCAATGAAGGACGTCGATGGGATACGAGAGATCATCGTCCAAGCCGAGCGAGCCCAGGATGAGCAGATTCGTGTTTCGCTCAGCGATACCGGCATGGGGCTGCCACCAGAATTCGCAGAAAAAATCTTCGATCGTTCTTTACCACGAAGCCTCATGGCACCGGCATGGGGCTTCGCATCAGCCGGTCAATCATTGAATCGCATGGTTCGCCTGTGGGCTACAAATAGCGATGGCCCCGGGGCGACATTCTTATTCTCTCTACCTTACAAACTCGCAGGAGTTGTGGAGATCCGCGCCGCGAGCTGAATCAGATGTGACGAAACTCAGAGCAAACCTATCCTTGAATGGCCACTAACCGAGCTCGGTGACAGGTGTCGCCCGAAAACCGTTGGTGAGCGGATACCCGTTTGGCGTACGGCAGATAACCGCACCGGCGGCAATACGAGACTTGCCCACTACATTGCGGACGAACTGGAGGTTCACTGCATCAGTTGGTTCTGGAACTTCGGTCCACTTTGCCTCAAACAATTCTAATCGGCCGCCAACCTCAACGACGAAATCGACCTCCCGCGTCCGATCACGCCAGAAGAAGAGGCTGCCCACCCTCCCGGCACGCCGTTCACGCTCCCGGAGTTGAGCGAACACGAACGTCTCCCAGATTGCTCCCACGGCCGGCGTTTCATATAGCGTTTGTTGAGAGCGGATATTTAGCAACGCACAAAGCAACCCGCTGTCCGCAAAATAAAGCTTTGGGCTCTTGACAATGGATTTCGTGCGATTCGAGAACCACGGCTCGAGCAGCACCACTTGACCGGAAGCCTGCAACATGGACAGCCAGTGGTTAGCTGTTGTGGGAGAAATACCAACGTCGCGAGCGAGGTCGGCCTTATTTAGGAGGTTCGCAGAGCGAAGGGCACACGCCCGCAGGAACCGTTCGAAATCGCGGAGGCTGCCGACATTTGCGAGAGACCGCACATCGCGTTCAAGGTAGGTCGCCAGGTAAGAGTTATAGAAAGCGAGGTGGTCGATGCTGGGATTGGCCTGCAGTTCAGGGAAACCTCCTCGTATCATCACACTCTCAGGAGTGGTTCCCGGCAGCTCGGAGCGGATTTCCGCTAACGAGAGAGTCTCAAGCTCCAGCATGTCGGCGCGTCCGGCAAGAGACTCCGACACGTTCTTCATCAACGTAAATTTCTGCGAGCCCGTGACAAGAAACTGCCCATTGTGGCTTCGGTTTGCGTCTATTGCAACCTTCAGGTATCTGAATAAACCGGGGGCGTATTGCACTTCATCGATAATTACTGGCGACGGATGTCGACGTAAGAAGGTTTGCGGCTCCTTCTCCGCTTGTTCCGCCTCCGTCGGCAGATCAAGTGTCACGAATTCATGGTCGGGGAACAACCGCCGAAAAGTGGAGGTTTTGCCGGTTTGGCGTGCGCCTGTCAACACTACCGCAGGCCGGGTCCGGGCTGACCGCTGAAGACGAGGCTCAACGTCGCGAGGAATCCACACGTGTTAAATATCCAATACAATTGGATATTTTGCAAGGCCACAAGCTCAGCGGCCGGGGGATTTGCCACAGCTCACACCTTGCGAAACATCTACGAACGAAGCCTGGTCTTTGGCGCAGACTGTTGGTTCCAGTAATACGCGGCTCGCGAACGTACCCATCCAGGTTTATGGTGCCCAGGCAGCCGTTCTGAACGGCCAGGTATACCTGTTGGGAGGCATCAATTGCACCGGAGTGGCCGCGGGCAACAACGGAACTGCCACCAATAGCGTTCTTGTCTACAACCCGGCTACCAATACCTGGAGTTCCGGCCCACCCATGCCTACCGCACTCGCCCTGAACTTCAGTGCGGTCACGGTAAATGGGAAGATTTTTGTGATATCGGGCACATCGGTCTGGGAATACGCCCCACCGGTGTACATGTTCTCGGCGAACTGAGGCGCTCTTAAGCTTCAGCAAGAATCAAAGAATTTGAGGAGGCAAGACTTGTTTTGTGTGGAGCGGCGCTCTAAAGGATGGCGACCGGGCAATTGCCCTTTCGCGGCGAAAGTTCAGGATTGATTTTCAAAGCCATTTTGGATGTGACGCCAAGTGGAGCCCCATGAACCTTACTGTAGCTTCGCGTACTCCGCCTTGGCCTCCTTCAGGATGGGGATGTCGGGGTCGGCGTCCTTCCACAGCGTCAGAAAATTGTCGTATTCGGCTTTCGCCTTCTGCGAGTCGCTGGCCGCGGCGTAAGCGCGTCCCAATCCCAGGTGTGCCAGGGAGCCGATGACGTCGTCCGCCACAATTCCCGCATGGCCGATGATTTTCTGAAACTCGACAACTGCCACCGAACCCTGCCCGGTTGCAATGTACGCGCGGCCGCGAAAATAAGCCGGATAAAGCCCCTCTTGATGTCCGTATTCGTACGGAATGGTGACAGCTAGAATATCGATCGCTTTGCGCGGATCACTAGAGAGAATGGCGGCCGCGCGAACCTCCGGCAGGACCCCGAATGTCATGGGCGTAAACTTAGGCTGCACTTTGCCGGCCCCGTCCGCCAGTTCCTCCGACTTCGCGCGATCTCCGAGCAAAGCCCAGGCCAGGGCTACGGTGGCATCAATGTCGCGAGCTCTGGCCAGAGCGAATGCATCTTTCGCAAATTGCTTTGCCGGAACCACGTTGCCCACCAAGGCCTCGGTTACGGCTGCATTGGCGTAATAGTCGGCGGCTGCTTCTTTGCTGTCGGCCCGGATCGCGAAATCGGCAGCTTGGCGGATCAATGTGCGAAACTGGGCAAAATGTCCTCTGCAGACGGCCGCTTGCGCCTCGCGCTCCAGCGCTGTCTCTTCCCAGCCTGGGTTGCCCATGAGCCAGCCGGTCTCGCGTTGCATTCCGGCCGTGTCGTTCTCCAGAAAATCAATGTCATAAAGATTTCTGTGAGCGTAAGGGTTGTCGGGGAAACGCCGCAGCAAATCGTCCGCCGCCGTCCTCGCCTCTGCCAGGCGGCCGAGGTGTATGAGCGTAGCCACCCGATTGTCGTTGTTCGTTTTGTCCTCGGGATCCAATTTCAGGCTTGCCTCAGTGACCCTCAAGTTCTGCTCGTAGTCGCCCAGCATCTCGCTGATCACGGAAAGCCCATTCCAGGGATGCTGGTCGCGCGGATAAATTTCCGCCCACATCTCGTAGATCTTTCGTGCCGCCTCCAGATCTCCCGTAACAATGTCGTTATGATGCGCTTCGATAAAAAGCCTCTCCGGCTCACTGACCCGATCGCGCAACTGGTACGCCTTTTCCAGATTCTCCGAAGCTCGCGTCAGTTCGTTGACATTCCAGTCGCTGACTCCGATCTGGGCGTACGCCGTCGCGAAATTTGGATCAAGCGCAACCGCCCGCTCGTAGAACTTCTGCGCCTTCATACTGTCGTGGAATCTGTAGAACGTACGCGAGCCCAGGCTATACGCCTGCAAGGCGTCCAGCGAGGAAGTCGTTACTTCCTGCAGAGGAACGTCGTATTTCGCGACCGAGCCCAACGATTCGCCCAGCTTCGGCCGTATCGCGGTTGCTAATTTTCCTAGGGCATCGAGAACATGATTCTTATCGTTCGCCTGCGCCGATGCGCTGGCCAAAGTGTCACCGTTGCTGCAGGCGATGGCACTCAACGTCAGCAGGTACTTCGTTCCCACCTGCGCAATCGAACCATTCAGCACCGCAGTGCTGTGGCTGCGCAGGCAAACTTCGCGCGCCACCTCCAGCGTCAGCCTGGTCTCCGGCGGCTTCGACATCAAGCTTAGCGTCTGAGCTGTATGCCGTTCAGACAGCAGGCTCAGGAACGGGGATTGTTCCAGTTCCGAAGAAAGCCCTTGCCGCAAGGTGTAGTCAAACACCGAATCGCCGGTCGTGTTCGTGAAATCGGCCACCAACACTGTATCCTTCGCGGTCAAACCGGGAGCCGACCGCAGGTGTAAGAAATAACCGCCCGCACCCAGCACCGCCAGCAACAAGACGGCGCCTACGACCTTTGTCCTCGAACGTCTCGGTGCCGCCAGACTCGGCAGCTGGTTGTCCTGTCGTGTGATGCTGGTGCGAATCGTCTCCCGCTCCAGAATCACCCCGCCGGCAGCGCCACTCGTTGCAGCTCCCGCCGGGGCCATCACCGCCATCTCCGTGTCCTTCACCTCGGAGACGAACTGATATCCCCTTCCCTGGACAGTGACGACGTAGCTGTTGTCTCCCGGCTTTTCCGCAAGCGCGCGCCGCAACGCAGATATGCTCTGCTCCAGACTGTTCTCGTCGACGAAGGTATCCGGCCAGACGTTCTTAACCAGTTCCTCACGCGACAGGATTCTTCCCGGGTTCTGAACCAGATAAAGCAGCAGATCAAACGCCCGCCGATTGAGCGTAACTGTTTCTCCCTGTCGCTTCAGGGTACGCGTGCGCGGCTCCAGCGTAAATTTGCTGAACTCAAACATCCTTTTTCTTTTCAAAACCCTAGCGGAGATTCAGGAACCGTCAGCGTCGGTCAACCCGGGTCAGTTGCCTTTTGTCGTGCCATTGCGCAAAGTGCACTCCCGTGGGGGACGGGCACACAGTGCAAAGACTCTACCAATGGTTCTGCGAACGGGCAAGGTCATTTAGCAGGGAACAGGTAGGACCCGGACCCAGCCGGACTGTTCGCACTGAGGTCACGGTAGAGAGGAACCGCGCAACGGTTGTGCTGGGCGATCTGACCACGGCCGGCATCGAGGTCTGTCCACTATGCGGACAGAGCTTGGAGCCGGCAGAAAGAAAAAAACTTCCAGGAGGCGGGAATGCTTAACCCCAAATCCGAGACGAGCCCGAAGACAATTCCGACATACAAGGAGAAGAACATGAACACCAAGACCAACGCTTTCGCATTCACACGCATGGCTGGACAGGCGGTAGCCACCATCTTGCTCGCCCTTGTGTCCCTGGCCCTGGCGCCGCGGACCGCGCAGGCACAAACTCTGCCAATCGACAACTTCGCCACTGGAACGGGGAAGATGGAAGGCAAGAGCACCACTTCATTCACATCCCAGACCGGCACGGGGATCTTGGGCGGGAACCGCACAATTGCGATCACGCCCAACTGGTTCGGAACCAATAAATTCTCGCAGCCCGTTCAGGAGCAAATCCTGGCTGCCAGCAAGACCACCGGCACGCTGCTGTTGTCGAACGGTTACAGCGCGTTTCCGCGCGTTGACCTGGTCTACGGGGCGACTGCGTACAATCTCAACGCGCCTGGGTTGAATCTCGACATGACCCCTTATCCAGGAGGGTTCAATCTCAATTTCGCAGGCCTGTCGAACGAACTCGTTTTTGTTGTGACCGTATGGGATAACAAGGGGACTTGGGCCAATGTGGAGTGCTATGTGGCATCCAATGGCACCGGCGCATTCACGCTGAACGCTCCCACCGCCAATTTCGCCGGGGTAGGGTCGGTGGACTGGAGCGATATCGAGACCATCGAAGTGTCCTTCCTGGCCGGCAGCATCTATGGCACGCCGAACTTGGCCGTAACGAAGATCTCCGCTGTCTCCAGTCCGGGCACGGGCGTGGTCACGTGCACTCCGGCTACCTAAATCCAAGGCAGGACCGGGTTGACCCACCCTTATCGCACCTCCTTCGCGCGATAGGGTGGGCATTCTCGGGCAAGTGGCCCGAGGGTTTTGATCTCGACGACACAACGATCGGAAACAGGAGAACCATTATGAAGCGCCCACGTCTCGCTGTTATCGCAGTCAGTCTCGTGCTCTTTTGCGGTTTCACCGCTCTGGCTTTTGCGCAAACCACTTCGGCCAGCACGAGCCCAAGCGGCGCCGTGCCTACGCTGATCAACTACTCCGGTGTGTTGAAAGACAGCACGGGCAAGACCCTGACGTCTGTCACCGGTGTCACGTTCCTCATCTACACCGACGAGCAAGGCGGATCGCCACTGTGGCTCGAAACGCAGAACGTCACGCCCGATCGCTCCGGCCACTACACGGTACAGTTGGGATCGACCACCGCGACGGGATTGCCGACGGATTTATTCCAGAACGGCGAAGCGCGCTGGCTGGCCGTGCAAGTGGCAGATCAGGCGGAGCAGCCACGCATCATGCTGCTCAGCGTGCCTTATGCCATGAAGGCGGGCGATGCGCAGACCATCGGTGGTCTGCCGCCCTCGGCCTTTGTGCTGGCCCCATCGCCGGGCAGCAACAACGGTGAGCTAGCCGGGACCAGCACGCCCGGTGGCAGCAATAACGCCATCACCAGAAACGGCACCTCCGACGTGACCACCGCAGGCGGCACGGTCAACGCCATTCCTCTATTCAGCACCTCGACAAATATTCAGAACTCAATTCTGAGCCAGAACGGTACGAGCGCGGTCAGTGCGGCCGGCAACCTTTCTGCAACGGGCGAACTGGCAGCGGGTGGAGCGGCAGGCGGACACACCGCCAAGGGCACGGTGGAAGTGGACGCGGGCAACACCAACAACGGCAGCTACTTGCCGGGACTCAGCTTCGGCGGGGGAGGGGAATCCATCGCCTCCAATCGCGCCGGCACCGCCAACAAGGACGGCATCGACTTCTACACCAAGGACGCCCGCCGCATGTCGATCACCAACGGCGGCGATGTGGGCATCGCCACGGCCACGCCTTCGCACCTGCTGGAAGTGGATGGGACAACTTCGACCACGACGGCGCAGATCGCGATGGTGAGCCCGGGAACCGACGCCGCCATTTCGTTGAAGAACACGAACACGGCCAATGGGGGCCGCGAATACTGGATTGACTCGGGCAGCGGCGCAGCAGGCATCGGTTCAGGAAACTTCGCGGTGTGGGATGACACGGCGCTCGCAGCAAGGTTCGTGATCGGTCCGACGGGCAACGTCGGCATCGGCACAACCTCGCCCGGTGCGCCACTGGATGTAGTGTCCAGTTCTCCGTTCGGCATCTACGCCTCGGACAGCGCAAACCCTGCGACAGGGTCTTCCGCAGCAGCGATCTATGGAGAGGCGACTGCGACCAGTGGCGCGGCTTGGGGTGTGGAGGGAGTTACGGCTAGTGGTGACGAAAATGGCTACGGCGTGTACGGGCTGGCCAACAATACCGATCCTCTTAAAGGAGGAATTGGGGTTTACGGGCAAAGCTACGCATACATTGGAACCGGTGTCTTTGGTCAATACGGAACCTCGCAGAGCGAGACCGGCCTGATCTACATTGGCTATCCCATGGGAATGTGGGCCGACTCCGGCAAGGCAACTCCGACATTTGGATTCGCTCTGGTGGCCACCGCGGACGATACAACGGCTGGATTCTTTGTGAACAATGCATCTGATGCCCCGACCCTCTCTGTCGAGGCCGACAACAGCACCGGCACGCTGTTTACTGCAAGTAATTTCGCCAACAGCGAGAGTTGCACGATCGACCAGAACGCCAACCTCACCTGTTCCGGATCGGTTAGCGGAGTGGTCCCCGTGGATGGCGGCTCGCGCCAGTTGGCCGTATCGGCCATCGCATCTCCGAAAAACTGGTTCGAAGACTTCGGCTCGGGACAACTGGTCAACGGCCTCGCCGTTATCACCCTGGACTCCGATTTCATCCAGACCGTGAACACGGAGATCGACTACAAGGTGTTCCCCGTTCCCAACGGCGATTGCAAGGGCCTGTACGTGACCCATAAGACTGCGACTTCGTTTGAAGTGCGGGAACTGGGCGGAGGCATGTCCAACGTGGCCTTCGATTACCGCATCACGGCGCTGCGCAAGAGATACGAGAACGTCCGCTTCGCCGACCACACAGCCGAAACGCAGAAGCAGCGGGAGACGGCGGAGCGAATGCACGCGCGAAAAGGCAACGGGCAATCGCACGACCCGCAGCACAATCCGCTTCTCATGCCGTCAGTTTCTCCGGCCATCCGCCCCCAGGCGGAGCTTCAGCCGGCAGCGGTTAGATAAGCCGCTGCCTGCGAGAAGATGTACGTCTGTCCGGGCCTACCCAAACAGACGGGACTATCATTTCGTCACGCGGAAGACGACGTTGCTCGCCAGTGTGCCACTCGGTGTGGTCACCTTCACCGTCCCACTGGTCGCACCGGTCGGTACAGAGGTCGTGATTTCCGTGCCGCCCGAGACAACCGTGAATTCTGCGGCAGTGCCGTTAAAGGTCACACTCGTTGAGCCGGTTAGGTTGTTTCCCAAGATGACGACCTTTGCTCCAACCTCACCGGATGCGGGCAGCGTTTCTACGAATGGGCCAAGGCCGACTGACAGGCTGAAGACCGTGCCGTAACCATCGGAACCGCCTTCGTAGGTTGTGCCGTACAAAGTCCCATTTGTTCCCTGAAACATCGTCCCCCAAGGCTGGCCACCATTCGAATAATCGAAGGTCTCGAGAGTGGTAAGCACACCTTTTGTAGTGATTTCGAAGACTGTCCCGTCCCCACTCGTACCGCCAAGCCAAGTGGTCCCGTAGAGTTTCCCGTTCGTGGCTTGAACTAATCCTACAGTCGGGTTCGAGCCGTCGGCGCAGCTGGGTTGGGAGCAAAAGCTGTAGAGCGTGGTCAGGTCGCCTTTCGTCGTAATCTCAAAAACTGTGCCATCGTCGTTAGCTCCGCCTGTGTGGGTGGTTCCGTAAAAGTTCCCGTTGCTGGCTTGAATCAATCCGCCAAAGGGTTCGGCACCGTCGGTGCAGTTTGCCTCGGCACAGAAGCTGTAGAGCGTGGTCAGCACACCTTTGGTGGGAGTAATCTCAAACACTGTTCCGCGGTTATTCGCACCCCCGCTCGACGTGGTCCCGTAGAGATTGCCGTTGGTGGCTTGCACCAGGCCCGCATAGGGGGCAACGCCATCGGAGCAGCCGCTCTCAGAGCAAAAGCTGTGCAGCGTGGTCAGCACGCCCTTGGTCGGGGTGATCTTGAACACTGTACCGAAGCTGTTGGCTCCGCCGGTGGAGGTTGTTCCATAGAGGTCCCCATTGGTGGCTTCTATCAGAGGCGCAAAAGGCTTATAGCCGTCTGCGCAATCGGTTTGGGAGCAAAAGCTGTAGAGCGTGGTCAGCGTGCCTCCCGGGGTGAACTCGTAGATGCTACCGTCGCCATTGGCTCCGCCAAACGTCGTTGTGCCGTAGAGCTTTCCGTTGGTCGCTTGAACCGGGCCGCCATAGGGACCATCACCGTCAGTGACGTCAAAGCTGTACGCCGTGCTGACCTCATTTGTAGGGCTAATCTTGAACACTGTGCCAACGAGGTCCGCCCCCCCAGCGCCGGTAGCTCCGTAGAGGTTTCCGTCAATCCCCTGAGTGATCGATGTGTACTCGGGGTTACCTCCGGTAGAGGAATCGAAATTCTGGATCGTGGCAAAGGTTTGTGCCGACGCGGCAATCGCCGTGGTGGCACAGAATAGAAAAACAGCGCACTTCCTGAAAGGACTTTTCCTTACCCAGGCACGAAGTCCGATTGTTGTCCTGATTTTGCTGGCGCAGGTCCCAGATTGAAGGTTTTGCATGTCTGCCCCCCTGACCGTCTCCCTGAAATGAACTTCAGGTCTCATTGCGTAAAGCGAAATCCACAGAAAAAATGGCTCATGGATCTCAAAAAAAAATGGGTTGGTATGG
>JASHOT010000014.1 GCA_030040965.1 Candidatus Sulfotelmatobacter sp. | reverse complement strand
TGAAGCTGACGATATGGCGCCATGTTTGACCCTCTTTTTGCGGGTCAAATATACTCGGGATAAGCACGACCCTTCCGAATTTCGTGAAGTTCAGTTACGTGTGAAGGGCGGTTAGCTCAGCTGGTTAGAGCGCCTGCCTTACAAGCAGGAGGTCGCAGGTTCGAGTCCTGCACTGCCCACCATAACCCTGATTGAGTCCTGACACTGCGTCCCACCTCAAAATCCCATGATGTTGTAACCGCAATCCACGTAGATTGTCTCGCCGGTGATACCGCTTGAGGCATCCGACGCGAGGAAGACTCCGGTTGAACCGACTTCGCTGACTTCGACGGGACGACCGAGCGGGGCGCGTTCAGCGTGGCCCTTGTGCATGTCGCCGAAACCGGCGATGCCGCGGGCGGCAAGCGTTTTAATCGGACCGGCGGAAATTGCGTTCACACGAATTTTGTTCTTGCCCAACTCATATGCAAGATAGCGCACCGAACACTCGAGCCCGGCTTTAGCCACGGCCATCACGTTGTAGCGCGGGACGACTTTTTCGGCGGCGTAATACGTCATGGTCATGATCGAGCCGCCATCTTCCATTAGCGGCGCGGCGGCGCGGGCCACGGCGATCAGCGAGTAGACACTAACGTCGAGCGCGATGCGGAATCCTTCACGCGTGGTGTTGAGGAAATCTCCTTTGAGTTCGTCAGGGGGCGCGAAGGCGACCGAATGCACCAGCGTATGCAGCTTGCCATAACGCTCTTTGAGTGTGGCGAAAAGGCGGGCGATTTCGTCGTCTTTAGTCACGTCGCACATGTAAGCGTCTGCTCCGGGCAGCGACAGGATGAGGTCTTTGGCTTCCTGCTCCAGGCGCTCGTTCTGGTAGGTGATGGCCAGCTTCATGCCGGCGGCGTGAAGTCCGGTGGCGATCGACCACGCGATCGAGCGCTTGTTGGCAACTCCAAAGACGACAGCGTTGCGGCCTTGCAGATCAGAAGACATGAGGGCTCCTTGGAAAGTGGAAAGAATAACAGTTTCTTTACCGCGGAGTCACAGAAGCACGAGAAATGCACGAGAAATGCAGAAGAGTTGCGTCGTCGGCGGCGTCACTCCGAGCGGGGCCGTTTTCTTCAGCCGAAGCGAGGGATCTCCCAGAGCTGGTATATAGGGAGATCCCTCCGGTCGCTGGAAAAAACGCGACCGTTCGGGATGACGCCATGGATGAGATGTCTTCTGCGGCTCGGCCAGATCCTTCGCTCCGCAGGCTGCGTTTCGCCCAGGACGACGACGCTTAGGGTATTTTGGCAACGACTTCCGCGGGAACTGGCGCTTCTACCGGAATGGTCGCGGCCAGGAACGACGCGCCATAAACGCAGGCCACGATGGCGAATCCCGCGACCAGGCTTACGTTGTGTGCAACTGCACCCACGCAGAGTGCGAGCACAAGCTGCAACGAAGTTCCCACGAGATTGAAGGCATTCTGCACGCGCCCCATGAGATGTTTGGGAACCATCTCCATGAGGCTCGAATTCATGGCGACTCCTGCGACGCCGCGGCCGGACCCCATCAGGAAATAAATGAAGATGCCGAGAAACAGAAAGTGCGAGACCGGTGCCGTGGCCATACTCGCGGAAAGCAGCGCCATGGAAAAGGCGAGGGCGCGACGGCCACCGAGGGAGGCAATCACCGGCGACACATAGAGCGCGCTGATGAACGCACCCGTGCCCCATCCGGCGCTGAGCCAGCCATAGCCGCGAGCTCCGCCGTGGAAGACACGGTCGGCAACCGACGGCGTGAGGATGCCCCCCATCATCATAGCGGCGATAAACAGAGCCCAGCTGATGCCCAGAAGTACGACCGCACGCTGGCCGCGCAGAAAGTGCACGGCATCGCGGATGTCGCGCCAAAAACGCTCCAGCTGATTTTCGGCAGCGATCAGATCATCGTGCAGATGCTCGGGACGCATGACAATGTGGCGGCCTTTGCGGACCGCGAAATAGCAAAGAAACGAGACGACATAGGTCGAGACATCGACCAGCAGAACCCCGGCCAGCCCGATGTGATCGTAAACGAAGCCGACCACAGCACCGGCGATGAGCCATCCGCCCTGCACGCCGGCGAGAAGAAAGGTGTTTGACTGCACGAACTGGCCCTCGGGTGTCAGCTCCTGAATGAGCGCAGTGATCGTCGGCCAGAACATCCAGAAGCCGGCCGAGACCAGCGTGTTCATGACATAAAGCTGCCAGATCTCCACGCGATGCAGGAAGGCGAGGATGGAGACGGTGACGATGATCACAGCACGCAGCGCGTCGAGCAGCATGACCAGCCGTCGGCGATCCTCGCGGTCGATGATGACGCCAGTGAAGGGAAGCAGCAGCATCGCAGGAATGGTCTGCAGCACGATGAACATTCCCAGCGCCATTTCGTTATGCGTGGCTTTCAGCGTGTACCAGGCGACCGCGGCCGAGTTCATTCCGCTGCCGAACATGGAAATCATGTTGGCGGCGAAGACGAAACGCAACGGCCGCTGGCTGAGAATTTCACGCATCCATCTACTTTAGTCGAAGTCGACAAGCTTGTTGTCACCACCGAGGTACTGAGAAGACGAAGAATCCGAAAGCGCCGAGATCCCCGAGAACGTTGAGATAAGGAAAAACTACATTTCTCGGCAAACTCTGCGTGTCCAGCGTTTCGTGCTTTTTGTTTTCTCCGTGCCGGTGCCTTCGTGGTCGAATCGAAGTGATCTCGGCTCTTGCATGCAGCCGCATTCGGCGCTAGGATTCGCCTGCTATCGGAAAGTGAACTCGCATTCTGGCGTATGCCGGAGGTGTTGTGTGAGAAGGTCCTTCATTTTGGTAACCGCTGTTTTCTTGTCCCTAACTTTTCTGTCGATGCAGGCCATCGCCCAAGTTGACCGCATCGTGATTGCAGCCGGAACCGATGAAGACAAAGCGCTGACCGTCATCGGTAACGAACAGGACCCGCAGAAGAAGTTGGCGATGTACGAGGAGTTCGTGCAGAAGTTCTCGGCCAATCCGGCCGCGGTCGCGTATGGCGACTGGCAGATTTCCCAGGCTTATCAAGCTTCCGGGGACCTCACGAAAGCGCTTGATTACGGCGACAAGGCGCTGGTCGGATCACCGCACAATCTTGACATTCTGGTATCGCAGGCCAGCATCGCGCAGCAGCTGAAGAACAATGCCAAAATCATGGACTACGCGGCCAAGGGCGGCCAAGTCTGCCAGTCGATTGCCAAGCAGCCCAAGCCTGACGGTATGAGCGACGAGGAATTTGCGAAGAACATTAACGACGAGAAGACGGCGGCACAAAGCAACTGCGATTTCCTGGAGACTTCCGGATTCAACGCGATCGCCGGTGAGAACGATCCCAAGGCGCGTATGGCAGAGATCGAACAATTTACGCCCGCGTTTCCTGACTCGAAATTTGGCGATCAGGTCTCAAACTATGCCATGTACACGCTTGGCCCCGGTCAATTGAACGATCAGGCAAGGCTGGTCGCGTACGGAGAAAAAATTCTCGCCACGAATCCGAATTCGCCCACCGCTTTGCTCTTGCTGGCCAACTACTACGGCGACGATTCGAAACCAGGTAGCGTGGCCAAGGCGATCACGTACTCCGAGAAGCTGATCGAAGTGTCGAAGGCCGACGCGCCCGATGCCGATAAAGCGCACAAGATCTACGCCGGAGTCGGGCACAACACCATCGGATTCGCCGATTTAAAACAGGAAAAGACCGCGGCTGCAATTACTGAACTCAAGGCTGCTGCGGAATTGCTGAAGGGGCAGGAAGATCAGCAATATGCGCGGGCACTGTACGGACTGGGTTTTGCCTACGGCAAGCTAAACAAACTCACCGAGGCGCGCGATGTATTGACCCAAGCGGCGGCGATTCAGAGTCCGTGGCAGTCTATGTCCAAGGATTTGCTGGCCAAGGTCAACGGGGCAAGGGCGAAAGGGAAATGAAGCCGTCGCGGCGGACAGAGTCCTTATTCATCGTTGTGCTCGCGTTCGCCGGCATCGCGAGCGCAGACGATACCGCGTTGAAATCTCCGTGGGACCTGCATTCGGTTACGTCCACAGACGCTCCTTATACCTGCCCGGAAGTTCCGACGCTTCCGCATGATTTTGCGACCAATTCCTATTACATCGACAGTCACCACTCCATTGTGGATCCCGCGCTGAAGAAGCGCTATGACAACTCGGTGGCTGGAATCGATGATTTCTCGCGTGAGGTAGTGAAGGCCGCCGATGCCTTTCAGACCACAGACAGCCGGGCCGCGGCGCAATGTGTCGCATCGTTACTTGCGGGCGCGGCACAACAAAAAGCAATGGCCGGCAAAATGGAGAGCAGTCAGGCCTCGTATGTACAAGGATGGAATCTGGGCGCGTGGGCCGTGGCCTATTTGAAGGTCCGCAACAGCGGGGCGATTTCACCCGACCAGCAGAAACAAATCACGAAATGGATGAAGAAGCTGGCCGAAGAAAACGAAGATTATTATGACGCGAAGCGGAGCAAGGGGAAGGGCAGCGACGCCTACAATAATCATCTCTATTGGGCGGGGTTTGCGATTGGCGCGGCCGCCATCGCCAACGACGATCACAACCTGTTCCGGTGGAGCGTGGAGGCGTATAGGCAAGGCATCCACGACATCCGTGAAGACGGCACACTGCCGCTTGAAATGCAACGCGGCCAGCGTGCGCTGCACTATCACCTTTACGCGCTTGCTCCGCTCATGATGATCGCCGAGTTCGGTGAGGCCAACGGGTTCGACCTTTACGCCGAGCGAGACTACGCCATCAAACGGCTGGTGGCGCGCTGCATCGCGGGATTGGACGATCCGGAATTTTTTCAGAAAGCGACCGGAGTGCCGCAGGAGACGAATTCAGAAATCGAGGCGTGGCAGATCAGCTGGGCGCAGGCCTACACCCGCCGCTTTCCCGACGCCAAGATTTCCGCGATGCTCTCGAAAGTTCAGCGATTGAACTACACCGTGCTGGGTGGATTGCCGCCGCCCTAAGAATTACTGCTCGGGTTTGATCAACTCTTGCGACAGCAATTGCGCCTTCCACGCCAGATTGCGAGCGCGATCGAGATCGCCGGCGGCGACGGCCGTTTTCGACTGTGCCATGTACTCGTGGATCTGATTCACCATATCCTGCTGGCTCGAGTTGAGCTGGCGTCCTTGAATTTTCTTCAGGTTTTCTTCCGTCGAATCGAGCAGTTGGTTGGCGGTGTTTTTTTGCTGATTGGCCTGTGCTCCTTCGGCTCCGCCCACCAATTGGATGCTCGGCTCGGCACTGCCTCCCTGTCGCACGATGGTTTTCACGGGCGGGCAGTTCGCGGCGGTATTTTGGGCAGGGGTTGACTTCTCCGCAGAAGTGGAGGTTGCTGCGCTGCTGGATGATGATGGAGTTCCGGTCGAGGCCGTCGCGGCTGCGCAATTCGGGTTAGTTTTTTTTCTGCGACGGGGCTTGGCTGGCGTACCCGATTTTTGCGGCTGTGGCTGAGAACTCGACTGCGATGTGGTCGCCGCCGATTGCGACGAATTCTTCTCCTGCGACTGGCTACCTTGTTCTCGAAGTCCCGATAGCGACGCGGACAAGTTCGGACCGGAATCAGCGTCCATAGAAAGACGATAGTTCTCCCTCGGCGTGGTGAACGCAGAAAACAAGCCGACGAAGAGCAATATGGCCAGATTCATACTGAGATTTCAGGTGTCCCCGGAGGAAACTACTCAATTTTACGCCTTCGAAAAGTTGATTGTTGCGCAACCGGCAACGTTTTTCGCGGTGCAAATTCAGCGCAGTACGCGCAATTTATGTTTAGCAATTCCACGCTCCGTCATCAGTTCTCGACCGCTGCGACTCCGCATCAGGCAGTGGCATCGGCGGCCGCGAAATCATGGCCGGCGGACTCTGCCACACCCGCAGCAGGAATGTGAAATCGAAACGTTGTGCCGGCACCTTCGGCAGATTCGAAATCCACCGAACCATAGTGCCATTGCAGAATCTGATAAGTCTGCGCCAATCCGATGCCGCTCCCCTCTTTCCGGGTTGTGAAATAGAGTTCAAAAATCTTTTCATGGAGATCTCGTGGAATCCCCATTCCCTGGTCATGCACCTCGGCGACGATGAGGTTGCTTTCGCGACGCGTGGAAATTGAAAGAACGCCTCCCTGTGGCATCGCCTGCACACCGTTGATCACGACATTCAGAATCGCCTGCTTCATCAAGTCGACGTCCACTTTCACGGGCAACCGCTCAGCCGGCATGTGCAGCTCAATCGTGACACCGTGCTGTTCGGCATCGGGAGCGGCCAGTTGCGCAACGTCTTCCATCAGTCGCCGCAGGTCCACTTCTTCCACATGCAGGTCGCGCGGGCGGGTGAAATCGACCAGCGTTTGTACCACGCGATCGAGCCGTCGGATCTCGCTGTCGAT
>JASHOT010000140.1 GCA_030040965.1 Candidatus Sulfotelmatobacter sp. | reverse complement strand
AGCGCGAAGCGGCGCGGCTTCCGGCGGCAGGAGTTCAAAGGCGCTGCCGTCGAGAGGCAACCCGGTTCCGGTGAATTCGTTTACAACTGCGACGGGGCGCAAATATCCGTCTTTGAAAGACCACGTGCCGGAGATCGAATCATTCCAAAGAATGTATTGGTTACCCTGGCGAATCGCCTGGGCGGAAGTTTTCGCGGGCTCTTCCGATTGCGCGGGCAAGAGATGGACCGAAACGAACGCGGAAATCGATGCAACCGCGAGCAGGAATAGTGACCGATGCATTGGGCGCGATTCTTTAAACATGAATCTGAAGTCGAAGCGATGACGATATGGTGAGAGGAGCGCAGATGGCAAGTTGCGAGTCGATTCGGTTTGGAGGAGCGGCATTTTCGTTGGCTGCGATTTGACTTGACTTTCAGTGTAAACGAAAGTAATAGTGTTAACTCGTAATAATATGAAAGTTATTACGTGGAGGCTGCTATGCGTGTCTGTGCTCGCAGGTGGCGTGCTCGAACCGCTCGTAAATCGCATTTTCCGGTAATCGTGGCTTCTCTGCTGGCGACTTCTCTTTTGTTGCTGAGCGCGTCGCGCGCATACGGTCAGGGAGCCTATGAGGCGCAGGTCCGCGGCACGATCACGGATCAATCGGGCGCGGTGATGACCAATGCCACGGTGACCATTACGAATGATGCGACCGGAATTTCGCAGACCGCGCATACCAACGACCACGGAGAATTCTTTTTTACGGGGCTGCGTCCGGCAACATACACGGTGAAAGCCGCGGCCAAGAACTTTCGCACCACGGAAAAAACCAATGTCGTGTTGCAGGTCGACCAGCAGACGAGCGTGAACTTTGTGCTGCATCCGCTGACGGTGAGCGAAACCATGGAGGTCACCGAGACGGCGCCGCTACTCGACACCGACAACGCGACCTTGGGCACAGACATCACCAACGAATATGTGCAGGAAATTCCGTTGCTGAATCGCGACTTTTTTGGTTTGACGTTTCTGGCCGGGGGGGTAACAGAGGCGGCGGGATCGGGGACGCAAGATAACTATCCGTCGGGAACAAACTTCGTTTCCAACGGGCAGCGCAATGCGACCGCAGAGGTGCGGATTGACGGTGCGTTGATCAGCGCGCCGGAGCAGGGCGAGGGTGGAAACTCGAACGTTTATTACGAGCCGCTGGTGGAGGGAGTGCAGGAATTTAAAGTTCAGAACAACAGTTTTTCGGCAGAGTTCGGCAACAACGGCGGCACGGTTGTGAACATGGTGCTGAAAAGCGGAACCAACAAGTTCCACGGCAGCGGATGGTATTTCCTGCAACGCCCACAGATGGACGCACGCGATTTCTTCAATCCGGAGCCGGGTCTCAAGCCGGACGCAAAGCGCGATCAAGCCGGATTCACGTTCGGCGGACCTATCAAGAAGGACAAGACATTTTTCTTCGTGGATTTCGAAAAGGTTCGGTGGAACATCGGATTCAACGGCGTCAGCACGGTGCCGACCATGGCGGAACGGGGATTGACCGGGACGGGGTATGACTTCTCGGCAGATACAGACGGACAGGGCAACCCTGTCAATATTTATGACCCGACGCAGGTAACCTGCTCTGCCGGCGGATGTATTCGTCCGCAGGTTGGATATAACAGCGCAGGGACGCAGATTGGGCCTGCCAACGTGATTCCCGCAAGCGAAGTGGATCCCGTTGGGCTGGGCATCCTTAATCTTTATCCGCAGCCGAACGTGCCCAACGCTCCGGAGTTCAACAACTTCCTGTTCACCGGCGTTGCGCACTCGCCTGATTATCAGTTCGACATCAAACTGGATCATCAGATCAATGACAAGCAGCATATCAACGGCCGCTACAGCCGTGCTTCGTCGAACTACGAAACTCCTTATATTCTGGGCGATGGATTTGACAACAACGGGAGCGGGGACGGAATCGGCTCGACTCCAACACTGGCCCAGAACGCTTCTCTCGAATACACGTGGACGCTGAATCCGCGAATCGTCTGGACCAGTCGCGCGGCGCTTGACCGGGTACACGAACTGGAAACGTCGAATCTGCCTACGATCTCATCCTTCAACGCATCGCAACCGGCCAACGGCCAATTGTCGCCGTTGTACGAGCAGGCGAATGGCGTAGACCGGATGCCGGCGATTTATATGAATGGGGCGGCGTTGTCGTCGAATGCATCGACGACGGCGGACCTGTTCGATCAGTGCTGCGTGAACACGACGTTTGCGCACACCTTATTCAGCTACTCGTCGCAACTGGTGATTTCGAAAGGCACGCACCTGATCAAGATTGGCGGGGAGCAGAGACTTTTTTATAACAATTTCTTCCAGCCGCCCGATCCGACGGGAGCGTTCAATTTTTCCGATTATGTGACTTCGCCGACTCCAAACAGCGAGACGGATTCGAACGGCAATATCACGGGCAATCCGTTTGCGAGCTTGTTGTTTGGGTATGCAGATAATGTGAATCCGTATCCGTCGGAGCCGACCTCGCTGATTATTTATCCATCAGTTGCGAATAAATCGAAAGAGACCGGTTTTTATATCCAGGATGACTGGAAGGTGAATTCGAAGCTCACGGTGAATCTTGGTCTGCGCTATGAATGGAGCACGCCGTACGACGAGCGCTACAACCGGCTGCAGTTTAGCAATTTCACGGCCGATACTGGCGTGAATATTAACCTGGCCAATGTCTTCGCCTCGGCGCCGGCGGGCACGATCAGCGCGCAGAACGCGATGCAGAGCGTAGGGCTGAATCTGCCAAACACACAAGAGATCTATGGGACAACTGAGTTCGCCACCTCGAGCATGAGAAGCGTTCCGGTGTACCGCAACGACGTGGGACCGAGGCTGGGCTTCGCCTACTCGTTCGACGGGAAGACAGTGGTTCGTGGCGGGGCGGGAATTTATTTTGGCATGAGCCCGGCGACGAATTTTCAATATCCGGGAACGGCGTTTCGAAAAACGGCAACGATCTTCTTCACGCAGACGAACTTTGCGAACGGCACTCCTTATGCGACGTTGGAGAATCCGTTCCCCACGGGCTTTACGGGGCCGCAAGGCACGCAGTATGGAGCGCTGGCCGATTGGGGCTATGCCAACAATAACGACCTGGGCACGACGGCAGCGCGCGACGCGGATATCTATCAGTGGAATTTGGGAATTCAGCGGGCGCTGCCGAGCCAGATCGTGCTCGGTGTTGATTATGTTGCCAATCGAAGCACACACTTGCCGTGGTCGGGAACGAACAACCGTGACTTCATCCCGTCGGCAGTGCTCGCGCAGATTTCCCAGGCGGTTCACTACTACAACGATGTCACTCTGGGCAACGGCATCGGAAACTGTGACAACAACAGTTGCGTGACCACTTTTCTCTCCCAGGTAGTGAACAATCCCTTCTACAACATGTTTAACCAGCCATGCGTCTCGTCGGCAGGTTCCCCATGCTTTAACGAGCCGGACTCGGGCTATACGGCTTCGCAGATTCCGTTGGGATACCTGCTGAATCCGTACCCACAATTCACGGGAGATTTCGAGGGCCTGATGGTGGAGGAGGCGAGTTCGTGGTACAACGCGATGCAGTTCCGCTTCCAGAAGCGGACGACGCATCACCTGAGCTTTGAGGGGAACTATACGGTGCAGAAGTCGACCGACAATTCGTCGGCGGGAAGAAACAACTGGGTGGGATCTGTGGGCGCGGGACTGCCACAACAACTTGACCGGCTGAACCTGGAGCATAGCGTCAGCGCCAGCGATGCGCCACAGCGACTGGCTGGGGCGGTGGTGGTGGACCTGCCGGTGGGTCGCGATGAATGGATTGGCGGGAACATGAACCGCGCGCTCGATGCCGCGATCGGAGGATGGTCGATTGCCACCATGATCACGGAGCAGTCGGGCCAGCCGATGGACATTTCTGACAACTTCGCGCGCCTTGATGGCGGAACGCAGCGTCCGAATGTGATCTGTTCGCAATTGAAGACTGGCGTGAGTTATAAGCAAGCGGCGATCTCGACGAACGCGGTGAACGAGGGGGTCTCGAGCGCCTCGCCTCTCTCTTTCTTCAATCAGAACTGCTTCGGGGAGCCGGGAGATCAGAATCCGGGGAATGCTCCGCGATATTTTTCAAACTTGCGGGTGAACGGCATCCACAACGTCGACTTGAATCTCTATAAATCGTTCGTCCCGAAAGAAGGAATGAAGATCGATCTGCGGGCCGAGATTTTCAATTTCTTCAATCATCCCCGTTTTGCAGCGCCGAATACGCAATTTGAAAATTCGGGGTTTGGGCAAATAACATCCGACGCTGCCGGCTACCTGCCGCGCTATTTCCAGTTTGGATTGCGATTTGAGTTCTAGAAAACGGTCGGCTGATTCTGCGATGAAAAGCCGGTTTGCATTCCTATCTTTATTGACGGTCAGCCTGTGCGCGTTCATGCTGCCAGCGCAGAAACCGTCCTCCGAAAAAGACGGGATCGTTCAGGATTGGACGAACTACGTTCGCATCGGCGCTTACGGCCTGAAAGGTGGCGATGCCGCGCGGATTGTGCGGCGAGCGCAGGAGAGCGACGTATTCGGCATTGAAGTAGACAACGATATCGAAGGGCGCTACGAGAGTTTCGTTCATCCGGAAGAAAAATTGAAAGCAATCCGCGATGTTGCCGAGGCCGCGCACAAGGCAGGGAACTTCGCATTCGTTTACATCGCCGGAACCGAATGCATCACGGCGAACGCAGACTCGACACCGCACACGTTGGCGAAAGAACATCCGGATTGGCTGCAGCGCGACATCACTGGAAGACCGGCGATGTTTGGCGGTGGAACGGCGTTCTGGATCCGCAAGGGCGATGAAGATGTCTGGGTGAGCCCGTATGCGCCGGAGTGGCGGAAAATTTACATGGAGCGCGTGCGGCAGATCGCCGTCACCGGCATTGACGGAATCTACGTCGACATCCCGTACTGGATGACGCACTTCGAGGGATGGGAAGATACGTGGGCAAGCTTCGACGACTACACGGTTCCGGAATTCAAACGGCAGACTGGACTGGACGCAAAGCACGACTTGAAGCTGGGAGATTTTTCTGATCCGGCATTTCGGAAGTGGGTCGAATTCAGAATTCAGACGTTCACCGATTTTATGCATGAGATTGATCAGACGGCGAAATCGGTAAATCCAAAGATCAAGACGGTTCCTGAGATCTATCCCGGGATTGAGGAAGAGGCGGTGCGGGTTGGAGCCGATGTTTACAGCCTGTACGCAGTGGTGGATGCGATTGCGCATGAGTATGAATTTGGCGAAGGCGACCACATGGCGTCGTCACGCACGCCGCTGGACTGGTTCCGATATCAGGTGGGGATGCACTCGTTTCGCGCGTTCGCGCAGGGCCCAGCGGGACAGGACAAGGCGACGTGGATTCTGAATTATTCGTGGGATGGCGACAAGAAAGTGGACGCGCGCGAAGCGATGATGAATCTCGCCATGTCGGAAGTCATGGCAGGCGCTAATTTCTGGGATGCGCCCGGGCATTCGATGGCGGGATCGAACGATCTGGCAACAAGGAAGAGAATCTTTGAGTGGATCAAGGCGCATGAAAAGACTTTTTATTTGCCACGGTCGCCGATCGACCCGATTGGAGTGTACTTCTCCCCGCAGACGAGAAATTTCTACGCCAAAGATTTCATCGCGTCCTACCGCGGGATTCTGATCCTGCTGATGCAGAGGCATCTTGAGTTTCAGATCGTGACGCCGCGCACGCTGGCCGAGTTCCACGGCCAGACGCTGGTTTTGCCCGATGTGCGCGTTTTAGGCGAGGACGAGATGAACTGGCTGCGAAATTTTGCGGCTGCGGGAAAAAGAATTGTCGTCACGGGAACCGACGCTAGCGGGCTAACAGATTCCGGAAGCGTTGTCCGATTTGCCAATTGTCCGGGAAAGGCTTATAACGCAGCGCTCGAAAAAGATTTCGCAGCGGCTGCGCCGGAGTCGCAGAAACAATTTCTGGACAGCTTGCGAGGCAGCGGCGCAGTGCGGATCACGGCGGGACCTCACATTGCGACTTCCATTACGCGCACGACAGATCACCACATAAATGTCTTCTTCGCGAACTTCGCCGGGTTGCAAGGCGGTGTGAATCCGATTCAGACACCGCAGTCGGGCGTGGAAGTGAGCATGGCATCGGAGTCGGAGGGCAAAGGATTTTTTCTACCTTTCCTTGGCGAAGTACAACCTCTGAAAGGCGTTCGCGAGGGAAAGAATCTGATGTTTCACTTGCCGCCGATCGAGAAGGGAGCAGTCTTCTGGTACGAACCGTAAACCGGCGAGATTTGCCAGGTTCGCCCCAACACTTTCACTCCGACGGCAATCCTGATTCCCACCGTTTCGACCGCGAGACCGCTTCGCTCCAGCGCTCGCGCAGCGATCGAGCCTGAGATGCGGGCATGTGCGGCTCAAATCGCCGACCTCCGCCCGCACATGATTCGTCGATACCGGCTGGCCAGAAACCAACAGCCAACCCGGCAAGATAAGCAGCGCCGAGAGCAGTCGTCTCGGTGACAGCCGGACGCACGACGGGCACGCCAAGAATATCTGCCTGGAACTGCATGAGGCTGTCATTGGCCGCGGCGCCGCCATCGACGCGAAGTTCGTGAACCGAGCCTTGCGAATCGCGTTGCATGGCGTCGAGCAAGTCGGCAACCTGATACGCAATGCTTTCGACCGCAGCGCGAGCTAAATGGCCGGCGGTCGTTCCGCGTGTGAGTCCGAAGATAGAGCCACGCGCGAAAGAATCCCAGTGCGGAGCTCCGAGGCCGACGAACGCGGGAACGAAATAAACACCGCCATTGTCAAGCACGGATTTCGCGAGCACTTCGACATCTTCTGATTTCCGAATTAATCCCAGGCCGTCGCGCAGCCACTGCACAACCGCACCACCGACAAATACGCTGCCTTCGAGGGCATATTCCATGCCGTTGCCAATCTTCCAGGCCACAGTGGTGACCAGGCGGTTTTGGGACTGAATGGCGCGAGTGCCTGTGTGTTGCAGCATGAAGCATCCGGTGCCGTACGTATTTTTCGTAGCGCCGGGTTTGGTGCAGCGTTGTCCGAAGAGCGCAGCCTGCTGATCCCCAGCGATACCGGCAATGGGAATGCCCCTCAGTCCATCGACGGCCGTGACTTCGCCGAACACGCCGCTGGACGGGCGAACTTCGGGCATCATAGAAATTGGGATGTAAGTTGGGGAAAGCAGTTCGTCGTCCCACTCGCCGCGGTGGATGTTGAACAGCATGGTGCGAGAGGCATTGCTCGCGTCCGTGGCGTGAACCGGACCGCCGGTGAGTTTCCACAGCAGCCAGCTGTCGATTGTTCCGAAGGCCAGCTTGCCGGCTGCAGCAAGTTCCTTCGCACCGGGAACGTGTGTAAGGATCCACATAATTTTCGTGGCCGAGAAGTAGGAATCGATGAGCAGGCCGGTGCGCTGCTGGAAAAAGTCTTCAAGACCTTCCAGCTTCATCCGGTTGCACAGATCGGCGGTGCGACGATCCTGCCAGACGATCGCGCTGTAAACGGGCTTACCGGTTTCGCGATTCCAGACAATCGCAGTTTCGCGCTGGTTGGCGATGCCGATGGCGGCAATATCTTTCGCGCGCGCTCCAACTTTTTCCAGGGCGGCAAGAGCCACGGCAATCTGCGAGTCAGCAATCTGTTCGGGATTGTGCTCGACCCAGCCGGGATGAGGAAATATTTGGTCGAACTCCTGCTGGGCAACAGCCCGGGTGTTGCCGTCGCGGTCGAATAAAATCGCGCGCGAACTGGTCGTGCCCTGATCCAGCGCGAGGATAAATTGCATGCTTCCTCCAATATGTCGTTCCGCTCCGTGCGGCGGAGGCTGTGCCAGCAAAGCTTAGGAGTTCCGCAGAAAACGACGGATCGCAAAGTCATACAGAGCAGCGCCGGCCAGCCCACCAAGCAACGGAGCGGCAACGGGGATCCACCAGACGCGAGAGCCGTCAGTCAAGCCGTTGTTATGAAACCCAGCTACAGCGGTGAAAAGTCGCGGGCCGAAGTCGCGCGCGGGATTGATCGCATATCCGTGCATTCCTCCGAAACTCATGCCGATGGCGACGACGACGGCCCCGATCAGGACCGGAGTCAGGTTGGCTCCCGGAGGCACATTGAATTCGTCGATGATGGCGAACACCATCAGCAGCAGCAAACCCGTGCCGATGAATTGATCGAGAAATCCGGCCTGCGGAAGGGAAGGAAAAGCAGGAAATGTGGTGAAGACGCCGGCCGTGTGTTCGAGTTTGGGATCGACATGATGAAATGCAGGCAAGTAGTTCCAGAATACGAGAGCGGATGCGGCAAAAGCCCCGAGAGTCTGCGCAATGGAGTAGGGCAAAACTTTTTTCCACGAAAATCCGCGAAAGACCGCGAAAGCCAGCGTCACCGCAGGATTGAGATGCGCTCCGGAAATTTTGCCGGCAATGTAAATGCCCATGGTGACGGCCAATCCCCAACCGAGCGTGATGTTGGTGAAGCCGCCGTGGACGATCTCGCCCGGATTGTTGGTTGGAAACAGCACGACCATGGCAACTACACCGTTGCCGAACAGAATCAGAACGAACGTACCTAGAAACTCGGCGATCAACTCCGCCGTGAGCGTTTGCCTACGATCCATTTTCTGTGCCTCGTTCTTATGCCTCAGACAGAAAACCGTGGCGCGATCGCGAAGTAGTCTATCAAGATACGGGCGCACCTGCGCGTGTGATGCGAGATTGCATTCCGACCGCACTTTGCATTCCAGTCAGAACTCACATTTGAAGCAG
>JASHOT010000139.1 GCA_030040965.1 Candidatus Sulfotelmatobacter sp. | reverse complement strand
CGATGTTCAAAGAGAACGCAGCGCGTAAGGGTTTTCTCGATGACGATCAGTACACGCTGCTGGCACGCCAATGCAATCAAGAGGGCTTATGGTTTCGTGCGCTGCTCACGACGGCCTACAGCTTCGCTTTCCGCAAAGGCGAGTTACTCAACTTGCGCGTGCGCCAGGTGGATCTCGCTTCGCGGCAGATTCGACTGGAAGCAGGCACAACCAAAAACGATGAAGGCAGAATCGCTCCAATGACCGATGAAGTCTTCACGTTGCTCACCGCGTGCATCGTTGGCAAACAGAAGAACGATCACGTCTTCACGCGGCCGGCAGCCAAGCCCGGAAAGCCAGAGGAGCCAGTACGAGGTTTCCGAAGGAGATGGGCGAAGGTGTGCTGCGCTGTGGGACTCGGAGAACTCGTCTGCCCTGCCTGTTATCCAAAGCTGAAAGAACAAACGATTGACGCGAAGCGTCGCTGTTCATCGTGCGGCAAAACGTGGAGACGGCAGCAACTGAGGTATGTTGGTCTGCTCTTCCACGATCTGCGCCGAAGCGGTGTGAGGAACCTCATCCGCGTTGGGGTGCAGCAAAAAGTAGCGATGTCAATTTCGGGGCACAAGACCGCTTCGGTATTCCAGCGCTACAACATTGTCGATGAGCGGGACATCATGGACGCCGGAAAGAAGCTGAACGAGAAGCAGAAATCCAATGCTCTGCTCGAAATTCAGTTTGGGCAGAGTTCGGGCAGAAATTCAACAAAAACGGCCCATTCTGACGACTCTGGCGCAGTTCTCCAACCTGCGCTCCTTCCTAACTGATTGATTTGACATGGTAGGCCCGGCAGGAATCGAACCTGCAACCCTCGGATTAGAAATCCGATGCTCTATCCGTTTGAGCTACGGGCCCTCAGGTGCAAATTCATTGTACCCTGAGGTGCTGCGATGGCTGGTTCGGAGTCGGTACCGAGTCCAACCCTGGGATTAAACTCAGTTCCTGGTGTCCCAGCATTTCGGCAGCTAACAGAAACAGGGCTGAGGCGTCTTAGAAGAGTTCGTTCACAGAATCTGAACTGGACATGTCTTGCAAAACTCGTTTCCGGCACGGTTCGATTTCTTTGTGGTATACATTTTCGGTGTCTGAAGGAAGCCACATGCCAGCTTATCTCCTCCGCAGCCGTTATCTCGCAATGACTTTTGCGCTCGCTCTGCTGATAAGCGGTAACGTTCTGGCCCAGCGGTATCCTGGCCCCCAACCGGCTCCGCTGCCACCGCCACTTCCCGCGCCCGTCGATCAACCTTATGCCGGCACGATTGGTCTTAGCGTGGACTTGACGAATGTGCACGATCGCATCCTGATGGTGCGCGAAACAATTCCGGCGAAGCCCGGCCCGATCACGCTGCTTTATCCGCAGTGGCTGCCGGGCACGCACTCGCCGTCAAATGCGGTCTCCGATCTGGCCGGGCTGGTTATCAGCGCGGACGGAAAAAATATTCCCTGGATGCGTGATCGCGTCGACATGTGGGCCTTCCATGTTGAGGTGCCGAAGGGCGCGAATGGGCTCGAACTGCGCTTTCAGTATCTGGCACCGATCCGGCCGCAGCAGGGACGCATCTCCGAGACGTTCGCTGACCTCACCTGGAACAGCGTCCTGCTTTATCCCGCGGGATATTTTTCGCGCCGAATTACGTTTTCTCCCGAGCTGCGGCTGCCCGACGGATGGAAGTTCGCGACGGCGCTCGAAGTGAAATCGCAGAATGAAAGCGTGATTCAGTTCAAAGATACGACGCTGAATACTCTGATCGATTCGCCGCTCTATGCAGGCGCCAATTTCAAGCGCGTCGATATTTCTACCGGTGCCGACAATCCCGTCTTTCTCGATGTTTTCGCCGACAAACCGGAACAACTGGCGATGACGCCGGATGAGTTGCAGTATCATAAGAACTTGGCCGTGCAGGCGCAGAAGCTTTTCAATTCGCATCATTATGATCATTACGATTTTCTGTTCTCGCTGAGTGACAGTGTGGGCGGCAAGGGACTCGAACATCACCAGTCGAGCGAGGATGGAACGCGCGCCAACTACTTTACCGATTGGGCTGCAGGCGTGCCGGGGCGCGCTTTGCTTCCGCACGAATACACCCATTCGTGGAACGGCAAATTTCGTCGGCCCGCCGACCTGTGGACGCCGAACTTCAATGTGCCCATGCAGAACGACTTGCTGTGGGTCTACGAGGGCTTGACCGACTATTACGGCAATGTGCTGACGGCGCGGTCGGGCATGCGCACGCTCGATCAGGCCCGCGACGGATTTGCGCAGATCGCGGCGAACTTCGAGATTAGTCCAGGCCGCACGTGGCGCTCTCTGGTCGATACCACCAACGGCCCGATCATTACCGCACATGGTGCGACGGGACTGATCTGGTCGAGCTGGCAGCGTTCCTTCGATTACTATCCGGAGTCGGATCTGGTCTGGCTCGATGCCGATACGAAAATTCGCGAGCTGAGCAACGGGCAGAAATCCCTGGATGACTTCGCCAAGCTGTTTTACGGAATTGATAACGGTAGCTACGTCACGGTGACCTTTACACTCGACGACATTGTGAAGGCGATGAATACCGTGCAGCCTTACGACTGGGCGGGATTTTTTCGCACGCGCGTGTACGAGGTCGAAGCGCAGGTCCCCGAAGATGGCTTCACTCGCGGGGGTTACCGGCTCGTCTACAACGACACCGAGCCGGAGTGGATGAAGCACATGGATCATTCGCGCGGCTACAGCTTCGCGACTTCGCTCGGATTTTCGGTGCGCGGCGAAGGTGGAGGAGAGCTTGGTGGCGGCGCGCCGGGTGGTATCGCCGAGGTATGGTGGGACAGTCCGGCATTCAAGGCGGGGATCACTCCCGACATGCAACTGCAGGCCGTGAACGATCAGGCGTTCAGCGTGCCAGTGCTCCGCGAGGCGATTCTCGCCGCGGAGAAAAATGGCGCGCCCATCAAGCTCTTGCTGAAGCGGGACAAAGATTTCACCACCGTCACCCTCGATTATCGCGGCGGACTTCGTTTCCCTCATCTCGAACGAGTGGAATCAACTCCGGACCGGCTGGATGACATTCTCGCCCCAGTGAAGTAGGTCCGAAGAAATCAAATCGTCAAGCGATGTTCTCAGGCAATCTACTGATTGCCCGAATTGATCGCATGCTCCTAAATAAGGCTGACAGGATTCTAACTGGCCCACGCTTTCGTTCAACTCGCAGGATCCGTTTCCATGGTGTGTGGTCGGCGATGCCGCCGCTGCAATGGAAGACAAGAGTCGCCTTACGACGTACATCACGAGCATTCAAAACAAGTACGTCAAGGGCAATTTTCCCTGGCCGTTTTACATTGCCGAGGGCGGATGGTTTATGCGACAGAATGGCCACATGCTGGGCGGCCCGTTCTAGCTGCTGCGGCATCACTAACGGCCGCGATCCGTCGCATCGACGATCGCGGCCCGTTGCCCTCGATTGGCTACAGTCCATCGCAGAAAGTGGTGTTCGCAATGTCGGCCGTGCGGACTCCAGCCATTTTCGTCGTTTTGCGACGTGTGAATCGGCCTATCGCAGGCGCGACCTGCCCTGCCTAAGATTGTCTAATCATTATCCGGGTCGGTGACAGTCGGATCGGAGATGCAGCTTGCATTGTTCGCCGGCGGGGTAATCTGGGTAAAAGGAAGAGGCGCCTGCGAATACTGGAAGATGTCAGACAAGTCATCGGCGTTTACGTCCGCGTAGCCGAGCGAAGGCAGATCGAATGTCGTTTCGACAAATTTCAGAATGCTTCCAAAATCGTGCATGTTATGCGAAATATATGCGGGCTTGGCATAAGGTGAGATCACGAGCAACGGAACTCGGAATCCATAAATGTAGCCCGATCCCCAGCTGACTGCATCGTTCACCAGCGGCGGCGGCACGTGATCGTACCAGCCTCCCCAATCATCCCAAGTAATAATGATGGCGGTATTCGACCAATATGGGCTGTTGCCAACGGCATTGACCACCTGCGTCACCCATGACGGCCCGCACCCAAGGCTTTGCGCGTGGTCTGAAGCATCCCCCGGCGGGATGACCCATGTCACCTGCGCCAATTGATTGGCTGCGATATCGGTGAGAACCTGTGCATTACTCTGACTTTGTTCGACCACAATCTTGGGATTGGAGGCAGTGTAATCTGCGCCCGTGCATGCCGTTCCGTTCGGCGGAGGCGCGTTCGGCACGCACATATGGTTAATGGCAACAGGGGCAGTCCAAATGCCGTTGATGTTGGGAGCGTAATAGCGCCAGCTCAGATTTGCGGCGTCGAGCAGGTCGCTAAGCGTCTGGTGTTCAAAACAGGGATAGACACTCTCGTTTTCCACTCCCGCGGGATTGATCAATTCGACATACTGCGCAGGCGGAGCGATACACCCGCTTGATTTGCTGGCAACGCCCAGAGGGTCATCGGCCATGAACTCAACGCTGCCGATCGATGGCGCTGAAGTCCCCGAAAAAATGAACTGGTGAGCGGGGAAACTCGGCCCCTGGTTGGTCTGGAACATTCTGTCGGAGAAGGTGTAAGTCTCCGCCATCTGAAAGTACGGAGCCACATCCGACGGATTCACGTACATGAACTGCGGATTCGGAGGCGGAGGGCACGGGCCGAGTTGTTTGTTGCATGTTGTCGTGATTTTGTCGGCGCCATCCATCGCGCACACGTTCGTGGTAGTGTTCAGATCGCACATGGCGACCCAATCGGCATGAGTGTGGCCTAGATCGTACGCGTCGGGATTGGCGCCCTCAGTGCCCAGGTCAATTACGCTGAGCGGAATCGTTACTCCTTTCGAGTTGATTCCATAATTTAGGATATCGGCGCCAGCGCTGACCAAATTCGGATCCTGGAACAAATTGTCGACGCTTCGATTCTCTTGCACGATCACCACCACATGCTGAATCGGCGTGACCGACAGACCTGCCTGTGCCGTAAGGGCGCCAAGGCTTGCCTCGATCGTGGTCTGGCCTGTTAGGGTACTCACCGCCAGTCCTGTTGGCGTAATCGTCGCCGCTGCAGGGTTCGAAGAAGTCCAGGTTACCTGGTCGGTAACATTTTGCTGAACGCCGCTGAGGTATGTCGCGGTCGCGGTGAATTGCTGGTTGGCTCCGGGTAAGAGCAGCGCGCTGGCGGGTGTGATCGTCAGCGTAAGCAGCTGGTCCTGAACGCTCAGCGTGGTCGAATCGAGCAAGGATCCGTATGCGGCAGAAATCCGTGTGCTGCCGGTGCCAGTGCTGGTCGCGAAACCTTGAGAACCGGCAGCATTACTAATGGTGGCTACGGTCGGAAGCGAAGATGACCACATCGCACTGCTTGTGACATTGGACGAGGTTCCATCTGAAAAATATCCGGTAGCTGTGAACTGACTGGTTCCTCCCGGGGAAATCGATGAACTATCGGGCGTCACTTCAATCGAAACAAGCTGGGCTCCCGTGACCGTCAAGCCTGCAGTTCCAACGGTCGATCCTGATGTAGCCGTGATTGTCGTTCCCCCGGCGCCTGCACCCGTGCTCAGTCCATAGCTTCCCACGGTGTTGCTGATCGTAGCCACCGCAATGGCCGAAGAACTCCACTGCACGATGCTGGTAACGTCCCGCGATGAGCCGTCGCTAAACGTTCCCTGGGCGGTGAATTGCTGATTGAATCCCACAGCGACGGTCGCGCCGGCCGGCGACACCGCAATCGAAACCAGCACCGGCGGAGGATTGTTCACAGTCAGCGGCGTGGACCCGGTAATCGAATTGAAAGTCGCGCTGATACTTGTCGACCCCGCGACGCTCGCCGTTACCAATCCTGCGGCGCTAACCGTAGCCGCATTCTGATTGGAGGAAGCCCACGTCGCACTACCGGAGAGATTCTGTTGACTGCTATCACTGAAAATGCCGGTCGCGGTGAATTGCTGTGTGCCGCCAACCAGCAGTGACGAGTTTGCCGGAGTTACGCTGATGCTGGTGAGCACGGCCGCAGTGACAGTCAGATTTGCGGCATTGCTTACAGTTCCCAACGTCGCAGTAATCGTAGCCGAGCCCGCGACAAAGCTGGTGGCGAGTCCATTTAAGTTGATCGTCGCCACCGGCGAGTTCGACGAACTCCAGCTCACCTGAGTTGACAGATCTTGCGTGCTCTCATCACTAAATGTCCCGATTGCGCTGAATTGCTGGGTTGTTCCCGCGGCAATAGTTGGACTGCCTGGAGCCACCGCGATGGAGACCAGGGTTGCTGAAGACACGGTCAGTGTTGCGGAGCCGGTGATTGTTCCCACGCTCGCGGTAACATTGGTCTGGCCGGGAGCCACGCCAGTCGCAACGCCGTTGCTCGTAATCGTCGCACCTGATGAGTTCGCGCTCCACGTAACCGATGCGGTCAGATTCTGTTGACTGCCGTCGCTGTATACACCAGTGGCCGTGAATGCGACGCTCGTGGTTGCCGCAATCGTGGGAGTGGCTGGAGTCACCTGAATCGAGACCAGACTCGGTCCCACGTTCAGCGTGGTAGATCCGCTTTGTCCCGCGAGCGCTGCTGCGACCACCGAACTCCCGGGAGCAACGCCAATGGCCAACCCGGTTGCGTTGATCGTGGCTGCAGAGAGGTTCGAGGACGTCCACCCGGCCGAAGAAGTCAGATCGTGTGTTGAAGTGTCGCTGTAAGTCCCGGCCGCCGTGAACTGTTGACTGGCACCGGGCCCGATCGATGGGTTCGCCGGATTCAGGGTGATGACTTGCAGCGTCGGTTTGCACATTCCACCGCTGAAAGCCTCGTATACCTGCTGGATCTGCTGCGAGCTCAATGCCTGATTGAAGATCGAGATCTCATCCATCGATCCGACGAAAGACGGCTCCGTCGCACCCAGATAACTTCCAAACACGACTTGTGGATACCACGCCAGGTTGGCCGTAGTGATCGCCGTTGAAATTTCATTGCCGTCTAGATACAGAACAACCGTCACCTCGGAGCCCGAAGTGGAATAGGTAAGAGCCACGTGATGCCACTGATTGGAACTGACCTGCCCGAGCGACTGAGCGTATAGGTTTCCGAATTCCCACAGCAGATTGCTATTTGTATCAATCGACAGGCCCGGGCCGCGGTTTCCGCCAGCAGTGATACTGCCGGTCATCGCGCCGCTGCCATTGGCGAGGAACCAGAACATCAGAGTTCCCGCCGATGGTGAATACTCCGCAGCGTTGACCAGCACGGAAGCGCCGTTGCCATTGAAGCTGAACGCCTGCGCAACTTCGCCGTTCGCATAGCCTGCGCCATTCTGCAGTGTTCCCGAATTTACGCCGGCAAGGTCTACGCTGTTACCGTCCCCAGTCCACCAGCCGATCAATCCGGGCGGTGCAGCAGTACACTGTGGCGGAGTCACGGTCAGAGTCGTACTTCCGCTGACCGGTCCGGCTGTGGCCGTAATCGTTGTACTTCCCGTAGCCAGCGTTGAAGCCGCTCCGCTTGTCCCCACAGTGGCTACCGTAGGCACGGACGATGACCATGTCACCGCGCTGGTGGCATCCGTCGAAGTGCCATTGCTGTAGTTGAGTACAGCGGTGAATTGTTGATTGGCACCGACG
Source organism: Candidatus Sulfotelmatobacter sp. (assembly GCA_030040965.1). Taxonomy (GTDB): domain Bacteria; phylum Acidobacteriota; class Terriglobia; order Terriglobales; family Acidobacteriaceae; genus Sulfotelmatobacter. The sequence goes on along the minus strand of JASHOT010000139.1, from coordinate 10,368 downwards.
GGCACTGACAAATTCGCAGGCGTGACCGTGACCGAAGTCAACACTGGCGCGGTCACCGCAAACGTAACCGAAGAAGCGACCGAACCGAACAGCGCTGTGATGCTGGTCGTTCCCGCCGCCAGGGCTTGAATCTGTCCGGTAGGACTTACGACGGCAATTCCGGTCGATGACGAGGACCAGGTTACCGCATCGGTGATGTTGATCGTCTGCCCAGTTTTCAAAGTGCCGGTCGCCGTGAGTTGTAGTTGCGTGCCAGCCACGGCTTGTGGAGATGTTGGCGTGATCACCATCGAACGCAGATTGGTCAGCGTTCCCGTGCCCGTTAGCGGCACACTTTCCGTGCTGAGTGCGGCATTATCGCTCACCGTCAATGTGCCGGTAAGCGTGCCTGTCATCGCCGGTGTGAACGTGACCGAAACGGAGCAGCTTGCCGCTGCCGCCAAAGTCTGTGGAGAGAGCGGACAGTTCGAGCTCTGCGCGAAATCGCCGGAGGTGGAAATTCCAACTATTGTCAAAGGGACAGCCTGTGCGTTCTTAAGCGTGATCTTCTGCGCGGTGCTCGTCGACCCAACTTCACGGCTGGCGAACGTGAGGCTGGTCGGAGTCAATGTGACCGGTTCGGTCCCCGTTCCCGACAATTGCACGGTTTGTGGGCTGCCGTAGCCGCTGTCATCGACGGTCAACGTTCCATCCACAGTTCCCGTTGCGGTCGGACTGAAGACGACCAAAACGTTACAAGACGATGTGCCAGCCAGCGTACTCGGAGCGAGTGGGCAATTCGAAGTCTCGGCGAAATTTGTGGTGGTCGTGATACTTGAGATCGACAGTGGAGTGCCCTGCGTGTTCGTGAGCGTGACCGTCTTGGCGGTGCTGGTTGTATCGACGAAAACATTGCCGAACGACAACGCTGCCGGCACGAAGTTTACGGCGAGAATTCCCGTGCCGCTCAACTGGGTTGTTTGTGGACTTGTACCTGCGTTATCGGTCACCGTTAAAACGCCGGTTTGGATTCCGAGTTCTTCAGGAAGGAACGTGACCGCGATCTTGCAGCTCGCATTTGCCGGCAGCGTTTTCGGAGCGAGCGGGCAATTACTCGTCTCGGAAAAATTGCCAGAGACAGAAATACTGCTGATTGTCAGCGGACCCGATGCACCGTTTGTCAGTGTTACAGTGATTGGTCCCTTTGCCGTGCCCACGGCGGTATTCGAGAAAGTGATGGAGGTTGGGCTCAACGTTTGAGCAAGAGCTAAGCAACCGGCTAACAGAATCGTGCAGAGCGCCCCGATGCAGCGAAAAGGCCCTGTTGTTTTGGTCGTCAATCTTCCTCGCGTATTTAACCGGGCCGATGATGGCTGAGTAGTCTGCGATGACACGGGACAACGGGGGGACCAGCATTACAGGGCATACACTCTAAATCCCGCAACCGTGGCGGGAAATGGCACAATCGGGCCATCCTTTACAAAAATGAAATTGCCAGCAATCTTCAGAGAGCGGCACAGGCAAATCCGAAGTCTGGGTCATACGCGCGAAGCACGCTGCTGGGATCACTTGGCTCGCCGAAAGACCTTCGTGCGAACTACGATTACCTCCTTGCACTCAAATCCGCCGATCGTCCTCAGTGGGTGGAGTTTTCGTTTCACAGCTCGGGCCTCATGTGTCATGGTTCTCATGCGTCATCGTTCTCACGACGGTGCTTTATGAACCGTGCCGTCGAGCAGACTTTCACGGGTGCAGACTCGAACGAACCTCCGGCCCAAACTTAGGCGAAAACTGAAGGTCGAGAACTGAGAAGTCGTTCTAGTGCGCCACCGCCTTTTCTGCGCCCAGCCCGGTGTTCGACCGTACCAGCAGTTCGTTATATTTCTCCAGCGCGGTCGGCTCGTGGCTGACGAGCGTCCCGATAATCGCTCCGATGAATCCCAGCGGAATGCTTAGAATGCCCGGATTCTCCAGCGGGAAAATGGCCTTGGCCTGGATCAAGTGCCGTGCCGTCCCAGTCACCGTCGGAGGATCCACCGCCATCAAGCTTGGACTGATCAGAATCAGCCCGATCGAAGCCAGCAGGCCCACCGCCAACCCTGTCACCGCGCCCACGGTGTTGAATCGCCGCCAGAAGATCGACAGTACGATCACGGGCAAATTGGCCGACGCCGCGACCGCAAACGCCAGTGCCACGAGGAACGCAACGTTCGCCGTCGGCCCGAGCACGATGGCAATTGCGATCGCCACCGCGCCCACCACAAATGCCGAAATCCGCGCCACCAGGACCTCTTCGCCCGGCTTGCGCTCGCTTCCGCTATGTATCACGTTAGTCCAGAAATCATGCGAGAACGAAGTCGTTGCGCTGATGGTCAGCCCGGCCACCACCGCCAGAATCGTGGCAAACGCGATCGACGAAATGAACGCGAAGAAGATATTTCCCGCCAGCGCCTGCGCCAGCAGCGGTGCGCTCATGTTGGTGCCGCCGTGTCCTTTGATGTAATCCGGCCCTACGATGGTCGCCGCCCCGAAGCCGAGGAACGTCGTCATGATGTAGAAGCTGCCAATCAGCACCATGGCCCAGACAACGCTATGCCGCGCCGTCTTCGCATCGGGTACGGTGTAGAACCGCACCAGAATATGCGGCAAACCGGCCGTGCCGAAGATCAAGGCCAAGCCGAGCGAAATCAGATCGAGAGCGCCGTACGGCGGCTTATAGCGCAATCCCGGAGTCAGGAAGTCTTTCACCACCACGGCACCCTTGGCGTCGTGATAGGTCACACTACCGATCGCGCCGAAGAACTCCGCGAATCTGAAGTGAAAATGTGCCATCACAAGTATGCTGAGAAGTACCGTCCCCGCCATCAGCAGCACGGCTTTCACGATCTGCACCCAAGTTGTTGCCAGCATGCCGCCGAACACAACATAGACAATCATCAATACGCCGACCGCAATCACGGACTGATTGTAAGTCACCATGCTTCCCAGCAACAGCTTTACCAGCGCGCCGGCGCCCACCATCTGCGCGATCATGTAGAACGTGCTGACAGTCAGCGTGCTCAACGAGGCCATGGCTCGCACCGGCCGCGGCTTCAGCCGGTATGCCAGCACATCGGCCATGGTGTACTTGCCCGCGTTGCGCAGCGGCTCGGCGATTACCAGCAACACCGTGAGGTACGCCACCAGCCATCCCACAGAAAACATGAACCCGTCGTATCCCTGGAATGCGATAATCCCTGCGATTCCCAGAAATGACGCCGCGCTCATATAGTCGCCCGCCACGGCAATTCCGTTCTGCCAGCCTTTGATCTGGCGGCTCGCCGCAAAATAAGCGCTCGCCCCGGCGGAACGCTTGGATGCCCAGTAGGTAATGCCCAGGGTTACTGCGATAAACACGAGGAACATGACAAGTGAAATGTTCATAACCTACTCGCCTCCTTTGCCGTTCTCGGCTTTTTCCAGAATGTCTTTGGCAAGACGGTCAAACTCGTTCGCCACCCGCACGTATAGTCCGGCGATGACCCATGCCACGAAAAATTGCGACAGGGCGAACAGGTATGCCAGATTCACGCCCATCACCTTCGTCGACATGAAGGCGGGCGCATAGCCCACCAGTACCGGGAGCGCGAAGTAATACACGACGAAGAATATGAACGCCGGTATAATGAATGTCTTCTTCGTGGCCATCAAATCCTGAAATTCCTGGCTCTCGGCAATCTGGTTCCATTCGGGCTTCGACGCCTCGAATTGTTTCGGTTCAGCGACTGCAATATTCCTCGCTGGATTTCCCATAAGGCATCCCTCCTCTTATTCGCATTCGTAATACGACCTTTCCCGCGACTTCTTCACTTTCCTCGCAAATGCAACACGGCGCAACTCGTCTCACTGCCTTAACCAATTACAGAGGACCTGCGCGCCCATCCGCGGGTTCGTTACTGCTTCTCCAATACAGCATTCACCGTCAGTTCCGATCCCGTCGTCACGGTCAGATCGCGCTTCCACTGCGCAAAGCCGGGCATCGAGATCACCACCGCATGCGCGCCTGGGGCTACATTCACCGTCGACGGCGTGCTGCCAACATATTTCCCATCCAACGTGATCTCGGCGCCCACCGGAGTCGAACTGAAGCTGCACCTCACAGCCTGCGAGTTACTCGTCACTGACGCTGGCGTCTGCGCTGGGCCAGGAGATTGCGCTGGAGTCGGCGACTCCGAGGGAGCCGAAGCCGATTTCGGCGCCGGCGCTGGAGACGCCGCTGGCGAAGGCGAAGCTGACGAACCGGCAACCGCCTCACCCGTGGTCGACACCGGAACAGATGCGCCCTCCTGCTGGTTTCGTTCATCCTCTTTCGACGATTCCTGCGCCACCAGCACATACAGTTGCTTCCGCATCTTGCCGCTGTCATCGGCGTAGTACACCGTCAACCCGCGTTTTTCTCTTTTTGCGTCGAAGCTCGCACCGCGCGGCAACGCGATGCACCGGGAAAATTTCATGTCGACCGTGCATGTAATCCGATACGGAGGTTTATCCCCCTCCTGCACCAGCACCGTATTCGTCACCTGCGTGCTTCGGCTGTTGTGGCAGTAGGCGTCGAAATTCACCTGGTCGCAGTTCTTCGGGACCCCGCTGTCGTCAATCAGCACCGAGTGCGTCTCCGAATCCAGAACCTTGATCCGAATCAGATTGGTCTTGACGGCAGCGCTGGCCGATACGGCCGCAAATAGCATCGCCAGCACGACCGCTTTTCCAGTTCGCTTCATGACCGTAACTCCCGAATTACTTCCTGACGATGTTTCTTTCTAATTAACTCGCTCCTCAGATCCGCACATTCTGTGCCCGGAATCCAGGCGGCAGAACAGCTTTCGTGCGGCACGATCCCGTGAAATTCACGTTGTCATTCCGCCCGCCGACGAGCCCATGCGTCGGCAAGCGAGGAATCTGCTTTCCGAGAAGAGCAAATCCTATAGCTCCTGGTCGAGCGAAGCTTTCGCCGCTTCGCCCGACCCGGGCCAGTCAATTCCGATCCTAGAAGTTAAAGATCGGGCCAAACTCCGAACGATGATCCTGCCATTCGTTCGAAGGCGTTCCGGCGATGATGTATCCCGTGATTCCATCCTTCAGACGCGTCGCATATACCGACTGTTCGAAGGCGAACGTCACATACGGATTCACCTTGTAGTAGAGCGTCCCCGCAAACAGTTTGCCCATGGAAAGCGGCAGCGGCGACGCGATGTTGGCGTTGGCGGTATAGCCGGGATAGTTCAGGTCATGATCGTCGACCTGATCCTTGCCCATGTGCAGATAGATTTGCCATCCCGCGTTATGCCCCTTCGGATTCGCATTGAACCAGCGCGAAAGCGGCAGTCCCAGGTTGACGAATCCGCCAAACGAACGGATCGGGCGCTGCGGCGCTACGACCACATTGCCCGCCGCATTTGTCCCAAGGACTGCGCAGCCCGCCGCAGTCAGGCAGCCGCCATCCAGGGTCGTGAACGGCCCCTGAATATTGGTCAGCCCTGTCGTGTCGGTTGCGTAGCTATTGACCTGCCCGCCGAAGAAGAATCGCAGGTCACCACCGCGGTACGCCGTTGCCACGACTGTGAACCACCGCGTCGGCAACGCGATCCCTCCCTGCAATCCGTACATATTGCTCGAAGCCGTGAAGCCGTTGGGGAATGCCGCCAGGTAGTTCGCCGGCATGGTTGCATAGCCAGGTGCCGAATTCGGAACGATCGACGTCCGCTTGCTCTCGAATCCGGTCACGAAAATCTGCGCCGGAGCCACCGCCGGTGCTTTATCCAGCTTCCACTGCACTGCCAGGCGTCCTTCCACCTCAGGCCGTCCGGAGTCCGCGCCTTCTCGCTCGCCTTCTCCCAACTGCCCGGCCAGACCGACCGAACCCAGTTTCAGAATTTGACCGGTGCTCGGCATCATGATCGCGAACGTCGGCGAAATCTTGAAGTCACGATCTCCGCCCAGCCCCCGCACCAATCCGAACTGGAATTGCGGCGAACGTTCATAAATATCGCCGTAGAACGCCCCCAGGAACGTCGTTTCCAGGATGCTCGGCAACGCGCTCGATCCGAACAGCGTCCAGTCCTGTCCGGCCTCGAAGTAGAAGTCCGTCTTGTCGCTGGCCGCGTAGTCCATGCGCGCCCACGCCAGCCGCAACTGGAACGAGTTGCTGCGGATCGACGAAACGTCGCGGTTGTCCACTTCGCTGAAGTTGCCCTCATAGTCGCCTTCAATGCGGCCGGTGAAGGTCAGCTTGGGAGAAATATCCGGCCACTCAAAGTTCGCCCCGATACGGGTGGAGCGCGCCTTCAGGTGGAACTCCGGATCTTTCGTTGGCCCCGTTGTCGTCCCGTAAATGCTCGGTTGTGTCAGGAACAAACCGACAAACGGAAAGTCGTCGCCATTCGGATCGCTTGAGTCGTAGACTCCCGTCGCCTTGATAAATCCATAAGGCGTCATCTTCACCGCGCCCATCTTGAAGGCGGCATTCAAAGCGTCTTTCTTCGGTGGGTCGACCGGCAGGACACGCAACGGCGCAATTGCCGGTACCACCGCCGGTGGCGGAGGAGGCGCATCCATCTTGGCTTGGGCTGCGGGTTCAGCAGCAGGTTGTGGGCTCGTCATCGCGACGGTCACAGTTCGAGTCGCGGCCGGAGCTGGCCCCGCGCTCGCCGTCGCCTCGGGTTGTGGAGTCACCGGCGCTGCCGCCGTCGTGGCAGGCGTGGCCGGAGCTGAGTTCACTGGAGCAAGATCCGCCGCGCTCACCACGCCCTTTCGGGTTAGCACTTCCACCAAGGCCTGGAACTCTGTTCCCGGTGCCGCTGCCTCGATCGACTTTGCTTCGGCAGGCGCCAGCACGCCTTTCATCACCAGCACTCCCAGCAGGGCCGTAACATTCACCTGACCCGCCGGGTTTACATTCGCGTTCGCAGCAGCCGGCTGCGCGGCAGAGTTTGTCGACTCTGGAGTTTTGGTTTCCGTGCCATCTTTTGCCCCTGCCACAACGGGCACAACCATTGCGATGGCCAACAGTGTGCTACAAACCCATAGCATCAACTTCGGCATACGTGATTTTCCTCCTTGATTCCTGCAAGACGATTCGTGCGTGACCGGGAATTGCTTTCTGTCCAACAAGCCATGACCGCGGTCGAATGTCACTCGACTGGAGCCGAACTGCATTTTCAGGCGAATTGGCGGACGAAGCCCCTGTTTGGGGCTCATGGGGCCGATCCGAGTTTAGCTTTCTCGGACGCAATGGGGAGCCACACTAAGGCCGGAATGTCTGGGAAAGATGTGTGTGGACTCACCTAGCGCTGTGCGTTATATCACAAGCCGCCTCTCGGAAATCAAGAGTGTTCTCACTTGTCGCATCGGGAGAACATAGGAAGTCTCCTGTTATCGAGCTCTAAACCCTTGACCTCGATTCGCCTTTCCTTCTTCCCATTTATGAACTTTTGGAGTAAAAACACATCCCGGTGTGATTCTCGTCACTGCCGCGGGCATATGATTACGCCAGAATCCACCAGCTTCCGACGGATCCACGTCGCTCTCCGGAGGTCTACATGAGCGCTCTTCCCCTCACCAAAGAAATCACCAAGACCGAAAACATCTCCAACCTGCTCCACATGGACGACGAATATGCTGCACCCGCCATCGTCGCCTCCAACGTCCTGCACAAAGATTGGCAGGGCGAGCGTGAACGCGCCCTCCGCGATCCAGGAAACTTCTGGGCCAGCTATGCCGCAAAATTTCAGTGGTCACAACCGTGGAGCAAAGTCCTCGACTGGGATGGCATCCACCACAAGTGGTTCGTCGGCGCAAAGACCAACATCACCACCAACGCGCTCGACCGCCACGCCAACTCCGAGAACCGCAATCGCGCCGCCTTCATTTGGCTTGGCGAGGATGGAACCGAGCGCATCGTCACCTATGGCCATCTTCACCGCTTGGTCTGCCGCTTCGCCAATGGCCTGAAATCGTTGGGCGTCACCAAAGGCGACCGCATCGTCATCTACATGCCACTCACCATCGAGGGCGCCGTCGCCATGCTCGCCTGCGCCCGCATCGGCGCCATTCACTCCGTCGTCTACGCCGGACTGGGTCACACCGCCCTCCGCGATCGCATCATCGATGCCGAAGCCAAAATCGTTATCGCCGGCGACGTCGGCTTCCGCCGCGGCAAAACCGTCGCCCTCAAAGCCATAGTTGACGAGGCCATTTCTTCGCTCGACTGCGTCGAGAAAGTCGTCGTCTTCTCCCGCGCGAAAACCGAAATCCGCACCCCGCGCGAAGTCGACTTCAACGATCTTCTGAAGTTTCCCCCCGACTGTCCTGCCGAAGAAATGGACGCCGAGGATCCTCTCTTCCTGCTCTACACCTCCGGTTCGACGGGCAAGCCAAAAGGTGTCCTCCACGTTCACGGCGGATACATGGTCGGCACCACCTACCATCTTGAAAGTTTCTTCGATGTCGGCGACCGTGACATTTTCTGGTGCACTTCCGACATCGGATGGGTCGTCGGCCACTCCTACATCGTCTATGCTCCGCTCTGCGCCGGCGTCACCACCCTCTTCCGCGAGGGCGCCATCGATTTCCCCAACCCCGGCATCGCGTGGGAGATCGTCGAGCGCTACGGCGTCACCAAAATGTTCACCGCGCCCACCGCGCTCCGCATGTTCATGCGCTACGGCGAGTCCTACCCCGCCGCACACGATCTCACTTCACTTCGCGTGATCGCCTGCGCCGGTGAGCCGCTGAATCCCGAAGCCTGGCGCTGGGCCCAGACGCATCTTGCCGGTGACGGCAAGTGGGGATACGTCATCGACAACTGGTGGCAAACCGAACTCGGCGGACCAACTCTCGGCACGCCTCCTTCCATGGCCATGCGTCCCGGCAAAGTCGGCGTCGCCGTCCCCGGCGCTGAAGCTGACGTCATCGACGAAGACGGCAACTCCGCTCCGCCCAACGTTGGCGGACGCCTCGTCCTCAAGCGGCCCTTCCCCTGCATGCTGCGTACCGTCTGGCGCGATCCCGCCCGCTATGAGCGTGATTGGCAATACTTCAAGGGCTGCTACGTCACTGGCGATGTCGCCATGAAAGATAAAGACGGATACATCGCTGTCCTCGGCCGCTCCGATGACGTCCTCAACGTCGCCGGACACCGCATCGGCACCGCCGAAGTTGAGAGCGCTCTCGTTTCGCATCCGGCCGTCGCCGAAGCCGCCGCCATCGGCGTGCCCGATCCTCTGAAAGGAGAATCGATCAAAGCCTTCGTGCAAGTCCGCATCGACCACGTGCCCAACGACGCCCTCGCCGCCACCCTCATCGAACACGTTCGCCGCGAGCTGGGCCCGATCGCGACCCCGTCATCGCTTGAGTTCGTCGCGTCGTTGCCGAAAACGCGCAGCGGCAAAATTCTTCGCCGCTTCCTGAAAGCCAAAGAAGCCGGCGTCGACGCCGGCGACGTCAGCACGATGGAAGGTTAATACTCGCCTATTACGACATCGTGTAGAGAGTCAGGCTGGGGATCATGCGGGCGTGTTTTTTGCCGAGGGAAGAGAAGTTGGAGGGATCGAAGTAAGTGAGGCGAGGCGGTGCTGGTGATGCAGGTAGAAGTGGAACTGAGCCAGCGACGCGCCTCCGAGCAATGGAGTTGATGGTGCGACGTGTCGGTATCGTCGGCGAAGGTGGGAATCGACTTGCGCACCGGAAACACGGCGGCCGCGCTGGCCGAATCGAGCACTGCCGCGCAGGGCGGATTCCGCTTCGCAGATTTGGTGCGGCTCTATCTTGCGCATGCGCCCGAAACCGAACTTAAGAGAGTCGCCGCTCAACTCGAAGCTGACCCCAGGGCGGCCGCAATTCACCACAACGGAACAGCGAGCGCAAAACTCCTCTAGCGATCTTGGATCGCGGACATCAAGTTGTATGGCCGATACTCCAGTACCAAGCTCCGCTGCAACGGCTTCTAACTTGGCGAGATTACGTCCACCGATGAGGATCGCTCTGTCCGTGGAGCCACAAAGCTCTTTGACGACGGCTTTCCCCGTATTGCCAGAGCCGCCTATGACTCCGAAAGTTGCGGACGAGTTCATTCGAGAACGTAAACTGGCACTCTGTATCGCTCGAACCAATTACTTCTTCATGCCGCAGGCGATGAATACTGTTATTTTTGCAGTGAACGTCTTGGTCGCATCCCTTTCCATCAGATCAATCAGCCACTTGGACGCGGCATCTTCAGTAAGGCGTTTTTCGGCAACCGCGTGGTGAACAACCACTCGCAAGTCGAGTAGCAGATCGGCAATCCCGAAACTGTGAACGTTGATGCTTTTCGTGTGTATCTGTTTGTCCTGTACTCCTGCTTCATCGAAGAGT
>JASHOT010000138.1 GCA_030040965.1 Candidatus Sulfotelmatobacter sp. | reverse complement strand
GTCGGATCCTTTGGTCACGTGCAGCACCAAGTGCAGCGTGGTGCCGCCGGCGTCCAGCGCGCCTTTCCAGTCGCCCGTAATGTCTTGCGCCTTTGCCAGGCAGGGCGCGAGAAAAATCAGCCACACAATGATCCATTGCTTCATAACGGAAAATCCATGCTTCATAACCGCCCCCTTACTCTGCGCTGCCGCGGACTTCGCCGCGCTCGGCACTCCGTCGCTTCGGTCTGGTGCGACTCGAGTCTGCGCCTCTCATTTCTTCTCGGCATCGGCTTTTTGCGCGGGCGCCGGCTCATCTTTTGTCTTCTTCAGATTCAGCGCGCGTGCCGGGCCATCGCCCTGAATCCAATCGCCGGTCATCGAATCCAGCGACTTGCTCAGCTTGCCCTGGAATATGGTGTTGACCTGTTTGATGGCAATCTTGATCGAGTTGCCCTTGCGGGTTACCGCCGTAGCCGGCCATCCCTTGATGCTCATCTCGGGCAGTTCTACAGTCGCTGTCAAACCGTCAGCTGTGTTTGTGATGTGGAAGGTGACGTGATTCTTGTCGGGAGCGGATGTTCCACCCGTCGGGGTATCGTAGATGCCCTCCCAGGTTCCATCGATGTCCGAAGGCGCCGCCGGATCGTGCGTCAGCTTGATCGGCGTCGTGGTTTTGCTGAGCGTGAGCGGCATCTTCGGGCTGTTGCCCTGGGTCCAGTAACCATTGATCGTTCCATTTCCCTTCAGCGATCCATCAAAAGTTCCTTTGGCCGCGTTGAGCGTGAAGTGCAGCTTCGATCCATCGAGAATGAAGGTGTCCAGTGGCGCACCGCCCATCGCCTGGTCCGGGCTATCCATGGTCGCCTTGAGGGTTCCATCTGAATTTTTGGTTACGTGCAGCACCAGCCGCAGCTCGCCCATCGGAGTAGTAAGGGGACCTTGCCAGTCGCCCACGATGTCCTGCGCAACCGCATACGAGAGCATGCCCATCACAAACAGTGCCGTGATCAGAAGTCGCTTCATAAGAAATGCGCGCCTCCTCGCGCGCTCGATTTGTTTTGCCAAACTCCTGATCATACCCCTACCGTTCAGCCGCGGCTACAGCTCGACTTCTGCGAGCAGTGGCTCAATTTGAATTGTTCCTGCGAGGCGTCATGCCGAAGGCTGGCGTTCTTACGAGCGGGCCGAGAGGATCTCCCGTAAAACGGCGGTTGGGTGCGGGAGATCCCGCGCTTCGCCTGAAAGGCGGCTCCGCTCGGGATGACGCAGCGCGTTCTAGTCAGCCCGATCTTGTTCATTATCTTTAACTTACATGCCATCATCGCCGGCGCAATCTTGCTTTCTCTGGCAAGGCCGCCAACATCCAAGAAACCTTTTGGCCAACCACGCTGTCCAAGATAAAATGAGGCTTCGCGGCCGCTCCTCGATCTCGGCGCTCGAAACGCAAGCTCCCAGCCTCCCCAAGACGTAGACATTCATGAAGCCGATCTCCGCATGCCTGATGGTGATTTTTCTGGCCGCCTGTGCCTTCTCGCAGGTCCAATCGGATAGTTCGAAGCCGGCGTCCCGTGCTGTGATCGAAGGCATCGTCACCAAGGAACCGGGGAGCGAGCCAGTCAAGAAGGCGCTCATTGAACTGATCGCCGAGAACCAGACGGAAGGTGGCGACTACACGGCGATGACCGGGCCCGATGGTGCATTTCGCATCGAAGGCATCGTTGCCGGGCGCTATCACCTGTTCGCGGAAAGAACCGGCCTGCTCGACGTCAGCAAACGCCACGGCCGCAGTGAAGGCCGTGTACTTACGTTGAGCGCCGGGCAGGAATTGAAGGACGTGCAGCTCCGTCTGCAAGCGGCTGCCGTAATTCGCGGGCGCGTCACCGACGAAGACGGAGATCCCTTGCCCAATGCGGAAGTGGCCGTTCTGCGCGAAACATTTTCTTCCGGCCATCGCCGCTGGGAGCAGGCCGGAGGCGAGCGCACCAACGATCTGGGCGAATACCGCGTCGCGGGACTGGACGCGGGCAATTACTACGTTTCCTGCAGTCCTCCACCGGACTTCAAGAGCCTGATCGAAAATTCCGGCGCCGCGCGTCCCGCCGACCCGAATCCGGTCTCTGACAAAACGTCTGCCACGTCGTACCAGACGACGTATTATCCCGGCACTCCCGATCGCACGCAGGCTGCGGCGATTCAGTTGCGAGCGGGCGATGACTATCCGGTGAACTTTTCCCTCACGCCGAGCCCCAGCCTCACCATTCGCGGATCAGTCGTGAACCTGCCGCCCAGGTCAACGGCAGTGATCATGCTGCAGTCGCGCGACTTCAATGTCGTGCTCAACGGCGCTGATATCCGGAAGGACGGCAGCTTCGTGATTCACGACGTCTCCCCGGGCAACTACACGGTGATGGCCACGGTGGATGGCGCGTCTGTGCCGATGATGGCGCGCCAAGCGCTGCAAGTCGCGGGCAACGTCGATGGACTGCGCCTGGCGCCACAACCTGGCTCGGACGTGCGCGGACGCCTGCACCTCGAAGCCAAGAGCGTAGCCGGATTCGATCCCGCGCAGATCTTTCTTTCGCTCCGTTCCGCCGATGCCGCCGACGATGTGCAACCGCTGACTCTGTCAGATCAGTTCACGAACGTGGCCCGGGTCGCGCTCGACGGCAGCTTCGAATGGAAAGACGTTCCGGCGGGCAATTACTACGTGCAGCTGGTCGGCGACAACAACTTAAATGCCGACTGGTATGTGAAATCGACCCTGGCCGGGGGACGCGAGGTGAACGATTCGAGCATCAGCGTCAACGGCGGCGCGGTCATGCTGAATCTCGTGGTCAGTGCAAGTGGCGCAGTCGTCGACGGCGTGGTATCCGATGCGAAGGGCCAGCGGTTTGCGAACGCGATCGTGGTGGCCGTGCCCGACGCCCCTCTGCGTTCCCGCGAAGACCGCTATTGCAATACGGTTGCTGATCAGGGCGGTCACTTTACCCTGCATGGCCTTGCTCCCGGCAATTACACGCTTTTCGCCTGGGAAAGCGTGGAGGGTGAAGCCTATTACGATCCTGAATTCGTGAAGTTGTATGAAGGGCAGGGAAGCACGCTGCGCTTGAGTGAAGGCGATCACAAAAGCGTGCCGCTGCAGTTAATTCCCGATTCTGACGAGCACTAACACGTGAGGGATTTCGCGCGAAGTCTTCACTTTGAGACGACGTGAAATCCCTCAGGTTGCGCTGCGCGTCAAAACCGGATGCTCAGTGCGACATCGAGCCGGCATTCTTGCAAGTCTTCGAAACGTGCTTTACCGACATGACATCGAGCGTCGGCTGGTTCGCCTGATCCGACATGGTGCCAGCCGATTCTCCGCTGGGTCCAGCCGTATTTCCGGCACTCTTCCGCGTTCCTGTGATGATCACCTCATGGCCCACATGATCAGCTAATTTTGAAGTATCGCCGGCAAGCGTGTAGGTCTTTCCGGAGTCGCTGGTCAGCATGTAATTGCCGTCCGAATTGCTCAGGCAGCCCTGGACGGTGCGTTCGGGTCCGCTGCTGCCGGTGGCGGCCTGGTTATAGGCTTTTTGATTGGATTGCGCGGGCGTCGTCTGCGCTGACGCCCACGAGACGCCAAGCAGCAGCACGCAGAGTAATAAGAACGGTCGCATACAGACCTCCACATTCGGTTTGGCGAAGCAGCCTGGTGCCGGGCCGGTTGAGGAGCTCGAGCATCTGAAGAAAAGTCTGAGCGTTCCTGCCCCGGACGGCAATACAGCGCTCGCCCGAGGGGGCCATTACCACTTGTGGGTCTCGACCACAGCCGAGTCGGCATCCGCCGGCTTGGCTTCATCGGCGTGGATTTTGCCATCCTCGGTTGCATAAAACGATCGATGCTCCGGGTCAAGAACTCTGGGCGTCATGGTAAGGACGTAGCCATCTTTTTTTGCTTTGAAACCGGCGGTGTAATCGCCGCGGTCGGAATTGACCATCCGCTGCGTGAAATTTCCAGTGTGCACGAGCTGTGAGAGCGAGGCGGCGTAGTGGCCGTAATGTTTGTTGAACAGCATCTCGGCCCGCATGACGGCGCGCGTGTAGGCGAGCGCGGTAAATTCGGAGTCCGAGTGCGCCGCGTCGCCGTGGTATTTGGGAGTGTAAGCCGGCGCGGACTGCTCCGGCGGCATGGGCGTTTGCGGTGGCGTTGGGTTTTCCTGCGCGCGCAGAGCGACGGTGAGAATGAGAGCGTTCAGTGCAAGGATCATTGCCAACAGCCGGCGTGGGATTTTCATGCGGACGGATTCTCCGGACATTTTTCGTAGATCGGTTTTCTCAGATCAGTTCCAATGCGGGCAGCAGCCCATGCCGATTTTCTTTCACGATTAGCCGTGAGGCGCGGGCATGAAAGGCGCGTGTTTTCATGTTACTCCCGTAATTTCCCTTCGGTCACCTTCTCTTTGCTTTGTGCCGAATTATTACTATGCTGAGTAGAAGAAACTATACCCTTAGGGAAAACTATGAAAGCAGCCGTTGCCAGAAAACCTGTCATCCGAATCGCAGTCGTGGAGAGCGACCCATTACGTTTTGTGGGGTTTCGCGCCTTGTTCGACTCTGAGCCCGAGTTCGAACTGATCTCCGCGGCACTGCCGGAAATCAGCACGCTGCAAGGCATTGATCTCATCCTGCTCGGCAACCGCTCCGGGCAAAACCTTTTTGACGTGATGGCCAGCCTCAAGGCGACTCGACCGGACCTGCGCATCATCGTGACCGGCTCGGGCATCGACGAAGAAACCATTCTGAAGGCCATTGCCTCCGGCGCCAAGGGCTACGTGGATGAAGCCGCCACGCCCGCGGAATTCGCGCAAGCCATTCGCGTGGTGAATCAAGGATCGGTATGGGCGCCACGGCGTGTACTCTCCATGTTCATCGAGCGCGTGTCGTCGGCCCCGGGCCGCATCTTCCCGGCAGGCCGCGTGACTTTCACCGATCGCGAAAAAGAGGTTCTGGAAATGCTCGTCGCCGGCCGGTCCAACAAGGAGATCGGCGGACAACTCGGCATTGAAGAACGCACCGTGAAGGCGCACGTCGCCAAACTGATGCGCAAGGTCGGCGTGCAGAACCGCATCGCACTTTCGGTGCACGCCATCACGCACTCGCTGGTGGCAACGAAGTAAGCAGCCACGAAGCAGAGCGATGGCTGCGCTGGAGTTTCCAGATTGCCAACCAAAGCCCGCGCAGCGATCATTCTCGTACTGGGCCTTGTCGTTGTCGCCGCGATCGTGGACTGGGCGGACCTTCGCCACGTTCTGGGGTTTGTTCCTCCATCTCCGGTCAAGAAATGGGAATTTACGGTCGCGGAGTCGATCGTCCAGGATTGCGCGCGACCGGGCGACGCCTCCTATCAACTCTCGCGCCATCGTTGCGATCCGAGAATCCCTGAATTTCTGCCCGAGCACACCCCGGCTATCAGCGATGACGGCACCATCTACGTCGGCGGCGCCAAGGGATTGTACGCTCTGAATCCCGACGGGTCGCAGAAATGGTTGTCTGAGCTTCAGGAGAATGGATTCGATTTCCAGTTGCGTCATCGACCGGTGCTTTATCCCTTCCTCGATGATGAAGACCACATCTGGTTCGATTTCAAAACGTCGTACGAGATCGGAACCGGGGGTCTGCATCGCGTAGATGCGACCGGTGAAGGGAAACCCTTTATCTCGGGAGTGCACCAGGTGACGCAAGCGGGGCTATTGCAGGACGGAACGATTTTCGTTTTGTGGGATGACACCCGTCCTGCGTTCCTTTCGCCTGACGGAGTACAGCAGCCGAGACCTGGCACCGTCCCGAATGGGCAGACATGGTGGGATGCTCAGGTTGGCATTCCTCCATACTGCTTTCCTCCTGCATTCGGGTCGGATGGACTTCGCTATGTCGCATGCAAGGATAGGTTGTTGGTATTGAAACCGAGCGGTGACCTTGTGGTCTGGTCCTTCCCTGTGCAAGGATGGGCCTCGCAGCCGGCCATCGCCGAAGACGGCACGATCTACTTCGGCGCGCCCGACCACAACCTCTACGCACTGAGCGCGGATGGCAGATTAAGATGGAAATTTACCACCGGCGACAAAGTACGTTCAACCCCAGCCCTCGCGAGGAATGGAACGATCTTTTTCGGGAGCGACGACCACTATTTGTATGCGCTCGATTCCGCAGGCAAAGTGCAATGGGAATTCGAGGCGGGCGGGGCGGTCTATTCGCCGACGATCGGTCCCGACGGCACGGTTTATGGACTCAGCGCAGACGGCAAGCTCTACGCCCTTCAGGATTTGAAACCGAACGGAGGACTCTGGGGGCAATGGCCCAAATTCGCCGGGGATATTCGTAACGACTGGCGCGGACCGACACCGCGGAGATCTGAAGCTGAGTTACCTGACTCCGGCGCGATGAAGTAACGCGTTGGGTCACTTACCTTCGTAATCTTGTGAGCCCGTAGCCTGCGGCGCATACTCGCTCCACCTACCACAGAACCTGGGAGACGGGGTTGAGAGTGGCGATTAGGGTCACTGCTTTCAGCCCCGCATTTTTTTGTCTGGAGTCTCGAGTCTGGAGTCGCGAGTCCTGAGTCGCGAGTCCCGAATCCGCGCATAGCTCGCCGCTCCGGCCTTCATTTACAATCCGGATATATCAGATCCCGGTAAATCTGTCTGTGGTGAGGACCCATGAAGAAGCTTTTGCTGCTCGTAGTGTTGTGGTGTGCGGTGATCGTCTCGTCTGCCGCTGCGGCGGATGATCAGTCGAAGGATTCCAAGGCGGTCGACCGTGTGCAAAGCGCGGCCGACGTGTTGAATGAAATCCAGAATGCGCCCGACTCAGGCATTCCGGAAGACATTTTGCGCCACTCCGAGTGCGTCGCCGTCGTGCCGTCGATGCTGAAAGCGGGATTCATTTTCGGCGCGAAATATGGCCGCGGCATTGCCAGTTGTCGCACGCCGAAAGGATGGAGCGCGCCGGCATTTTTCACCATCGAGGGCGGCAGCTTCGGATTGCAAATCGGCGGGCAGGCCGTGGACCTGGTTCTGCTCATCATGAACCAGAACGGCATGCAACATCTGTTATCGAGTCAGTTTTCGCTCGGCGCCGATGCCAGTGTGGCGGCCGGGCCCGTCGGTCGCCAGGCCGAAGGCGATACCGACTGGAAGATGCGCGCCGAGATTCTTACCTATTCGCGGGCGCGCGGCATCTTTGCCGGCGTCAGCCTGAATGGTGCGGTCGTCAAACAGGATAAGAATTCCACCCGCGACTTTTACGGTCATATGGTGACGCCAAAAGCCGCGCTCACCGGAGAGATCGATCCGCCTCCTACAGCGAATGGTTTCTTGACCACGCTCGCGAAGTGGGCCCAGGAAGCCGCGAAGTAGCACTGAGTACCGAGGACGGCGTACTGAGCAGTTTCTATTGGTCCGTTTGACACTCTCTTTTCGGCAGTGATACGGTCACGCTTCCCATGCGGCGGAAATTGGAATACGCAGTGGCGTGGCCGTTCATCAAGCTGCTCGGAACTTTGCCGCGTCGCTGGTCGCGCGCCTTCGCCATAGGCCTTGCACAGATTTTCTATCTGCTGCACGTGCGCTTGCGCCGCGTGGGCATGCGCAATCTCGAGCTGGCGTTTCCGGAAAAATCTCCCGCGGAGCGCGCCCGCATTCTGCGCGGCGAATTTACTTCTCTCGGACGGCAGCTCGCCGAAGTCTGCCAGTTTCCGCGCTATACGCTTGGCAATGTCGACCAGGTCGTGGTTTACGACGGCCTCGAGAACTATGAGCGCGCCTTTGCCTGCGGCAAGGGCGTGCTGTTTGTAACCGCGCACTTTGGCGGATGGGAGCTTTCTGCCTTTGCCCACTCCCTGCATGGCCATTGGCTGCACATCGTCATGCGACCCATGGATAACAAGTATCTCGACCGGCTCATCCAGAGCTATCGCGCCATGCACGGCAATCGCGTAGTTCCGAAAGACGATTTTGTGCGCGGTCTTCTCGCCGCGATGAAGGCCGGCGAGACGGTCGGCATCCTCATGGATACGAACATGACGCCGCCGCAAGGCGTCTTCGTTGATTTTTTCGGCATTCCGGCCTGCACCGCGAGCGGCCTGGCGCGCATTGCACTGCGCACGGACGCGGCGGTCGTACCCGGATTCACCATCTGGGATGAAGCGATCGGGAAGTACCGTCTGCGCTTCGATCCCGCGCTGGACTTGATTCGCACAGGCGATCTCGAGGCCGACATCGTGGCCAACACGCAACTGTTCACGAAGACGATTGAGGATTACGTGCGGAAATATCCCGATCAGTGGTTGTGGGTGCACCGCCGCTGGAAGACGCGGCCAGAGGGCCAGCCGCCGCTGTATTAGAGATCGCACCCGTTCCACGCCCATTGTCCGATACGTTCGCGAATCTCGCATCGATTCCACCGATCTTCGCAGCTACAAAGTTGAAACACAACACCGATGCAATGCCTGTGATCCAGCCCGTCAAGCCGAGCAGCGCGATCGAAGCGCCACATTGGAACGCGTTGGCGATCAAGTCGTCGGTACGGGGAAGGTGGAGAACCAAAGCCAGGTGAAAAAAGCCCAGCTCGTATCCGAGAAGCAGGGTCAAAACCCCATTGTTGCTGAGGCGAAAGATGATGAAGTTGAGTAGCCCGAAGAACCCGTACATGATCGTGAATATAAGTCCCACGGGAATCGGCCGGATGGAGAGAATGCGCATGGCGGAGCGATTCTACATCTTTGAAGGCAAGCGCGGAATCTCGCGGACGTGAGCGCGCTCACGCCGCCGATTCCGGCAGTGGCTCCGAACTGGCCAGCCCATCTTCGGTTGCCGGGAAAAGAACCTCAGCCGCGACGGAAGTCGGCTCAAGTCGCGGCATGGTGATGGTCAATGCCGTTCCTTTTCCCGAGGATTCGATCTGCAGGGAACCGCCCAATTCGCGTACGCGCTCCTGCATGCCTCCCAGTCCAACGCCGGCTCCTGCTCCTCCTTCGAGGATGCGGCTCAATTTCTGCGCCGGAATTCCTTTTCCGTTGTCACAGATCGTCAATCGTACCTGCGTCGCATCCAGGACGAGGCGAATCTGAACCCAGGAGCTCTCCGAGTGCCGATGAACGTTGGTCAGCGCCTCCTGCACGGCGCGAAATAGCGTCAGCTCCAGATCGCGGCTCAGACGGGGAAGTTTCGCAGGCAGGTCCAGCTCTACTTCAAGACCGCTGCGCTCGGCAAAGCCATCGACATACCACCGCGCCGCCGAACCAAACCCGGCTTCATCGAGCAGCGGCGGATGGAGCAGATGGGAAATGGTCCTCGTCTCGGCCAGGCACTTCTGTACGATGCTGTTGCATTCCTCAGCCACCGCGGCTTCCCTTGGTCCGGTCGCGCCAAACATATCAAGATTGATCTTCAACGCCGTCAGATATTGACCCAGGCTGTCGTGCAGGCCGCGGGCAATCCGGCGACGTTCATCGTCCTGCAGGTTCATTATGCGGACGCTGAGATTTCTGGCCGCCTCCTTCATGGTCTCGAGCGCGGCGGTGCGCTGACGCACACGTTCCTCCAGTTCGGTTTGAGCTCGTCTCAGTTCCTCTTCGGCCTTCTTCCGTTTCAAAGCAAGCCGACGGTTGGATTCTCCCAGGGCCACGATGATGGCGGAGAAAGCCAGAAAGCTCAGAACTCCCAGCACTTCGGTGTGACTCTTGCCCAGCAGCGAATGATAGGGAGGAAGAAACAGATACCAGATTCCGGCGATGGAAACTGTGATCGAGAAGATGGAGGGACCAATCCCGCAATACCACGCGCTGAAAACCACGGCCAGCCACACCGTGTGATAGGGATAGTGCGTACGGAAAGCCGGACCCAGCACTTCGCGCAGAAGAAGCGCCGCAACTGCCGAGGCGCCCGCAAGCGCATACCGCATCGCGTCTTGACTGAATCTGCTCAAGTCAACTCGTTCAGGCAAATCTTGCCGCCCAAACGATGAGCTGAGTTCAGACGGTTTGGGCGGAGACTTGAAAGGATGACCAGAATGAATGCGAAAAAAATTATGTCCCGCCACAGAAATGACTTAAATACAGGCTACGCTGTATTAACGGCGAAGTAAATGAATATGGTGCCCGGATCTTAGTGTAATGAGGGAAATTTCTTGACCATGGCGACGAGCGAGAATGGGAGATCCCTTGCCCCGCCGCGAGACTGCGAGGCAAGGGAACCGGAGCGAGATTACTTGCCGAGTTGCCCGAAGACTTCCGGCAGCGGAGCTGTGCCTTCGATCCGCACCGCGTCGAGAAGGCTCGGACTGAGTCCCAGCGCTTTAACCATGGTCGGCGCTACTTGCATGGTGGTGGTTTTATTGGAGACGGTTTGCGCGCTGAAGCCGGGATTCGATACAAGCATGATCACGTTGGTATCGTCGTGCGCGAAGCCGCCGTGATCTCCGATCATCGACGTGCTGCCCGAGTAGGTCATACCCACATTCGGAGCCACGATAATGTCGGGCGTGCGTGGATCGTCGCCCGCTTCCCATCCGCCAACGTTATAGTTGAGCGCTAGCGCCCCGCCGTAAAAAATCTCTCCGAGCCCGATCTCGGTCGCGTCGTCTTCGAGCATCTTCACCGCGACCTCAACGTTTACCCCTTTTTTCAGCCAGAGCACCGAGACATCGTCCTCGGTGGCACCGACGCCAGTGGTGTTCAGCGGCGACTCGGAGTACGGGATCAGATCTCCCAGCAGAGTCGCCGGCGTATCGCTGCCGTTGGCCACGTAGCGGGTCGGGTCGATGGGTGAATCACCGTGCTTCGCGGTGATGATGAGCAGTGTATTTTCGTAAATGCCGGCGCCCTTGAGCGCGGCGACGATCTGGCCGATGGCGGTGTCGACGTATTCAATCTCGTAGAACAGTTCGGGACTCGGAACCGCGGCAGCATTCTTGTAACCGCCAGTCGCTACTCCCGCTTCGTTCACCGACTCGCCCACATACACGGACTGAAAGTTCATGCCGAAAATTGCCGGAACCTGCGCCGGTGCTCCCAGGTGCGTCTTGCCGTTGATTTCGTTGATCAGCGCATACACCTTGATGGCGTCATAGCACTGGATGTTGGCGAAACTGCTGTTCCATCCTGACGTGCTCACCTGGTCGCGGACCGGATCGCAAGGAATGCCTTCAACCGTCTTCACGCCGGGAAGAGGCACGACGTTGGAACTGACTTCCGGCGAGAAATAGTCATCGAGTCCGGTTCCTCCCGGCCCGCCCACGAACGAGTAGGAAGGATGCTTATCGATCCATGCGGAGTATCCGCCGGCGGCATGAATCACGCCAAACGCCGTGTTGACGCGGATGAAATTCCACGGATAAACCGGAGTGCAGCCGGTCGCGGGATCGCGTTCCAGTCGCTCGGGATCGATCGAATTGACGCCGCCATCGATCAGGCTGGCGCCGGGCGCGCCGCCGTTCAGCTTGAGGTCGTCCCGGTCGACTCCTTGGTCGTTATCGGTGGTAGTTCCGAAAGCCGGTGCGTAGGGGACGCACGTTCCGCCTTGCAGGCCACTGCCTGTTTTCTTGATGGGCGGATCGAGCGTCCGGTCGAAGGCCACGTCATAGTAGAGGCCGGTCGATTTTGGAGTGCCGCCGGAGGCCAATGCCGCCATGCCGGGAAACGAATCCGAAGGCTTCGACGATTCCGCGTTCACATAATTAATTCCCGTCTGGCTGAGCGTCGACAAATTCGGGCAATAGGGTGCGCCACCATTCACACCCGCAATGCCGTTGGCGCAGTTGTAAAAATCGACGGCATGCATGCCGTCGATGCTCAATAGCAGCACGTGTTTAATCTTTCCTGACCCGACCGTGTTGTTGTCGGCAGGCCAGGCAGAGACGGACAGTGAGAGGGTTAGCGCGAGCAGGGCTGTGGCTGGGAAGAAGCACTTCGTCTTCATAGGAGTTCCTCCGGAGAATAGAGAAAGTATTAGCCGCGAGGAACGAACAAGTGTTACGCGTGGGTTAATTCTTGATGAAAATTGATTCAGATGGCCCGCGCGACCTGTGGCGTGCAATTTGCCGAAGCGGATGGCAGAGGAGCCGCGGGGGGCGGCTCCTCTTTTGTGCAGATGGAATGAGTTTAGAGAGTGACAGCTGCCGTCAGGGTGGTCGTGGCGCCGTTTGCTGGCACTTTTACAGTCCCAAGCGGCGACAGCCCGCTGGTTCGCTGAGCAACGGGGGATGTGGAACTACCGAAGGTGACGTAGCTGATGGTCATGCTGTCGCTCGATTGCGTGCCCAGAGACCATGCATAAGGAATGGTCAACTTGCAGGTCCGGGTGGTTCCGCTCCCGGTTGCGGTCGCGTTGACGCTTTCCTCGTAGCCGCGGGGTGTGGTGGTAATCTCATCCTCTACGCTCACGTTGGCCTCGCAGGTGAAGCTGGTCAGGGATGTGGATTTTACGGTGATTGTCAGCGTGATGGTGATGGTGCCGGTGTAAGTTGTGAGCGCAGGCGCGTCGTCGCCGTTGTCCGTCGCCATGGGAACGGGGCGGAAAGCGCCGGTGTGAGGATCCAGGTATCCGAGGATGCCGGTCCTGGTTTGGTTGTTGGGAGATTGGGCCACTGCGGAGGCGAGCGCAACGCAGCAAATGCAAAGCAGCAGGTTCACCTTCTTCATACGATTCTCCTTTGTGATTTCGAGCGATCGATTTTTGGGGGGAAACGATCCAGGAGAGAAGTAGGGGTCTTCCAATTCCTAGTGCGCCACAGTCTAACACGAACGCAGGGAAAAAAAGCGAGACACGGGAGTCCATCCAGATCATGAGCGAATCACGCGGGAACCAGCAGCCGGACTGGGCGAAGCACGGGCTCCGCATTATTCGCAGCGGCGAACTGGATTCCAACACGCCACAGACGCCGGGCATGAGCCGCGCCGAAGCCATCTCCTACGCGCGAGTCGGAGCGCAGAAATTATGGGCAGGGACGGTGGTCGTGCAGCCCAACGCAAAAACCGGTCCGCATCACCACGGCGAACTGGAGACAGTCATTTACGTCGTGAGCGGGCGGGCGCGCTTCCGCTGGGGCAATCAGCTGGAGTTTGTGGACGAAGCCGGTCCAGGGGATTTCGTCTACGTTCCGCCTTACGTTCCGCACCAGGAACTGAACGCGCGAAAGGATCAGCCGGTCGAGGCCGTCATCGTGCGCAGCGGCCAGGAGCCGATCGTCGTCAACCTGGACATTCCGTCCCCCGAGGACGGCATGGACTCCGCTTCCGGTCCCTACGATCCATTCCACTCCAAACCGTAAGCCTCGCTTTTGGTGATCACGGATGAAGGGAGTAAAGCGCGGAACGGAATGCCTTTCCCGGCGCGGCTTCCGGTAAAATTAAATTTCCTACGAAATTCATACGGAGGTTCCCATGAGTGCTTCAGTTGCTTCTCCCACCACCCCAGCCGCTGCATCGCGTTCGTTCGAGCAGATCGTCGAACTCGAACGCAAATATCTCCTCACTACTTACAACCGCTATCCCGTTGTGCTGACGCGCGGCAAGGGCGTGTTTCTCTATGACATCGAGGGCAAGAAATATCTCGATTTTGTTTCTGGCCTGGGCGTGAACGCGCTGGGCCACGCGCATCCACGCATCGTCAAGACGATTCGCGATCAGGCAGCTCGGCTGCTGCACGTCTCGAATCTCTACTACCACGAATATCAGGGGCCGCTCGCCGAAAAACTCTGCGCGCTCTCCGGACTCGACCGTGCTTTTTTCCAGAACAGCGGCACCGAGGCGATCGAGGGATCAATCAAATTGGCGCGCCTTGCCGGCCATCGCGCCGGCGGCGAGGCCAAGTGCCGCCTCGTAGCGCTCGAGGGCTCGTATCATGGACGCACCTTCGGCGCGCTCTCGCTCACTGGGCAAGACAAGCATCGCAAGGGATTTGAGCCGCTGCTGGACGACGTGACATTTGTCAAGCAGAACGACGCCGAAGCTTTGCGCGCCGCGGTCAGCGACAATACCTGCGCCATCGTTCTTGAGCCCATCTTTGGCGAAGGCGGAATTTACGAGTGCACGCCGGAATTCCTGCGCGCGTGCCGCTCCCTAGCAGATCGCCACAAAGCGGCGCTGATCTTCGACGAAATTCAATGCGGGCTCGGCCGCACGGGCACGATTTTTGCTTTCCAGACATTCGGCGTCACGCCCGACATCGTAGCGATTGCCAAGCCGATCGCCGCCGGCCTCCCGTTGGGCGCCTTCATCGCCAAAGAAGAATTCGCTTCGGCGATTTCGCCCGGCCAACACGGAACAACTTTCGGCGGAGGTCCATTGGCCTGCCGCGTCGCGCTCGAATTCCTTGCGATCATCGAGGATGAGAAGTTGCTCGATAACGTGAAAAAAGTTGGCGCTTACCTGCACGATCAGTTGCAGACGATCGTGGACAAGAATCCCAATGCTGTCGCGGTGCGCGGCCGCGGATTCATTCAGGGCATTCAGCTGGAAATCCCGGCACGTCCCATCGTCGACGGCGGCCTCGCGGAGGGGGTCCTGTTCAATTCGACGCAGGATACGGTCGTGCGCTTCCTGCCGCCGTTCCTCATGGAAGAGAAGCACGTCGACAAAGGGATTCGCGTTTTGAAAAAGCTGCTGGGGAAAAAGCGGCAGAAAGCAGCTTGATTCGGATGCGAGTCAGACGCGTGATCGTGCTGGCTCGGGGTGACGGGCTATGTCGAACCATCGAGGTTTGTCCCATCCAGGCATTTACTTTTATGCATTCGGATCATTTACGGCAGGCCTGTTCGACGTGCTGTGGGGAGATTTTGACACCGCGCACCAACCGCTTCAGGCCTGGGGTGATCACATTCCCGGCGCGACCGTCTTTGCCTACATCACCGGCGTGTGGATGGTCGCAGCTTCCATCGCGCTCCTGTTCCGGCGGAGCGAACGAGCGGGCGGAGCGGCGCTGGCAGCTATTTATTTCGTCTTCTCACTGTTCTGGTTGCCCCGATTTTATACCGCGCCGCACTACCTCGGGCATCGGACCGGTATCTACATCGGCGTGTTCGCCGGAACGGGTATAGAACTCATCGCGTTCGCCGCGGGAGTGCTGCTCTGGGCCTCGACGGAAAGAACGGAACAATCCGATTCGTCGCGGTTGGTTCTTGCCATGCGCTGGGTCTTCGGAATCTGCACCATCGGGTTCGGTGTGCAACATCTAATGAATATCAATCTGAACCTGGAATATGTTCCGAGGTGGCTGCCGCCTGGTGCGGAATTCTGGGTGATCGTCACGGGAGTGTGCTTCGTGCTGGCGGGGCTAGCTGTGCTAACTGGGATTTTCGACGTTCTGGCCGCCTGGCTGTTGGGGCTGATGTTCCTGATCTTCAATCTCACGATTCTGCCAACTTACATTTTTGCCCATCCGAAAGGCCATGCCGCCTGGGGCGGGAACGCCTACAACCTGGCAGCGGTAGGATCGGCGTGGATACTTGCCGAAGCTGCGAAAGGACGGCGTTCAGGGACGACGTGACCAAAAAGAGCGGGACGACGACAAAATTCCGCCACAAAAAAAACGGGGAGCCGAAGCTCCCCAAGTGAAGCGACAGAGGCGTTGTTTCAATTGCATAGAATCTCGATTGGAAAAAAGAGTTGTACGGTTGAGGGCAACAAAATGCATTGATTTTTTTCGCGGTTTCACAATTGCAGGCAACCTATGAATTCTAAGAATCGGCTCCAGAAATTTTAAGAATTTCGGGCTGTTGTTTTTGTTCAACTAAGAATTTAATCAAACCAGAATTTAATAAGCAGAAGACCTGAGATGAATCCACCGCCCGCCACTATTGACCGCGATACTGCAGCAACCTCGTTGGCCATGCGCCCTGAAAACCCCATGGGAGTGGAAGAGTGCTGGATGGATCTCAATGGGGCGCGACTGCGCTACCTGCGAGCCGGTTCAGGGCCAGCCCTCGTCCTGCTGCATGGACTGATGGGCTACTCCTTTTCTTGGCGTTATGCCATGCCGGCGCTCGCTCCGTATCGCGCGGTCTATGCGCCCGATCTGCTGGGCGCGGGGTTTTCTGATCGTCCGCGCATCGACCATTCCATGCACGCGACGGCCATCCGCGTACTGAAATTTGTAGAAAATCTGGGCATGACGTCGGTCGATCTACTCGGCACGTCGCGCGGCGGTGCCGTCGCCATGTGCGCGGCTTCGCAGTGCGCAGCTCGAAATTCGAAGCGTTCCGATCGATCCAGTAGTCGCGAGAATGATTGCAGGAATTTGCAGATCCGTAGCCTCGTCCTGGTGGCGCCGGTGAATCCCTACTCGACTCACGGACGCTGGCTTGCCCCATTCTGCGGATCGCGCCTGGGATCGCCCCTGGCGCGGGCGACGGTCGAGAGCATGCCTTGGCTCTACCCATTCTTCCATTCGCGATTGTATGCCGATAAAGCCAAGATTCCCGCTGGCAGCCTCGAAGGCTACAAGGCTCCTTTGACGATCCCGGGATTGTGGGATCACGCCCTCAGCATCGTGCGCACCTGGACCTCTGACCTGCGCGAACTGGAGGCTCTGCTGCCCAAGCTTTCAAAAATTCCTACCCTGCTCATGTGGGGAGAGAAAGATCCAGCGGTTTACGCGTCTTCGATCGAACCGCTGTCGCGCTATTTTTCAAACTGCATAAAAGTGGTTTTTCCCGGCGTTGGCCATCTGCCCTACGAAGAATGCGCGGAAGATTTCAATCGCGAACTGATAAGGTTTCTGACAAGTGCAGTGCCCGATGCTCCGGTTTCCGCGGCGTCGCGGGTAGCCGGTACAGGCCACGATTGAGTAAGAAATATCGAGCGCTGAGTACTGTACTTCGATGACTCACTCTATCGCCGAGATTCTGCGCCATGCCTTGATCCATTACGGATACTGGGCCGTCGCAGCCATGCTGTTCATTGAGAACGTCGGCGTACCCGTTCCCGGCGAAACCACCCTGCTCATCGCCAGTTTTCTTGCCTACTCGGGAAGCGAGCTGCAGTTGCCCTGGATCATACTGGTTGCCACCGCAGTCACAACCATTGGCGGCAGCCTCGGCTTCGCCCTCGGATACTACGAGGGGCGTCCGCTGCTGGAGCGTTCCGAGCGTGTCTTCCGCATTTCACGCGGAACCATCCTACGCGGCGAAAATCTGTTCGCGCGCTTCGGTCCGGTAACGATTTTTTTCGCCCGCTTTGTTTTCGGACTACGCATCATCGCCGGGCCAATGGCGGGAGTCCTGCGCATGCCCTGGCGCAAATTCCTGCTGTGGAACTTTCTTGGCGCTACCGTGTGGGTGACTACGATTTCCGGCGTAGGCTATCTGTTCGGACGGCATTGGCACCTGCTCGAGCGCGCCATCCGGCGCTTCGATATAGCCGTCGTCATCGTTGGTGGAATCGCGCTGCTGTTCTGGTGGTGGCGCAGCCGGCGGCTACGTTAAGGCGAATCAGACAGTGAATTGAATCCGGAATTCTGGCGTCTCCTCCGGCACCCTCGGTGCGGCCGTCGTCTCTCCCAGATGGGCCGGGCATCCAGGAAGTTAACGTTTTGCACAGCTGGCAGAATGGACGGCGAAGTTATACTGTGCGGGTGTCGCGGAGGGGTCTCGCTTTGTGCCGAAGATTGTCCGTGGCCATCGCAATTACACGGCTGCGTCCGGGCCGCAATCGGACGAGGAGGAACGCATGAAAAAGCTCGGGTTACTGAGTCTGATCGCTATCCTGATCGGTCTATTGACGCTGGTCTTCACGGCGACAGCCGCGCCGGTACCGCCGCCGCATCCGCGCGTAGAGCACGCACTGGAAGCGCTGCGCAGCGCTCGCGACCACATGGCGCATGCCGAGGGCGAGTTCCACGGCCATCGCGACAAGGCCATCGAACACATCGATGGGGCCATTCACGAAGCCGAAATCTGCATGCAGGAGCCGTAGTCGTCGGTCAGTCCGAACATATCGAGGCAGCGCCGTGTGCGCTGCCTTTTTTCTTCGCGCCATTATTTAACGCGTAAAGCTGTAGCCGATCGAAGCACCCAGGCGCAGGATATTTCCCGAGTAGAACTCCGTGTTGTCAATGATCCGGTAGTAGTGCGCCTCGGGGCGAAGAAACAGGTGCCGCAGCCGCCACGGGTAGTAGCGAACCTCACCCCCGAGGTGCAGCACCAGGTGAGTGGCGCTGATTTGCGGCTGGCATGCTCCCGACAAAGGGCAGGGCAGGTACTGGTTGTAGAAGATCAGGCTTTCGCCGCCAAACCCGGCCAGCGCATCGAAGCGGAACTTCGTCGAAATCGTGCGCGTGTAGACGCCGTTGATGTCGTAGTAGACGGGACGGAATTTTTGAAAGCCGTCGTAGGTCCCGGCATGGTAGCGGAACCATCCCTCGGCATTGAAACCGAAGTGATTGTCGAGCAGCACGTCGGCGCTGAAGCTGGGGTAAACTCCCCCGCTCAGCGGTGGCGGAATGAAGGCCGCCGAAGAACTGATTGACTTGGTGGAGAACAATGTGCTGCCGCCGGCGGCAATATCAATTTGAGCGATTTGTTGGGCATGCGCGAAGCCGGCCGTGGCAACGGCCGCGCAGATGAGCAGTGCGAGCTTTCTCAATACAGCTCCTTTAGTGAAGTGAGATTATTCTTCAGGCCGACTGGGATGCCTGGAAACGCCGCCTGGAAACGCAGCCCGGAACGTCACCCGCAAACGTCGCCTCGAACGTCGCCTGTAATATTGCGGGCGACCAGCCTACTGGCCGCCCGAAGCAGAAATCACCTTCGCGCATCATCTTAGCGCATCGCCGGAGGAAGGAACCAGCAAGCGAGTCGGCTGCGACATTTAGTCTGGACCGATCATGTAGCCGATAGAGGCTCCTACGCGAACCACGTTCGTATTTGAGAATACGTCGGTGTTGTTGTTGATGTGGTAGTAGTGCGCCTCGGGGCGCACGAACAGGTGACCCCAGACGTAGTAGCGCAGACCGCCCCCGAAATGGACCAGGAAGTGATCGCTGCTGGTGTAGCAGGAGCCGAAGACCAGGCAATTGGTGCTGTAGTTGTACGCGTAAAACCGGGTCGATTGCCAGCCGATTCCAGCCATCACGTCCGCGCCGAGTTTCTTTCCCAGGCGGGGCTGGTAGAGACCATTGAAGTCAAACAGCAGAGGTCGGTAGAGCTGGCCGCCATTGGCATCGTCGAGACCCTGCTTGGTTCGCCAGTTGGCCTCCATGTTGAAGCCGATGCGGCGGCGGAAAACAACGTCACCGCTGATGGTGGTGTACAAGCCGCCTTTCTCGGCTCCCACGCACGTCGAGCTGAAAACCGTGCAGGTGGAATTGCTGGATCCCGCAGCCAGCAGCGTGCCGAAACCGAACATGGCGTCGCCTTGCTGAGCGGAAGCGAGGCTCGTCAGAAGTGCAAATGTGAAGATGGTCGCAACGTAGGCGAACTTTCTCAAGGGGACCTCCAGTGTTATCTTTCTTGGAAGTATGATGCCTGGCGGTACGATGCAACCGCCAGAGCGTTTGGATGCAGGGACGCGGACAACCCGTTCATCATATATTTTTGCGCCAATAAGATTCAAACCCCGGGAATTCAGCGCGTAAAGTCTTGTGAGCGCCTCGCCGCAGGACGGCCTCCAACTGCGCGACTTCTTTCCCACGAATCTCACCTGACTCAAAGACGTCAGCCAGGAAAGACGTGACCCGGTTGACGACGTGATCCAGGGACACTGATCTCCCTATTCGAACCCATCCGTGCGGCACAAGTTGCACGCTCCGCTAGTGCCGCGCAACCTTCCCTGGTGGTTCAATGTGAAGCTCACTCGCTCCGTGATGGCGTCATCCCGAGCGCAGCCGTTTTTCGGGCGGAGCGAGGGATCTCCCGGACCCCGGAGTTTTCTGGATGACTACCCCAGGAAACCCGGAATTCAAATTGAACCAATCCTGAATTTCCAGGTCTCAGGAGATTGCGCAAACTTTCCCATGCGCGGCGTTCTCTCCTTAGCGCTTGGCAATGCCCCCGCTCGCCCCGCCGCGCAAAATATGGTCGAGGGCAATCGGCCCGGCGCCGAAGAAGATCAAGGCAAATGCGATGGTTCCCACCGCCAGCGGAAATTCGAAGCCATGATCACCGGTGAGGCCGTTGTGCCAATGCACCTTCCAGATGGCGACGAGCATTTCGATGGTAATGGCGAACGCCGCCAGGCGTGTAAACAGGCCGCCCAGAATGAGCAGGCCGCCCAGGAACTCGGTGAGCATGACGAAATAAGCCAGCCAGGATGGCATGCCAAGCCCGCCCACCGTATGCACAAAATCATGCATGTGGTGAAAGACTTTCTGAGAGCCATGGGCCACCATAATCACGCCCAGAGTCAGGCGCAGGACAAACAGTGCGAGAGGCTGGAGACGATCGAGGTAGCGCACGTGGGCCTCCGGAGTGAGCAGAATACATCACCGTGACGGCCCGAGAGAACTCTTAAGCATTCTTTAGGAACAACCCCGCCCGGTTTCCGGTAAAGTGCCGATGTGCCAGCAGAGCAAGCACGGTGGGCAGACAACGTTTGCACCTGGGGCCAAGTTTTGATAACGTTTGGGCGCCCCAGATTCCTGAAGATTGTAAGCCGGAGGAGTCGGGCTGTGCAGTTTCCTCCCCAGGGTTCAAGCAAAGGGCGTCCGAAAAAATAACGAAACTGCGCGACGAAATTTCCGCAACGGGGTTTGTTTTTTAGGAGCCGAAAAATATGCGAGGTCAGGAGTGGGCGATGAGTCGGATGAATGAAAATATATGGAAACATAGCCTTGTTGTGCTGCTGGTAATGCTGGTTCCGTCGCTGCTGATGGCCCAGCACAAGACCAGCGCGCCATCAAAACCAAGCGCGCCGTCGCATTCCAGCGCTCCCAGCCATGCCAGCACACCGAGTCACAACACGTCGTCGCAGCATTCGACGACGCAGAGCCATCCCAGTACCAATACGAATCGGCCGGCGAATAACGCCAGTCGGCCGAGCACCAACACGAATCGGCCCAATACGAATGCGGGCAGGACGAATACGAATAGCAACCGTCCCAATAACGCGAGCCGGCCGAATACCAATCGTCCGGGCAACGCGAATACCAATCGTCCGGGCAACGCCGGTGGCAATCGTTCAGCGAGTAACCGTCCCGCGGCGGGCAGCCATACCGCTCCCGGTCGCACGGTCTCTATGCACAACGGCGGTACGGCAAACGTTCGGCCCAATGGGCAGGTGCGATCGATCAACCGCCCGGGCTTGAGCGTTCATAACAATCTGCATGGTGGCCGCACCGTGGTGACGACGCACAACGGCGCCCGCATCGTGAGCGTCGGACACCGTGGCGGCTATGTGCAGCGTGCTTATGTCACACGCGGCGGCCGGGCCTTTGTTTCGCGCACCTACGTCTACCACGGCGTGGTCCGCGTCGGTGTCTATCGCTCCTTCGGCTGGCACGGATACTGCTGCTACTACGGTTACTACCATCCCTTCTTCTTCGGGGTGGGCTTCTATGGATGGGGCTGGCATCCGTGGGCGGCGCCGATCGCTTGGGGCTGGGGATGGGGAGGGGCGCCCTGGTTCGGCTTCTACGCCGGATGGTGGAATCCTTATCCGGTCTACGCTGCGCCCTACTTCTGGCTTACCGACTGGATGATTGCTGCCAATCTGCAAGCCGCATATGCGGCGCAGCAGGAAGCGGCGGCGGACGCAGCTGGCGCAGCCGCGGCAGCATCTGACGGTCAGGCCGCGGACAGCGGCGGCGGTGGTGGAGATGGCGGCGGCCAGGTCGCGCTTTCGCCCGAAGTGAAGCAGGCGATCGCCGACGAAGTGAAGGCACAGATTCAGGCCGCGCAGCAGGATAGTCAACAAAGCTCGGGTGGCGGCAGCGCGGCTCCGGCGCCGACTTCCTCCTCTTCGGCTTCCAATAGCGATACGCCGCCTCCGGCACTCGATCCGGCGCATCGCACCTTCATCGTGTCGTCGGATCTTGACGTCGTGGCCGACGGCCAGGAATGCGCGCTCAGCCAGGGTGACGTCATCACCCGTCTGACCGACACTCCCGATGCCGACCAGAAGGTGAACGTCAGCGTGGCCAGCAGCAAGCGCAACGACTGCGCCGCTGGCAAGACTGTGCTTGTCTCGGTCGACGATCTCCAGGAAATGAATAACCAGTTCCAGGAGAAAGTCGACAATGGGCTGAAGGAAATGGCGTCGAAGCAGGGAACCGGTGGAATGCCGAAGGCGCCCGACGCAACGACCAAGCCTTCCGACGTTCCTCCGCCAGCGCCGGATAAGACCGCCGCCGACCAGCTCGCCCAGCAGCAGAAAGAGGCCGATCAGGCTGAATCGGATGCCAAAGCCGACGCGGGTTCGTCAGGCGGAGGGTATCAGTAAGGCGTCATCGATCGGGCCGCCGAACGCAAGTTGAAATCGCGATCGGGCGGCCCACAACCAACGGCAGCAACAGCCGTTGCTTCAAGTGCAATTCCTCGGGAGCGTCGCCTCATGCGGCGCTCCCGGCTTTCTTTCATCTAGCATTTAGATTCGCAAGACTCGGGGACTCAAAAGCACCCCGCCGCAATCCGGCGGGAATCCAGCAAGGAGAGTTCAGTCATGGGGCAGAAGTTCGAGGGGCGAAATTTCCAGGCACAAAAGCTCCAAGCAATCGTCTTGGTCGTGGCATTCGCGTTCGCTGCCGGCGCACTGTTTTCCGCAGCCGCAGGCGCGCAGGCGGTTTCTCTGCAGGAACAACTCCAGGCGCAATATAAATCGGTCAAGATGGGATCCGACACCGGTGGATATTCCGTCATTGATAAGGGCACGCTGCTCGAGATCAAAAAAGGCGGAATTCTCGGTGTGCCCTACGGCGACCAGGGCATTCAGAACACAAAGTATGAAAACGGCACCGTCCACACGCCGAACGGCAACGTGTCAAAAGTGATTGGTTTCGGCATGAAGAAATTCGGCAAGGAACAGACCACGCACTTGATGGCGTCCGGTGACAAGGTCTATTCGCAAGGCGTAGCGGTCGATCTCACCAAAGACACAGTTACTATGTCGATTGTCGAGTGCGATACCTGCAACAAGACCGATCCGCCGACCTACATGAAGGCCAAGGTCATCTTCCAGTTTCCCAAGGGCTCGCTGGCCAACGCGCAGGCCGGTGAAGTGGAAGACAAGATTGGTGAACTCCTCGCCATGAGCGACGATCAGGGCGGCGGCAATCAGCAGGCGGGCAACAACGGTGGCAACAACAATGACCAGCAGCAAGGCGGACAGGATCAGGGCCAGCAGCAGGCCCAAGGCGGAGGGGGACAGGATCAGCAACCGCAACAGCAGGCCGATCCGCAAACCATCGAAGTGGGCATGACGCCCGATCAGGTCACGGCCGCCATGGGCAAGCCCGACAAGATCGTCAAACTCACGAGCAAACAGATCTACTACTACAAAGACATGAAGGTCACGTTTGTGAACGGCAAAGTTTCCGACGTTCAGTAGGAGACGTGCAGTAGGTAGATACTGGCTTTACAATCCGGGGCTTCACAATTCCAGTTTCGGAGAAACTCCTGTGATGAATTTACGTAGCGCCGGTTCGGTGCTGGCAATTCTCGTTTGTGCGGTTGCCGTCCAAGCTCAGAATCCCTTCGATTCTCAAAAAAGCTTTTCCGCAACCGTAGTGATGAGCGGAGCTCCTGCGGGCGGACGAATGGCGCAGGGCGACATGAAAATCTATCGCTCCGGCGACAAGATGCGCACCAACATGGGTGAGATGGGATATGTGGTCATGGACCTCACCGAACACAGCAACTACATGGTCATGCAGGGCATGTGCATGCAGATGAATGCCAGCCGGCAGCAGAATCCATTTGCCCAGGCCTCGGGCGCGACCATCGAACGGTCTGCGGCAGGTACTGACACAGTCGATGGCCACTCCTGCAAGG
>JASHOT010000137.1 GCA_030040965.1 Candidatus Sulfotelmatobacter sp. | reverse complement strand
TTGAATCTGAAACTGATCGGACAGCAAATGCCGGTTGACGACCTCGAAGCTATGCTGCCCGCTCTCGGCGTTGTATTACCTCCCAAGGCAAACCTGAAAGGCGGCGATGTCAACACCAACCTCACGATTGTGGGACCAGTTAACAAACTGGTAACGACCGGAAACGTTCGCATGGAGAACTCTTCCCTCGACAACTTCGATCTGGGATCGAAACTTTCGTCGATCTCGGCACTCGCCGGCAAAAAAACCGGCAACGACACCACGATTCAGAATTTCAGTTCCGACGTGAAGGTCGCACCCGAAGGCACGCAGGCCAACAACATCAATTTGAATGTCCCATCGATCGGCCTACTCACCGGCGACGGCACCGTCAGTCCGACCGACGCACTCGCCTTCAAAATGAAGGCCAGCGTGGGAGGAATGGGCATTCCTTTCTCGGTTGAAGGCACCACGTCGGATCCGAAATTCGTTCCCGACGTGAAAGGCATGGCAAGCGGCCTGGTAAAAGGACTCGTCGGCGGGAAGTCGACAGGCGGATTGGGCGGCTTGCTCAAGAAACCGCACTGAACTCGTTCCTGCGTTTCTCAAGCGCGCAAGCCTCGCGGCTTGTGATCGAACTTTGAAATTTGTAATCGCGGTTTCCTTACACGCACATTTATTTTATTATTAAGAAATGACCGGCTTGAATCCTGCGGTCGCCGATGAACTGCGACGCTACTCGATCGGCGAGAAACTCCGCGCATTGCGCCTGCGCAAGGGCATGGGATTGGTCGAATTAGGGCGACACACCGGACTCTCGACTGCCCTGCTGTCGAAACTGGAAAGAGGAAAGTTGTTTCCCACGCTGCCCACACTCTTGCGCATTGCCATGGTCTTCAGCGTCGGCCTGGAATACTTCTTCGCCGACGAACGCCAGCACCGTACGGTCGGAATTGTGCGCCGCAACGAGCGATTGAAGTTCCCTGACCGGCCGGCCACACAGGATGTTCCCTACTACTTCGAGTCCCTCGACTATCACGCGACCGAGCGCAAGCTGAGCGCGTTTCTGGCGGAATTTCAGGAACTTGCCCCGGAGAAAGTCAAGCCGCATCAGCACGCGGGATGCGAATTTCTCTACGTTCTGAAGGGCTCTCTGGTGCTCAGGATCGCGAGCGAGGAATATACGCTCGACGCCGAGGATGCGATCTATTTCGATTCCGCGGTGTTGCACAGCTACCGCCGCCGCGGGTCGAAACCGTGCTCCGGCGTGATCGTCACTGCGCCGTGAAGAAATTTGCAACCTGCCCGTACTTTGACGTGCTCGAGGCTGTCGTCCACTGGCAGTCGACGCGTCACTGTGGTACCTAAATTGCTATCTGCAATTCATTGACAAGCCTTGGGTGCCATCTCATACTCGCGTTACATGAAAAATTTTGCACTCTGGTGACTCGGAGAGAGGCGTGTGTGAGAGCTTGTCATACCCAGCAGTGCGCCCAGCACCGAGTCGAGTGTCCAGCGCCCGTGTTTCAAGATTCATTGTCACAAGTTTCATCACGGAGTTCACGGTTTCCACGAGGAGGACGTTGTGTCTAAACCATTTGCCCCAAAAACAATGAGGACCGCCGGCTGGGTTGCCGCGGCAGTCGGCGTGGTTGCAGTTGCCATCGTTATGATTGCGACCCCCGGATCGCATCCGCAACCGGCACAAGCGGTTGCACAAACCGCGGCGCCGGCAGTGAGCATCGCGCAGAACGCTGCGCAGAAAACTGACCAGCAGAATCGCATTCGCGCCGCCCTGGGCGCGCTCCCGCTGGCCTTTGAAGCCAACCAGGGACAGAGCGATCCACAGGTGAAGTACATGGCGCGCGGCAACGGCTACACGCTCTTCCTCACCGCCAATGACGCGGTCTTCGCCGTGCATTCTACTTCCGGTTCGCCCAGCACCGCGCTCAGCAAATTCCACACGCCGAAGTCGGCGCCTGTACTTCCTCGGGAAGAAAAATCTGCTGCGATCCATATGCAGTTGGTAGGCGGAAACTCGCGCGCTGAAATCGCTGCCGGCAGCGTGCTGCCGGGCGTGACGAACTACTACATCGGCAACGATCCCTCGAAGTGGCAGCAGGGCATCAAGCAGTATTCCGGAGTCACGTACCGCGAAGTCTACCCGGGCGTGAACGTGGCCTACCATGGCCAGCAGCGCCAACTCGAATTTGACTTTGTGGTCGCTCCCAAGGCCAGCCCCGCGCCGATTAATCTCGCATTCAACGGGGCCAGCAAAATCTCCACCGATGGCGATGGCAATCTCGTGCTCTCGTCCTCAGCCGGCGATGTGCTCCTGCACAAGCCGGTCGCCTATCAGGAAAAAGACGGCCAGCGCCAGCTGGTTGACGTTGCCTTCCGCCAGACCAGCGCAAGTCACGTCGGTTTTGCCCTGGGATCCTACGACCACAGCCGCGAACTCGTGATCGACCCAGCATTGAACTACGCGACTTACCTGGGTGGCGCGAGCGAGGATGAAGTTTTCGGAATTTCTGTCGACACTGCGAACAATGTATTTGTCACGGGCGAGACCAACTCGACATCGGGATTCCCGGGCGGTAACGCCGCGAGCGGTAACGGATTCGATGTCTTCGTGAGCAGTATCAGCTCGTCGGGTTCCCTGACGTACACCACGATTGTCGGCGGCAGCGGCAACGACGCTGGCCTGGCGATCGCAAGCGATTCTTCCGGTGCCACCTATGTTACGGGGATCACGGAGTCGAGCAATTTCCCGGCCTCGGCAAATGCACCCGAGACGCAAAAGATCAATAGCGGTAATTGCACGACTCTCAAGAAGAGCAGTCAGCCGTGCACCGATGCATTCGCGTTCAAGTTGGATGCAACGGGAAGCCTCGCCAACGGATGGTGTACCTACATTGGCGGCAACAACGATAACGACGGCTACGCCATTGCGCTCGACGGCAGCGGCAATGTCTGGGTCGCGGGCGACACGTTTTCCAGCAGCTTCTACCCCAACAGCCATGCCACAACAGTCCTCTATTCCACGTTCAACGCCGGGGTCACGTTGAGCCCGCCTGCGGACGATGGTTTCGTGGTTGAGGTCAATGCCGCCGGAACTGCCTTCGGCTTTTCCACATACCTCGGAGGAAGCTTCAGCGATCAAGCCAATGCCATCGCGGTTGATGGAAGCGGCAATGTTTATGTGGCCGGCGAAACCGCTTCGACCGACTTCCCGACCGCTGGCTCACCCTACAAGTCGACGTGCGGTTCCGACGGTGCTTGCAACGCCCACTCGGGGCAGGTTTTCTATGATGCATTTGTCACCAAGATAACGGCGGGCGGCAGCGGCCTGACCTATTCGACCTATATCGGCGGCAGTTCCGACGATTACGCCTTCGCCCTCGCGATTGATGGTTCTGGGCACGCCTACATCACCGGCGAAACCACCGATGACGATACGTCCACCACCCCGGCTGTTCAGTACCCCACTACCACTGGGGCGTTCGGCACGACCTACAACGCCTCTGCAACCGCCAATGCGTTCGTGACCGAATTCAACACAGCCGGCTCAGCCTTGGTTTACTCCACGTTGCTCGGCGGAAGCGTGCAGGACTTCGGCGGCGGCATCGCCGTGGACAGTTCTGGTGACGCCTATGTCACCGGCGTAACCGGGTCGCCAGATTTCCCCACGACTTCCAACGCATTTCAGACTCAACTGAATGGGAACGGCAGCACGACTAACACGGATGCCTTCGTGACGCAGGTCGTGGCGGGGGGCGCGACGCTGGGCCTATCGAGTTATCTCGGTGGCAGCGGCAGCGAGAACGCCAATGCATCCGGGTCTGTGGGCGTAGTCGCTCTCGACGGGTCGAACAATATTTGGCTCGGAGGCTCGACCAACTCGGCCACGGCGAATTCAACCACCAATTTTCCGGTAACCTCTAATGCGCTGGAGTCTTCTTTTGGTGGCAACCCCTATGACGGATTCGTGGCGGAGGTCAGCAATGTCGGAATTTCTGCCAGCACACCGGCGGCGGTGAGTCCCGGAACTTCCGCGACCTCGACCGTCACGTTGACCTCGCTACCGGGGTACAACCTGTCCGTGACCCTCTCGTGCAACGTAACGGGAACCGGCTCTCCGCTTCCCGCATGCAGCGCCTCGAGCTTCTCGCCAGGTCAGGTCACCCCTACCGCCAGCGGCGCCACATCGACTCTCACCATCACCACCACCGGATCCAGCGCAGCCATGGCGCGGAAATCAAGTTTCGCCTATGCCATGTGGCTGCCGATTGTGGGTCTGTCTCTGGTTGGAATGCGCTGGAGCACAAAGGACACGCGTAAGAAAAAGCTCCTCGGCTTCCTGCTCCTCGGCATCGTGATGGCCACTTTGTTCTTCCTGCCGGCTTGTGGCGGAAGCAGCAGCAGTGGCGGCGGTGGAGGCGGTTGCTCCGGATGCACTCCTGCCGGCAGCTATACGGTCACGATAACCGGAACGGATTCGAACAATCTCTCGAGTTCGACCACCGTGACCCTCACCGTCAACTAACACTCTCAACTCCGGCGGCCGCTTTCCTTCGGGAAGGCGGCCATTTTCTTTTATTTGAGGTGTTCATGCCTCCCTTTCAGGAGGAACCGGCACGCCGCCGGCACGCGCGACCGCCGCGGGATGATAATATTTACGTTTGCCAAAAAAGGAGTCCGCGGGAGCGTGCGTGTGCTTCGCTCAATCCGGGCCACAGTTCTTGAACAAAGCTGTTTGAAAGACATTTGAAATGGCGGCCCGGGGCGTACGATGCCATGCAGTAACCTGCGGCATGCGGGCAGCCTTTGCGTTGCGCCGTGAATCGAAGCTACTTGTAATCGAATCCGCTCATGTCGAGATCTCAATCGTTTGCATCAACCACACAGCGCATGGGTAACTTCTGTCTCCCACGAATCTGCCGCACGCCAAACCGCGCCCGCCGAGGCCTGCTGAAGTTTATGCTTGTCGTAGCCTCGATCTTGGCTTACGCATCTTTTGCGGTGGCGCAAAGTTTCACTCTGCAGATGCAGGGCTTCAGCCCCGGTTCTGTGCTACCGAACGGCACGGCCTCCTCGAACCTTGTGCTCACACCCCTGAACGGATTTAACGAAACTGTCTCGTTCACCTGCGCAATCACACCGGCGCCACCCGGAAACCAAGGCTGTCTGGTCAGCCCAGCGACGGTAACACCGCCCACCGGAGCAGCCGTTACCATCACCACCGACAATTCGGCGGGATCGTGGACTGCCGGCAGTTACACCGTGACCATTACTGCGACGCCATCTTCCGGCACGGGTACCCAGATGGCATCGCAGTTGCTGACTGTACTTTCCGTAACGCCTACTTTCACGATCACTCTACAGCAGCCGATAACTCCCACCAGCGTGCCCGCTGGCAGTGCCGGAAAGGGCACCATCAATGTGAACCCGGTAAACGGCTATACTGGAAACGTTACTCTTTCGTGCTCGTCGGTGAATCCTGTCGTCGTTTCTCCTCCCGTCTGCGCGTTTAATCCTGCGATCGTGAACGTGCCGGCAACCACGTCCTCAACGCTCCTCATCAACACCATCGGCCCGCTGACTCCGATCACGCAAACGAACGGCGCTCGCGGATATTATGCCTTTCTCCTGCCACTGCCCATGCTGGCGCTTCTCGGCGCCGGGGCGCGGAGAACAAAGTTGCGCCTGTGGGGATTTCTCCTCCTGCTGCTCGCCAGCGCGATGATTCTGCTCATGCCCGCCTGCGGTACCACCACGACTCCCACTCCCATCACCAACACCAGTTTGATTACCCCCAACGGCACTTACACATTTACGGTGACAGGCGTGGACGCGAACGGCATTTCGGCAAGCAATACAACATCTACCGTCACGCTCAGCGTGACAACCGCTACAACCGACTGAGTCATGCGCTGCCATTGCGCATTGCGAAACCTGGGGTTTCGCCGGATCATCGCAGCCATCTTGCCTTCTGTGTTTTTGGCCTCCGTGTCTCTGGCCCCACCGCTCTGCGCCCGCGCCGGGGAGAAAAGCAAAATCCCCGCCGTGCGCTGGGATGAACAGACTCCCGGCTGCACCTTCTCGCGCAGCGACGATGGCAAATTCCATTACGGGCTCTGGTCCGGCGATATTGGTATCACAGCCTCGGTCGATTCGCAGGAACTTGAAAAAGTGCATCACCGCCGCGAGCCGTTTTTCAGTGTGCTCCTCGACATCCGCTATCGCGGCTCCGGCACGCTCGACTTCGACAGCGCGACCATCACGCTTGAATTCATCCAGCATTTTCAGGTGGTGCAGCCGGCGCTCGATCCTGATGACTTTGTGACCAAGATTCAGGCCGATGCTGACACGCTGGATCATGAAACCGCCCGCGAGATCGAAAAACATCCTGAACAAAAGGACGCAAAACAGGCCTATGTGCGCACCTTTCAGAAGGAATCAAACGAATTGATCGAGTTCGTCAGCAAGAACACTCTTCGCCCTGCACACCTGGGGCCCTCCAACGCGGAGATTGGCGGATGGGTGCTGTTCAGCACGAGCAGCAAGTGGATCGGTCGATGGAAGAAACAGGAAGAATTTATTTTGCGAATTCCGATTGAAGGAAAAGTATTCGAATTTCCCTTGAAGCTTCCGCCCAAGCCCGGAGATGTCCTGCTCCGCAAGCGGGAGTGAATCACGGTCCGTGTTCCCAGGAATAGGCCGAAACTCTTACGACGCCGCTTTCCGCGTCTGGCGCTCGATCTCCGCCGCTTGCCGCATGAGAATATCGCGCAGCGAGACCAGCCCTTTCAATTCCCTGCCATCGACAATGGGCAGATGGCGAAATCCGAATTCGCGCATGATGAACAGGCACTCCTCAATGCTTTCATCAATGGATACGGCACGCGGATTCGCGGTCATCACTTCGGAGACGACAGTCGTTCCCGGCGTGCGTCCGACGGCCACGACGCGGTTCATAATGTCGCGCTCTGACACGATGCCCGCCAGCGCTCCCTCGCGCAGAACCGGAACGGCACCCACGTTGTGCTCCATCATGTAGCGCGCCGCTTCCAGCACAGTGCGCGCCGCATCCACGGAATAGACCCGGCGGTCTTTTACGATTTCGCGCAGTGTCGTCATAGAGGACTCCTTTGAACGGCGGGGAACCACCTGGGCCGGCCACAACCAGGCTTGAGTGGGCACTACTCTATCACAAGCTGCGGTGAATCGGGGGGAACACTCCGGAAGAAAACTACGTTAAGAGAATGCCCGGCGGCTGCCGACCGCCGGACATCCTGCAGGCGCCCTCGCGTCAAAACCGGAACTGAGGACCGACCATTGCTCTCAAATCATTATGCGCTCCGTTATTAAAGAATATGTCATCCCCGGCCTCGGCCCGGATCCCAATGAACCCGGCAAAGGCTTCAAATCCTCCGCCCGGGTAGACGGCGAAATAGGTCGCGCCGTTTGTGAGCCCCACGCTGTTGGTGAATCCCGCGGGCGCGTTTTGCGTGGTGACGTTGAAGTT
The DNA here is from genome assembly GCA_030040965.1 of Candidatus Sulfotelmatobacter sp. Lineage (GTDB taxonomy): Bacteria > Acidobacteriota > Terriglobia > Terriglobales > Acidobacteriaceae > Sulfotelmatobacter. The sequence goes on along the minus strand of JASHOT010000137.1, from coordinate 3,195 downwards.
ATCGAAGCCAACTTTGCCGGTCAGGAATACGCGGAACGGCCCGGCCCCGGTCTGAAATTTTGGCCCGAAAAATCCATGCAGCACCCGCGTCTTCGAGGGCACCAGTGTGGTCGTGACGCCATTGGTAAAGGTGTTCGTGTAGTTCCGCCGGAAGTCGTATGCCATTTCGGCTTCCATCTGAATGCTCGGACGAACGTTGAAACCCGCACGTCCTCCCAGGCCGATGAAGTTGACGGTCGGCGAAAACGGATCGCTCTGCCGGTAGTAGTCGGCAAAGGCGCCCACCTCGAAATGGTCAACGCTCTGCGCCAGCAGCATTGGCGCAGCCGTGAAAAATAGCGAAATTATGAATAGCCCAAGAGCACGCTTCATGGTGTTGGTTATCTCCTAGATCTCCGAGTTGTCGAATAGGCAATCAGCGCGCATTCGCGCGTGCGAAGCGCCTGATGGACGTAGCGGAACTTTCGGGCTTTGGATGCGGCTTGGTCGCGGGTGGTTGGGAAAACGACGGCGATACCAATTCGCTGAGAAATGGCTACGGTCTTTCCCGCAGAAAAATAGAAACGGCGTGGCATCTGTGGGCCACGCCGTATGCGCGAATTGCTGTACAGAAACGAATTACTGTAGATGATTCAAGGGAGCGGGAGTGGCTTGGGCCGCGTTGCTGTCGGTGCGCGGCGTCATTGAGACCACAACATATTCGCGCTCTTTCTCTCCCGTTTGCGCCATGCGCAGCATCATCTTGTCTTTCTCCAGACGGAATTCCGCCTGTTCGCCAACCGGCAACAGTGCGGGATGCTTCTCGTCGCGTGGACGAATGCGATACGTCACATGCTCCGCCTGCAGCACATATTCCTGACACAACACTTCCTGTGTCTTCTTGCTGCCGGAGTTAGTGCCCAGCATCTCGCCCGCAAGGCTCTCTCCGTCTTTCTCCGACGTGCCGCACTTCACCGAATCCATCTGCAACAGTTTTCCGGTCTGGTACGCCTTCGGTTCTTTGGCATACGCCGCCGTGGCGAGCCCCAGCGCGATGCATAAAATCAGCTTGGAACGCATTTTTGTCCCCCAGAGAAGTGAACGTGAACCGGCGCTGGGGGACGCGGTTGGTATGAACAGTCCTTCGCTCGTGAAGATTCTCTAACCCTTGCCGCGGGCAGGAAAGATGACCTCAGTAATCGTTGCGATTACCTTCACCCCTCAGCTTCATTCTTCATTGCGGCATCCTGAGCGAAGCGGTTCTTCTCGCGGAGCGAGGGATCTCCCCAAGCTGACGCTTGCAGGGAGAATCCCGGCTTGCGGTTGCGCCGGCGAATGAAGTCGGGCGTCTAACACAAAGCGCGATCCCTCGGATGAAGCATCCGACTTAGCGCTCCGTGACCCGCTCCAGCGCCTGAAAGAACTCCGGATAAGAAATCGCCGCCGCTTCCGCACCCCGGATCAGCGTTTCCCCTTCAGCCCGTAGCGCAGCCACAGCAAAGGCCATGGCGATGCGATGATCGCCATAGGACTCAATTTCCGCCCCACGCAAGGCCTGTCCGCCGGGAATGCTGAGTCCATCTTCGCGCTCCTCGACCTGCGCGCCCATGCGCCGCAAGTTGGCTGCGACCGCCGCGATACGGTCCGACTCCTTCACCCGCAACTCCTTCCCATCGCGCACTTCCAGTCCCTTCTCGGAATAAGGCGCAATCGCCGCCAGCACGGGAATCTCATCGATCAGAGCCGCCGAATCCGAGCCCGAAATTGTTGCGCCTTTCAGCGCCTGTCCTTCTACCTCTAACGATCCCACCATCTCACCATGAACCTGCTCCAGCTGCGTTACCGCGATTCGCAGCCCCATCTGCATGAGAATGTCGAGCAGGCGGGCGCGCGTGGGATTCATCAGCAGGTCGGGAAGCGTCAGCTGCGATCCTGGAAATAATGCTGCAGCGCACAGAAAAAACGCCGCGCTGGAAAGATCGCCGGGGATGCGGGCCTCGATCCCGTGCAAGCGCTGTCCGCCGCGAATGCGCACCTCGTCTCCGCCGCCCAGGGCTTTGCGCGTGAGTTGCGCGCCAAAAGCGCGTAAGGCCACTTCCCCGTGATCGCGCGTGCGAACTTCTTCTTCTACGCGAGTCTCATCTTCGGCAAACAATCCGGCAAACAATAAACACGACTTCACCTGCGCGCTGGCCACCGGCAATTTGTAGTCGATCGCGTGCAGGGACGCGCCACTGATTCGCAACGGAGGTCTGCCCTCGCTCGCCGTAATCTTCGCTCCCATGGCCGTCAACGGCCGGATGATGCGTTCCATCGGCCGCCGCGAGAGCGATTCATCCCCGGTCATTTCGCTGGTGAACTTCTGCCCGGCAACGATCCCGCTCAGCATGCGCATGCTCGAACCGGAATTACCGCAATCGAGCGCACACTCCGGCGCGCTCAGCGTTAGACCGCGGCCCTCCACTTCCACACAGTTATTCTTTCGTTCCCACTTGACTCCGAGCGCGCGCATGCATCCCAGCGTACTGGCGCAGTCCGCGCCGGTCGAGTAGTTCTCCAGACGCGACGCTCCTTCCGCGATTCCAGCCAGCATTCCATAGCGATGCGAAATGGACTTGTCGCCGGGCAGGCGCACGCTGCCGCGAATATTGCGCGCCGGACGCACGATTTTCTGGGATGGAGAGCTCATGTCTGGGATCAATGTTAGAGCGGTTTGGTGATTTCGGGCAGCTCAGGTGATTTCATGAACTGGAGCTGTCATTCCGAGCGTAGCGAGGAACCCTCCAGCGGAAATTTTTCCCGGGCAGGAACGCTTCGACTGCGAACAAGTTCGCTGTGCGATCTCGTTCTCCGCTCAGCATGACATGGCTTTTTGAAATCTTAAGTCCAGCAGGGTCATCCTTCGTCTAGGCAAGCGCCTTGGCCTCCACGGTCGCTTCTCTCAGAATCTCTGGTGGGACTTCCCTCATACTGACGCCGAACTCGAACATAGGAGTTTCCCTGCCGCGCCCCCAGCGCGCCACTTCCCAATGTGCTCGCACGAATTTCACCTGCGGATGCGCCGTCAGATCGAGCAGCAGCGGATACTCGCCGGTGTAAAACTCCTGCCGGAATGCGGCCAGCGACTTCGCATCCCACGCCGCGCCGTCCGCCGATCCATAAATGCTCACGTCGAGCGATTCCTGCTCAATGATTTTCGTGATGGCCAGTGTCGCG
>JASHOT010000136.1 GCA_030040965.1 Candidatus Sulfotelmatobacter sp. | reverse complement strand
GCACGAACCCCGTCAAGGGCAATGCCTCTGAACGAGCGATGGTCCTGAGCACCTCAACCTGCTCTTCGAAACGGCCGGGGAACTTTTCCACCCACTTGCCCGTACTCCCCTCAGGATCACCCATTCTTTCGAAAGCGAGATCACTCATGTCCCTGTGCCCAATGAAGTGGCTCTTCGTTCCCAGTATCACGGTATATCTTCTTTTAACTGCCGTTTTCTTCGCTCGCTCGGCAAGCGCACAATCCGTTCCACCGCTCGAAAAAATTCAGAATCAGGATGATCTCAACAAGGCGGTGGTGTCTCTTGATGCCGCTCTCTTCGATGCTTACAACAGGTGCGATCTCTTGAAGTTCGCCTCTTTCCTCGATGAGCACGTAGAGTTCTATCACGATCAGGGAGGCGTCACGCTGGGCCGAGACGCTCTGACCGAGACGGTCAAGAAGAACATCTGCGGCACCACGACGCGTGAGCTCGTTCCTGGAACGTTGCAGGTCTACTACATGAAAGGCTACGGTGCAATCGAGATGGGAGTGCACCGTTTTCACCATCCCGGGCATCCGGAGATCGCCGACGGAGAGGGCAGGTTTGTTCATCTATGGCATTACAGCGACGGCGCATGGAAGATTACTCGCGTGCTCAGTTACGACCATCACTCGGCCGGGAAGTAGGGTCGCCTGCTGACGACCGATCGACTGCAAGAATCCCCCGCCCAAGGGGCTAGATGTGCGACGAAACATTGCTCGGCAATCCCGTGGCGACCACTTCTCCTGGCAGTTCTCAGAGCAGCTACTTTCGTCCGGCGCGTTTCTGCGCCACCACCAAACCGCGCGGTGTGGGCAGCAGGAGCACCGAGATCAACCCTTCGGCATCGAGCCGTAGCGCGGCCTCGCGCACAGTTTTCTGGTGCGAACTCGCGTCGTGAATGAGAATCAGCCCGTTGGGATTTACCTGCGGAAGGAAGCGGCGCACCTCCTGCTCGCGGATGGACTGTTCACTGTCGCTGAACAAAATGTCGATCTGGCCCGAAATCTTCATCTCGAGGCTCGATTCGTTGTGGCACTCGATCCACTCGGCCAAGCCGGAGTTGGCGATGCGCTGTCTTGCATTCGCATGGACGACGGGATCGAATTCGCAGGTGATGATCTTACCGCGGCCGTTGTGCCTCAGCCCTTCGGCGATCCAGAGCGTGCTGATGCCGCTAAAAGTCCCGGTCTCCACGATCAACTCAGGCTTGATGGTGGTTACCAGGCAGCGAAGAAACTCGAGCACTTCGATTTCAGCAGTCATGGAGTCGTACATGCTCCAGCGCTCGGGATGCGGACACTCGGGAGTCGGGCGATGATATTCGGGTTGGAGAACGTCGCCCGTGCGCTCGATCAGGCGGAGGATCTTCCGTTCCTGCTTTTCCTTTTTCTTGAACAGCCGTTTCAGGCTGAGAGCCATAAGCGGCCAGTATACGACTGGGCGAAGAGATGAAGATGCCGAGTCAGGATGCGAGATCAGAAACCAGCGGCACAAAGCGGCAGATTTCGCGGGATAAAACCTGTGATTGTCCGTTTTGTATTGAGACCAGTTGGAGTTGCTGAAGATCCGGAGGGCCGACTGGAATGATCATGCGGCCACCCTCCGCGAGTTGATCGAGCAACGGTTGCGGAAGTTCGCGCGCAGCGGCCGAAACCAGGATGGCATTGTAAGGCGCGCCGGGCGCGTAACCGAGGCTGCCATCGCCGGCGATCACCTGGACCGATGAATATCCGAGCCGCGCCAGCAGGGCGCGAGCAGCATCGGCAAGAGCCACATGGCGCTCGATGGAAATAACATGGGGCGTAATCTCGGCGAGTAACGCGGTCACATACCCGGAACCGGTGCCCACTTCCAAAACATGGTCGGAGGGCGAGAGCGCTAACGCCTGCAGCATGATGGCCACGATGTAAGGCTGAGAAATGGTCTGGCCTTCGCCGATGGGCAGGGGATGGTCGTGATAGGCCTCCCCACGATAGCTCTCGGGCGCGAACTCATGGCGCGGGATGCGGGACATGGCCCGAAGCACACGCTCATCGGCGATGCCGCGATTGCGGAGTTGTTCTTCCACCATGCGGCGGCGGGCAACGTCGAACTGGCCGATTTCACCGGCGACGTCCATGTGCAGGGCAGGAACTGCCGTTCGTAATTCTATTGCTTTTTCTATTTCTTGCGGCGGCGGATGCGGACATCGAAGCTGATTACGCCGTTCTGGTCACGCGTGCCTACGCCGGAAATATTGCGCGTGAAGAAATATTCGCCTTCGATGATCTGCTGCGAGCTTTGCGAAACGTTTGTGCTGTAGGTCAGCGATACGTTGTTGGCGAACTGCTGCTCAATGGTGATCTGCGGACCACGCGCGGTCGGGTTCGTTTCCGTGGTCAGACCCTGAGGATCGATTTTAATGCGGCTCACCCCGAACAGCTTCTGCAGGCGCGAGCTCACCGTCTCGTTGATAGCCTGATTGATGATCAGGTTCGATGCCTGATCGGTAAACGGGACCTGCCCTGACTGCTCTTGCAGTTGCTGCGATTCTTCGTTGGTGCGGCCAAGGGCGAGCAGCGCGATGATGTCTGATTTTGGCAGCGGCGGCTCGGACCGGTAATTCACAGACAGACGGTCGGGAGTGCCCGTCACCGTGACATCAAGATCGTAGTTACGAACATGGGACGTGGCCTGCAAGTTAAGCTGCGGCTGGATGGCCACGGGATTGGCGAAAGTGATGTCGCCGCGCTCCAGGCGAAACTTGATGCCGTTGAATGTGGCTTCGCCCTCGAGAATGTCGGCGCGTCCGAGAACGCTGGGCCGCGCCACCGAACCGCGCACGCGCAGGTCGGCATCGCCGGAAAGCCGTGCCACGGCAGTTTTCATTTGCAATTCGGGAGCGGTGCGAACGGCAACGTCGAGTTTTACCCCGTAGAGCGGCGAATTGGCAGGTGTAATTCCCGCACTCTGGCGGCTGCGCTCGAGATAGGAACCGAAATCGAAACCGGGCGTCACCGCGAGCTTGGTGACCAGGATGTTGCCTGAAATCGTTGAGGACGTGCGATTGCCGATCCAGTGCAGCTCCTCATCGGCCGTGGAACTGACGCCCGGCGGATAGCGCAGACGTACGTCTTTGCCGACGGCCGTGAGGTTGAAATTCAGTTGCTTGTTGTAGTTGGTGACATCGCCGGAAAAATCGAGCGATCCCCCGCCGGCACGCGCGCTGAGCTGCACGATATGAATCTGATCGCGCATGAAGGTAAACGACCCATTCATTTCGCTCAGACCGCTGGGTATGCCGGCGTAATTGATCGCGGCATTTTTCACCTGAATATCTCCGCGCGGCAGCGGATCGTGCCATGTTCCGGAAACTTCCATATGAACTGACATGGCGCCGGAAGCGGTCAGATCGGAATTCAGACTACTGAGCAGGCGCAGGTCGACCTGACCATCGGCCGTAAGGTCGAGCGGCATATCACCAGTAAAACCAATGGAACCGTGGCCGATCACGTCGGTTCCCTCACCGACCATATGCGCCGGGTCGAAGGCAAGACTCTTGGTCGTGATGGTGGTATGTACGGGCCTCTGATTATGCAGCTTGACGCCTTCCACTTCCACGGCAACATCACTGAGGTCCCCGTTCAGCGTAAATTTGTCGGGGAATTTCAACGGGACCTGCATGACTACGTTTCCCGAGACGGAGGAGTGGCCGGTCAGCTGGCCGCCCAGGTAGGTGATCCACAGAGCATCGAGATCGGCGTGGTCGAGGCTGACGGAAACTTTGGCGGGAAAATCACCATGCAAGCCCACCGTGCCGTCGATCGCCATCTTGCCGCGAACGAACGTTGATGTCCCGGTAATGTGCAGTTGCCCGTTCTGCGTCACGGCCTCGAGATCGAGCCCTCCGTCCAGTTCCCGATCGACGGTGAGCGAGTGCACTTGAACTGAGGCCTTCAGCTGAGGAGCATCAATCGATCCGGATCCTTGAAAAGTGAAATCGGCGCGGCCGGCGACCGGAAGATCCTCAACATAGATTTGCCGAAGGCGCGCCAGATCGAAATTTTTTCCGGTGAGATCGAAATGGAAACTGCGTGTTGCCGCAGCGTAGGCAGCATCGCCCTCGACCGAAGCGTCCTGATGAACGAGCTGGATATTTTTGAGAGCGGTTTCGCCGTTCGCGATCTGGAGATCGGCATCGCACTTCGCGATGGCTTCTCCGTAGGCCATTGCGTCGGTCGCATGAATGTGTCCTTGTGCGCGAGGCTCGGCCCGAGTGCCGGCGATTTGCAGCGAGACGTCGGCAGTTCCGGAAATTGGATAATCAAAGCCGGCCAGGGCCGCCGTTGACGCCAGATCGACGTGATGCAGGTTGACGCGCGCGGACACCGAACTCGTGTCGGTGAACCATCCGTTCTGGAGAGCCGCGCTGACGTCGAAGTCAGCGCTGGTCTCGCCGCGCCGCAAGGTGCCTCCACGCAGCAAAAGTTCGTGGGAAGAAAATTGAACGCTGGTAGAGAGCGCATCCCAGTGAACCTGCTGCTCGGGCGTGCGCGAGGTCGCAGGAACCGTGAACTCGAAATCCTGGGCGACCAGATTGCCGGCAAGTGTCGGGGCCGAGAACGCCCCGCCGGCAACGCCCGTGAAGGTTGCGTTGCCATCGACACGGAAAGGCAGGTTAGAAGGACCGCCGAATGCGGTGACCAGAGGCCGCCATTCTTCCAGATTAGACGTGCCGATAGAAATGTGCAGCGACGAAGAGGTCGAAAGATATCCTTGCGCCTGAATCCGCGATGCCGGAGTCGACAGATCAAATTTCGTCAGCTCCAGCGCGTCGTTTGCGGCGCGGTACTTTCCCTGCATACTGGCGGTAACCCGCAACTCGTCGGCCGCCGTGCGTTCCGTCGGATCTACATTGAGAGCGAAGGCGATCTCGGCGTTGGTGGGCGATCCTCTCCACGCTGCGTCGACGCTGCCGGCCATATTTCCCGCGGGATGAAAACGACCCAGCGGATGCGCCGGTACGCTCGACGCCGCCGTAATTTCCGTCGTGGAGAAATCACGGATCCTTAAATGCACAACCCCGGTTTGCACTCCGGCAGATTTCGGCTTCTCGCCTTTTTTGAGCGGGCGTGCGGCAGTCATGACCGCAATATCTTCTCCACCCTTCTTTGCCTTGCCGGCCTGCTCAGGTGAAATGGAATGCAGCCAGTTATCGACCTGCGCGTCTCCGGCAAAACTTCCGCTGAATAATTTGCCCTGCATTTTGCTGAGCTTGATCTGGCTGTCGGTGATGGAGTAGTCGCTGGTCATATTGGCTTTTGCAATCGCCATCTGATCGTTGCGCCAGGCCAGATCGCGCACAACGAGCGCTCCCGAACCCATGAACTCGTCAGCCGTCCAGTGGCCGTTTCCCTTGAACTCGGCGACACCCCCGCTGAGATCGCGGCGGCGACTGATAGCGGCCGCCTCGGCGACATTAAACGCGGCGCTGTAACTAGCGTTGATTTGAGGATTAGCGAAGTTGCCGATCCGGCCACTCGCTTCCAGCCGTGAACTCCCGGAACTCCATTGCATCGACTCCACGTCGACGAAGGTTGTTGCCAGGCTGAAGCGGATGTTCGTCATCCAGGAGAAAGGACGGAAGCCGTTGTAAACCGTATCCACCTTGCCCAAGGTGAGGCGGCTCTCGTAGCGGCCACGCAAGAATGAGTAATCCATCTGCAGGCCGGTGTCGTGCACGTCGAAGTTGAGAGGAATCTTGCGGTCGGCCCAAATCAACTCGCCATCGCGCACGTTCAGATGGTCGATGGAAAGCGCAAAGAGTCGTTCCATCGAGGCGCTGCCCGAGGCATCCGGTGAAGCCGCGACCGCGGGTACGTTGGTTGTGCCGTCGGCAGCGACGGCAACGTGAACGACTGGACGATCCAGCGTGAGTGAATGGAAGCCGAACTCGGCACGAAGAAACGAGATCACCTTCATCTGCGCGTAGAGGTGGTCGGCATGAAACAGGGGAACGTCGCCAGGCGCTTCCCTGCCATGCAAGGTGATGTCGCGGATCTCAACCTGCATGCGGAAGGGAACGATATGGAAGCTGCCGATTTCGGAGTGGCCGCCGGTGATCCGTTCCAGCTCGGCAACCAGCTTGCCGCGGACGTATGCCTGAAACGAATCGGTGGTGACGTACCAGAGAGCGGCGAGAACAAGAATCAGCGCGGTCCCGCTTGCGATCAGAAGATATTTCCACCAGCGTCGCGTCCGGACGGCGGGCTCGGTCACGACCGCGGGCGGGGTCACCGCGCCTGCGCTCCCTCAATTAACGGGTCTGGAGTAAAGCTCAGCTTGCTTTCCGAACGCAGAGTCTGCAGCCACGATACCAGCAGTTCGTTGACCCGCTCTTCTGTCAGTAATTCGCGGATCTTTCCGCTCACCGCTTCGAGAGGCACATCGCTCGCGCCCGTCTGTTTCAACTGCGGGACGAACTTGTCGCGGTAGTAGGACTCAATGGTTTTCGAGTCGATCTGCACCTCGGGCCGCAGGTGGGCATCGACCAGCCGCATGAGATCGATCTGTTGTTGCACATGGGTGAGCAGATCTTTTTCCGTGAGATGGAAGCGCGTCAGCAACTGACGCCAGCCATCATCGGTTGCAGCTTGGGGATACTGTTGGCGGGCATCGGCAATACGGGCCGCAGCTTCAGTTTCCGACGCATGCTGGAAAAATGCCGACTTCATCTGCTCGCCCAGAAGTTCCTGATCGACCAGGCGGTCGAGCACGGAGCGACGATCCTCGTCGCTGAATTGCTCGATGCTGCGGCCGTTAAGTAGTGCTTCGTAACGCAACGCCTCATCCAGGTCGCTTTGCAGAATCACGTGCCCGTTGACGGTCGCAACAATTCTGTCGATGACGTCCGAGGCGCGGGAGATTGGGCTCAAGCAGAAAAAAAAGATAACGCTTAACAGCACTAGAACAACGGTTTTCATGACCCGATTCGTATGAACTCTCTCTTTCAGAAGGGCTGACCGATACTGAAAAACACGTTGAACGGATGCAGGCGCTGAGTTTCATAGCTTGTCAGCTGCCCGGTCGTATTGAACACACCCTGGAAGTAGCTGGTCGGATTTAGATTGTACCCGAAGTCAAACCGTAGCGGACCAATCGGTGTCTTATACCGCACTCCGACGCCCACGGCGTGCGACGTGTAATCATAGCCCGATTCGTTGAAGTAGTTATAGCACTGGTTGGACGTGGGATCCGATGTACTAATGGGCAAGCACTGTTGCGGATTGGGCTGGTGCCAGCGCAATAACCCCTTCACCATGTCGTGCTGAGCTGTGAAAACGTTGCCCATATCGTGAAAAATCGCAAACCCGAACCCTTCCCCAAGGTACGGCAATGAGGTTTCTGGAAACCGCAACTCGATGCTGTTCACAAAAAGCGCGGTACCACCAAGCGGAAACCCGGAAGTAGGATCGCGGGGGCCTGCTTGATTTAACCCGAAGCCGCGATGGGAGTTGCCGCCCCCGGCAAAAAACTGTTCGGGCAGCGGAATGAGCGAGAAGCCGGTACAGGTGGTCTCGTTCGTCAGTGGATTGACCGGACAGGCCCCCGGCGGGACCACGCGGGTATTGCGAAGCGGCTGCTGTAAACCAACGCTGGTAGAGCGGGCAAAAACGAACTGATGTCCCGGCCGGGCCTTGCCCAGAGAATAGTACGTTGAGTATTGCCCCAGGACGCGCCCGAAGTCTGCTTCCGAACCGAAGTAGCTCGAGGCCGTAAAACCGTCGAGCGTGAAGTAGTCCCCCTTCGTGCTCTCCAGAGGATTGTCGCGGCGGTCGTGGATGAAGGTAAATCCGGGCCCCCCCACCGTGGCGGGCAGAGACAGAAGAGAAATCTCGCCGGGAGAGAAGTCGGTTGCGAAGTCCGTAGCCTTTACGCGTCGAAATTCAAATCGGTAGGTAATCGTGTTAACGCCAAGGTGCGTCTCCGGCTCAATCGCCGACTTGCCCAGTTGTTGCCGCAGATCGATCTTTCCTTCCAGCCGTTGCGATGTGAAAGTCGACACGTCGAGGCTGTTGTCGTAAAAAATCGTGTAGATGAGTTTGAATTTATCGCTGTCGAACAGCTTGGGAACGGTGTAACTGATCAGGCCGCGCTGCTGCAGTCGTCCTACATGGGACTGAAACGCCAGCGTCTGATTGCGTCCGCCGACGTTCAGGCGCGTCACGTCAAATTCGACTCTGGGGCTGACTCCTGTCGATCCGGTGGGCGCGGTCGAGCCGGCGGGCAGGCCGGTTTCAAATTCGAGCCCGCCGCCATAAGTGAACGTATAGCGCTTGGCCTCCTCGACCTGAACCAAAACATTTTTCTGCGGATCGGTTCCCTCCGGATTCTGCACTCCGGTGTCGACCTGGCTGAAGATGCCCAAATCGTAAAGCCGAGTCTGGGTATTGAGCAGATCCTGCTGGCTAAGCGGCTGTCCCTGCTTGACTTGGACTTCTCTGTCGACGACGTAGTCGCGCGTGTGCTCCATGCCCGAGATCATGACCTGATTGACCGTGAATAGCTCCCCCTCCTGGATGGTAAAGGTGACGTCTTCGCGGTTGGGTTCGCTGCCAGCCTTGGTTGTAATGTCGAGAGAAGCATTTGGGAATCCGTGGTTAAAGTAATAATTGAGGATTCTTTCGCGATCACTGGCCAAATCGGCCTCCGAGTATGGTTGGCCGATTTGGGTGCTCAGTTCCGGAAGCGCGCTGGAAACAATTTTTTCGTTGCCGACAAGGTGTACCGCTCCGATCCGTGTTCTTGGGCCTTCGCTGATGAGGAACTGGACGGCCAGTTTGTTTTCCGACCCACGGTAATTGTCCTCGACCTTGGTTTCGATCTTCACGTCGCGAAATCCATTCGACCGGTAAAGTCCTTCCAGAGTGGCGACATCGGCTTGCAGCAGATTGCCGCTATAGCGCCCGTGACTGACGAAGCGGCTCGCCGGCTGAATCTGCAGATAGGATTTCAGCTTGCGCGTGTCGAGAAAATCCTTGTTCCCGGTAATCTCGACCAGGACGAGTTTGTGCACGGGCCCGGGATCGATCCGGTAAGTGATGCGCATGACCTGGGCATCGTATTGTTTTTGGATGCTGACCTTGGCATCGAAGTGGCCCCGGGTCTGCATGTAATCAACCAGGTTCCTCATGCCCTCGTTGAGCAGGTCGTCATCGACGGCGTCCTCTTCATAGACCGGTATTTCTTTTCTCATAACGCCCTTGCTGATGTGAAAGCCGGTCGCATAAATCACAACCAGGGGTCCGGGATCGATCTTGTAGGTGAAATCGACTGAGTTCGTCGCTTCGCGATATTGCTGGTCGGTGATTTCCACCTGGGCCAGTGAGCGATTCTGTTTTTGAAAGTGCTTGCGCACGTGCCTTAGCGAGTCGCTGACGCGGATCGAACTCACGCGGTCGCCCCCGTTCATATGTGCGATGTCCTGCACTTCTGTCGCAGAAAGTCCCGAACTGCCGGTTACGTTCACGACGCCGACGTGCGCCGGGACGCCCGGAGTGGTGTGAATGAGAATATCCACCTGCTGCGTCGACAGATTCGAAGTGCTCTCGGCCGTGACTCGGGCGCGGTAGTACCCGTTCTCCTGCATCAATTGGCGGACGTTATTCAGGGCGCGGTCGAGCTTGTCTTGCGTGTAGAGCTCGCCGAGCTGGAATTTGGAGGCGTTGACGATCTGGTTCGAACTTGGGCGCGATGGCGCACCCTCCACGTTCACTGCGCCCACGAAAAAGTTGGCTGATGTGGTGAAAGTAAGCACAACGGCGTCGCCCGAAGGTGCGACTTCGGCCTCTATATCGCTGAAGCGGCCGGTCGAGTACAAAGCGCGGATACTGTCGCCAACAAGCGTGTGGTCGAGCGGCTGGCCGGCCTTCTGCGGAAGCAATCCAAGAAAATGCGCGCGTTCGCGCTCGACCACGCCGGGAAGTTGAATGGATTCAACAATCTTGCCCTCATACTTTGAAACTGGCCCGGCACCGGGTTCCTGCTCCTGCGCGTTCGCCAGCCCGGACAGGCTGATCACGAACAGTGCCGCCAGGAAAGTCGCAGCCGCGGTTTGGCGCAGACGGGTTCTCACCGTTGAAAATGTCGCGAAACAGCTCGACAAACGTATGTCCTTGGGCCTTAGCGTAGTCAGCTCTGCGTTCCAAGACCTGGGTGTTCGATTCGGGCGCTAAATGTCAAATGACGTTAAATAACTTCGATGGAACAGAACGCGAATGCCGTTGTACGCAAGCTCCAGATGGCGGTCCGGGTAGTGGGCCAGTTTGAATTCCAAGCCGAGTCCTTTCCCCAAGATTGCGTCATCGCGAGCGAAGTTGTTCTTCAGGCGAAGCGAGGAATCTCCCGCGACCAATGGCCCGTGCTTCGGGAGATCCCTCGGCCCGCTGGTGAGAACGCGGGCCCGCGGGATGACGCCCTCGCTGGAAGAATTCAAATTGATCAACTACCCAAATCTGTTCACCATCGATGCCACACTAATCCAGACCTATAATAAAGGTTTTACTGCGTGGAACTGATGACCTCCTTGGCACGGGAACGCCCCAAAGGTAACGGACACGAAACCCAATCGCCGGAGCACGGTTTTGAAACTCCCGGCGCCGGAAAACTTCGAGGAACGGCGGATGACGGCTCTGCGCACAATGACCGCTATTCGCGGCAGGTACTGTTCCCCGGCATCGGCGCCGAAGGACAGAAAAAACTTTCGGCGGCGCGCATTGCCATCGTCGGTTGCGGGGCAACCGGCTCGTCCCTCGCCGGGTTGTTGGCACGCGCGGGCGTAGGCACGCTGCGCATTATCGATCGCGATTATGTCGAGCCGAGCAATCTGCAACGGCAATCGCTTTTCGACGAAAAGGATGCGGCCGAATCTCTGCCCAAAGCCATTGCTGCCGCACGAAAAATTGCTGCCTTCAACTCGGAGATTGCAGTGGAATCGAAGGCCGAAGATCTCGTTCCTGCCAACATCGAGGAACTGCTCGCTGGAATGGGCCTGATCCTCGACGGCACCGATAACTTCGAGACTCGTTATCTGATCAACGACTACGCGGTGGAACGCTGCCTTCCCTGGATCTACACGGCTGCCGTGGGAAGCTATGGCGTAACTCTCAACATCATTCCCGGGCAAACCGCGTGTCTGGCGTGCATTTTCCCCGACTCGCCACATGGCATGGTGGAAACCTGTGAGACCTCGGGCATTCTCAATTCGGCAGTGAATCTGGTGGCATCGATCGCCGCGACCGAGGCGTTAAAGTTTGTGGTTGGCGCAGCCAGCGCGCGGCGCACGCTGCTTTCCTTCGATGTATGGACGAACGAGCACGCCGAAATTTCGGCGGCGACGACGCGCGCCGGTTGCCGCGCCTGCGGCGAGCGTGATTTCATCCATCTGGCTGGCGAGGGAAGGCCGCACATTACGCTATGCGGCAGGAATTCCGTGCAGATTCATGAAAGGCAACGCCCCATTGACTTCGTGGAACTTGAGCGCAGGCTGCGGCCGCACGGCACGGTCCGGCACAACGACTTCGTGCTCAAGTTCTGGCATGAGCCCTATGAGATGACACTGTTCCCCGACGGTCGGGCGATCATCAAAGGCACGACCGATACAGCCGTCGCGCGAAGTTTGTACGCGAGATACGTGGGGAGCTGAACCTCAGTAGTGATTGAGGTCACTTACTAGCGTTCGTCGCCGCTTTAATCTGAGCCTGGAAACCACCCTCGATGCGCAGAACGACTGCCATCTCTTTAGTGGTGCTCGCACTTCTGGCGCTTAGCTTGTGGAGCCGCGCCGCCTCGCGGATCGTCGCCGCCATCACAGCCCTGTTTATCCTGTTTCTCTGTATCCATCAGATCGTCTCGGCAATGCGTGACGGTCACTCACCTTCCTATCAGGGCATTCCTGAATGTCTCAGAAACTTTCTGATGGATCAGGATGAAACTCAGCTTCGATTTCCATCCCGGAAAAATCGTTCACCCTCGAAGCCGACAGCTAGGAGCTAGAAGCGCAACTCTGCTAATCTTCTTCGTTCGTGCAGTCGTCATCCTAACCTCTGCAGAAAAGAGCCCGAATGGCTGAAAGCGCCCGTCCTCAACCTCCCGTCTCCTACCGCTGGGCAGTTCTGATCTTTGTCAGCGTAGCCATGGCCGGGAATTACTACATTTACGACAGCATCAATGCGCTCGAACGCATTTTCATCGATCATCTGGGATTCTCGGCGACGCAGTTCGGCTGGCTCAACTCCAGCTACAGCCTGGCGGCCGTTCTGACCCTGCTCGTCGGGGGAATCATCATCGACCGGATCGGGACGAAGAAGGCAATCCTGGCTTTCGCCATGATTTGCCTCATCGGCGCGGCCATAACGGCCGCACACGGTAGCGCGGCGACCATGATTGCGGGTCGGACGGTGCTGGGCCTCGGTGCCGAATCGATGATCGTAGCGGTGACTACGGCCCTCGCAAAATGGTTTAAGGGAAAAGAGCTCAGCTTCGCCTTTGGCATCAACCTCACCATCGCGCGGCTCGCTTCCGTGGCCGCCGACAATTCGCCGACTTGGGCGAGTCGCGCGTTTTATCCCAAGGGGCCTGCGGGCGAGCCGAGCTGGCAGCGGCCTTTGCTGATCGCGGTAGGAGCTGCCCTGCTCGCCGTGGTTTGCTCGCTCATTTACTGGGGACTCGAAAGCCGCGCCGAAAAGCAATACGAGCTGGGCAAGGCTGGCCAGACCGACAAACTCGAGTTCAAGGGCATCTTCCGCTATGACCTCTCTTACTGGCTGGTGGTTGGCCTCTGCTTTACGTTTTATTCCGCCATCTTCCCGTTCCGTACCTTTGCCATCGACTTCTTCACCAATAAAATCCTGGCCGCGCATGGAGGCGTGGCCGCCACAGAAGCGGCCCGCATCTCTTCGCTGAAGCTCGCAGGCAGCCTCAACAGCCTGCTCCCCTTTTCTGCCATGATCGCCACTCCGCTGTTCGGATTGCTGGTCGATCGCGTGGGAAAGCGCGCCTGGTTCATGATGTTCGGTTCGCTTCTGCTGATGCCTGTGTATCTGATGATGGCATACTCTACGGTCTCTCTCTACGTTCCGGTTACATTAATGGGAATTGCATTCTCGCTGATTCCGGCAGTGATGTGGCCCTCCGTCGCTTATATCGTCGATCAGTCACGCCTGGGCACCGCCTACGCACTGATGACGTTGATCCAGCAGATTGGCTTCTTTCTGTTGAACCTGCTCATCGGAAGTGCAAACGACTACGCGCATGCCGGCCTCGACAACCCCGGCGGATATGCGTTGGGCATGTGGATTTTTTCCGTGCTGGGATTCGTTGGTATGGCTCTTTCGATTCTGCTGCGGCTGCGGGAAACCGGCCCGCACGCGCACGGGTTAGAGACAATTACGACGGCCCACAGCGCTTCTTCGTGATCGAAAAAGCTACCAAATTTCGAAGATCGCGACTCCGAATTCGGGACCGGGTTAAAATCAGTGAAGTTGGGCTTTTCAAACCCGAGCAGACAAAGGATTTCTTCGGGGACTAAACACCAATCCGGGGATTCAAAGAACTGGAGATTTGCTCCTGAATTTTGAATACAGGCATTACTTTAGTGTCCACGCAAAAGCCCGCAAGCCATACAACGTAAAGATAGTTAGCCGCATCTGACGGATTGCGGCCGGAAAAGTGCAACTTGACCGACCGAGAGCCACAAGAACGACAGCGAACGCCAAATGAGCTCGACGAAGCGCGAGCCATCGAGCGGGCCAAGCAGGGAGACGCCGATGCGTTCCAGGCTCTTTACGACAGGCATAAGCGACGGGTTTACTCGCTGTGTTTGCGCATGACGGCGAATACGGCCGAGGCAGAGGACCTCACACAGGAAGCGTTTTTGCAGCTCTATCGCAAGATTGCAACCTTCCGCGGTGAGTCGGCATTTTCGACGTGGCTGCATCGGCTGAGCGTGAATGTGGTGCTGATGCACTTGAGGAAAAAGAGCCTGGCTGTCATTTCGCTGGAAGAGACGGGTCAGGCCGCCGAAGACGATTCGCCGAGAAAGGATTTCGGGGCGGAAGATTTGGCGCTGGCTGGATCGATCGACCGGTTGCAGTTGCAAAAGGCAGTAGACGATCTGCCACCGGGTTATCGGACGATCTTTGTGCTGCACGATGTGCAAGGCTACGAGCACAATGAAATCGCGGCCATCGTCGGGTGCTCGATCGGCAACAGCAAGTCTCAACTGCATAAAGCCCGCATGAAATTGCGGGACATGCTCAGGATGAATCGGACAGAGAAAGCCGAGCAGTCCTGAAGGACGAAACAGGCGGCCGGGTCGACGGGGCGTCAAGCACGGGCAAGACTAACAAGGCAAGGAACGAACTGAAGGCTCAAAACGGAAAGCCAGCGCAGACTGGGCACCGGCAGTAACTTTGGCAGAGGCAAAAAGGCTGCAAGCCACATGGAACAACGTTACACTGTTGCGGCATAGGCTTGGGGAGAGCGGTATGACTTGCGTTGAGTTGCAGGAGAGCCTGGCAGGAATTGACGAAGGCGGCACTGCCGAACAACAGGCCCACCTGAAATCTTGTCCCGAGTGCTCGGCTTTAGTGAAGGAACTTCTGTTGATAGCCTCCTCGGCAACGGAACTGCGCGAGAGTGACGAACCCAGCCCGCGCGTTTGGAATTCCATTGAGATCGCTCTGCGGCGGGAGGGTTTGATTCACCCGCCCCACGCCGACCAGTCGTTGCTACGGAATCTCGATCGGCCATGGTCTGCTAAAGGATGGTTCTGGGGACGATGGCTGGTTCCGGCTACTGCCGTTCTCTTGCTCGCTCTAAGCATCCGTATTTTGCACGAAAAGCAGATGCGGCAGGTGGAATCCAACAGCGTACCCACGACTTCCTCCGCCATCGTTTCCGACTCGGTGATTGCCGGACTCAATGACGACGACCTATTGCAGGAGATCGCCTCGCAATCGCCGGCCACGCAGGCGCAATACGCGGAAAATCTCCGTCACGCGAACCAATATATTCAAGATGCGAAGAGCATCGCCGACGCCAATCCCTACGACGAGGAGGCGCGGCGCACGCTATTCGAGGCTTATCAGCAAAAAGCCATGCTTTTTGAGCTGGCGATGGATCGTTCTCTGCCATAATGTATGGCTGCGCACAGAGGCGGGACTCGGGGAATCTTATGAACTGGCGCACAATGAAATCGCTCGGCATCGGCGCATTGATCGTGACCACCGCGATGGCAGGAACTCTCGTCGCCGAGAACCACAAGGAATATCGCTTCAACGTCGGACCCAAGGCAGGACTCTCTGTCAACAATCCTTACGGATCGATTTCCGTCAAGCCTTCCACCGGCAACACGGTGCTGATCAACGCAATTCTTCACTCTGATAAAGTCGAAGTCGACAATAATCAGGCCGGCAATCGCGTGGAAGTTCAATCGCATTTGCTGCCCGGCGCGGATCCGGAGACTGGACGGGTCGATTACGAGATTTTTGCGCCTGCCGACGCCAGCATAACGCTGCACTCGAGCACGGGAACCCTGCGCGCGGAAAAGCTGCATGGCGACGTGACGCTGGAAGGCGCGGGAGCGACTGTCGACGTGCACGACATCTCCAACGCCCACGTACACGTGAAAACGCTGAATGGCGCAGTCACGCTCTCCAACGTTCAGGAGGGACACGTCGAAGTTGACTCTCTGAGCGGCGTGGTCACACTCGATCACGTGACCGGACCGCTGGTTCAGGTGATTTCCACCAGTGGAGCTATCAACTACGCCGGTGATTTTGGCGATGGCGGCGAATACCGCCTGACCAGCCACAGCGGCGACATCGAAGCAATTGTGCCCGACAACACATCGGCCGACGTGAGTGCAAGCTCTGTGAAAGGCGAGGTGCGCGACGATATTCCTCTTCAACCCAAGACTCACTCCTGGTTCGACGTCCAGGCAGGACGTACCTTCATGGGTACCATGGGTAGGGCCGCCGTCTCTTCCACCGTGGTACTACGCAGCTTCAGTGGTAAAATCCACCTCAGAAAACGCACCGCAAAATAGCCAAGAAAAAGAAATCCGGCAAGACGGGTAAAGCTCGCCAGGCACGAGCTCGCGAGAAAAAGGCGCGCGCGGCAAACGCTGGCACAAGCCAAGCCCGGAAGCGCGAAGGACTTCGGCAACGCAGCCGGCTCGAAGGTCACGGCCAGGCGGTGAATGCCGTTTTCCTGGTCGGCTTCATGGGCGCGGGCAAAACCAGCGTCGGTCGTGCCTTGGCTGAGCGGGTCAACTGGGTCTTTGAAGATCTCGACGACCGCATCGAACGGCTGGAACGACGCCCGATTGCCGAGATTTTCCGCGATTCAGGCGAGACAGTATTCCGGCAAGCGGAGCGAAAAGCGCTACTGTACGTGCTTCGAGAACTGGCAGGCGGAATACCGAGAATCATTGCCTTGGGGGGCGGAGCTTTCGTGCAGACGGCGAATGCGGAGCTGCTGAAAGCCGCAGGCTTGCCAACAGTTTTTCTCGATGCTTCTGTCGAGGAATTGTGGCGACGCTGCTCAGAACAGGCGAGCCAGGCGGGAACGGAGCGTCCGCTGCTGCGCAGCAGCGATCAATTTCGCGATCTGTACCAAAGGCGCCTCGACGGATATCGAGCGGCGGCAATAAGAATTGAAACCGGCAACCGCACGGTGGAAGAAATTGCCGCGGAAATCGCCGAGGCACTGCGGCTGAAAGCTATTGCAATCCGCAGCGAAGAAGGAGAAGGGGAGTGACTCTCGCATTGGCAAGGCGCTGGGCAACAGCACTCACGCTGTTGTGTGCAGTCGTGGCTGTGGCCGCAGACAAGAAAGATAAAGGCAAGCCCTCTGGCCCGCAGGCGGTCGATTCCGGATCTTTTGGCGTATTCGTTCGAGGCCAGCGCGTCATCACCGAAACTTTCAAGATCGAAGAGTTCAATGGCGAAAATGTCATCAAGTCGCAGCTGAAGGAAACCACCGGTTCCGACCCCGTCAGCCAGAAGTCCGAACTCGCCATCACGTCCAGCGGAGAATTGATTCGCTATGAATGGAGCCAATCGACCGGCGGATCGCTGAGCGTGCTGCCCAGCAACGAATTCCTGCTGGAGAAGATCTCCACCGCCGCCAACGGCAAGCCCGCCGAGCAGTCATTTCTCATGCCGAGCACATCCGTGATTCTCGACAATAATTTTTTTGTCCAGCGGGAAGTGCTGATCTGGCGCTATCTCGCGGCGTACTGCAAAAATGAAGCCGGAAATTTCAAATGCCTCCAAGGCGGAGGAGAATTCGGCGCCCTCGTTCCTCAGGATCGCACTTCCATGCGCATCCGCCTGGAAGTCGCGGGAAAAGAGAAGGTAACGATTCGAGGGGCCGAGCACGAACTGCTGCGTTTGAATTTGAAAAGCGAAAGCTTCGAGTGGGCTCTTTGGGTCAACGATCAAGATCAGTTTAAGCTTATGAAGGTGGCGATTCCTGCCGATAATACGGAAGTCATCCGGGATTAGCGCTTCCGACCGGCGTCAGAATCGAGACCACCCCTGGAAAGTCTAGTGCTCCTGACCGACTCACGTACGGCGCGGGCTATAGTTACGGTGCTGCTGTTCGCGCTCGGCCTGGGATTTCTCTACGTTGCGCGGGCGACGCTCATCGCGTTCCTGTTCGCGATTTTCTTCGCCTATCTGATGAGCCCTTTAGTGAACAATCTGGAAAAACTACTGAAGGGGCGCGGCCGGGCGATCGCAGTCATTTACGTTCTATTGCTGGCACTGGTGGTCTTGTTCTTTGTGGGCGTGGGTCCGAAGGTGACGCGCGAAGGCGCACGGCTGGGCCAATCCCTGCCCGGTATGATCACTCAGTTCAGTTCCGGCCAGATAGCCAAGGAGATTGCCGACCAGCATGGCTGGAGTGGCGCTACCACACAGATGGTGCAAACATTCCTGGTAAATCACCGCGGCGAGGTGGAGGATTTGGTGAGTTGGTTGGGATTGCGCGCCGCCGATGTGGCCAAGCAGGCGTGGCTTCTTGTGGTCGTTCCTCTGCTTTCAGTTTTCTTTCTGAAAGATGGGCGCGCCTTCAGCGAGTTTCTTCTTTCGACCATGCCATCGCGCCCGCAACGAGAGTTTCTGCAAAACGTCTTCAACGATTTAAACCAGATGCTGGCGCACTTCATCCGCGCCCAGCTGATTCTCGCCGCCCTCACACTGCTGGTCTATTCACTCGCTCTTTGGATCCTGGGTGTGGGCAATTCCCTGGTGCTGGCAACAATCGGGGGGCTGCTCGAATTCATTCCGGTGGTCGGACCGCTGGCCGGGGGGTTGATCATTGTCAGCGTCGCCCTGCTGATCGGTTACCAGCACTGGATTGTACTGGTGGTGTTCCTCATCGTTTGGCGCATGATTCAGGATTACGTATCCTCACCGCGCATCATGGGCAAAAGTGTGGAACTGCATCCGCTGGCCGCAATCTTCGGAGTAATGGCGGGAGGCGAGGTGGCCGGCATCCTGGGTATCTATTTGTCGATTCCGGTCATGGCCAGCCTGCGCATCGTCTTCCGGCGTTGGCGCCTCTATGCGGAAAAGAAGAAATTCGGCCCGCTGACCGAATATGCCATGGGCGCGCCGCCACAGCATAAATAGCTCATTCCCCCACCTGAAACGCGAATCGAAACTCCGCGGATCGAATCTAATTGAGCAACCGTCTAGTGTCTTGCGAGGTTGCCATGGCTACCTTGGAAGTTTCTTTTCTGCACACACAATTGGAGGTTCGCAAGCGCCGGCTGGCAGAGGCGATCGCGCTCGCGCCGCAAAACACCGGGTTGGCCGGCTTGCTGAACGAAGTCGATGCGGCTTTGGAACGCATGCATAAGGGCACCTACGGGCTGTGCGAAGAGTGCCACGACACAGTAGAACGGGATCGCTTACTGGCTGATCCGCTGGTGCGCTACTGCCTCGATCACTTGACCGAGATGCAACGGGACGCGCTGCAACGCGATCTGGATCTGGCTTCGGAGGTGCAGCGCAAGCTCTTGCCCCAAGCTGGACTTTCCGCCGGTGGATGGGACACGAGCTATTACTACTCTCCGGCGGGTCCCGTCAGCGGCGACTACTGCGACCTGATTCCTTCCGACGGACATCTTTTCTTCGCGGTTGGTGACGTTTCCGGCAAAGGTGTGGCCGCCTCGATGCTGATGACTCATCTCCATGCCTTATTTCGCAGCCTGGCGGGAATGGCCCTCCCGCTCGGACAAATCGTGGCGCGGGCGAATCGCGTTCTCTGTGAAAGCGCTTTGGCCGGTCAGTACGCCACACTGGTGTGCGGGCAGGCAAAGGCGACCGGCGAAGTCGAGATTCATAATGCCGGCCATTTGCCGGCCATCGTCGTGGGACGTGGCGGCGTGCTGCGCGTGGAGTCCACAGGACTGCCGCTGGGCATGTTCTGTGAAGGCGAGTTTTCCGCGACGCGGTTGCAATTGGAGCGCGGAGACGCCATGTTCCTGTTCACCGACGGCCTCTCCGAAGCCCGGGGCGCAGACGACGAGTACGGCGTAGACCGCGTGACGCGCCTGGTGCGACAGAATGCCACCAAGCCGCCCGCAGAGTTGGTCGCCACTTGCCTCGAAGATTACCGCGGCTTTGTGAACGGGCGCCCCCCGCACGACGATTTGACCCTGCTGGCACTCCGGCGCACGAACTGAACGATTACAAGGAGCGGGTTACTTCGTGCGCCGTCACCAGAGATTTGTCATTCCGAGCGAGCATTTCTGGCGCAACCAGCGCCAGAAAGCACAGTCGAGGAACCTGCTTTTTGCCGGAAGGCGCACCACACCTGGCCCACGCCCCTGCTGCTTGTTCCCATCGCTTGTTCGAGCGCTTGTTATAGAATCCCAAGTACCTTATGAACCACAAAATTCCTATAGGTATTCTCGGCGCGACCGGCGTCGTGGGGCAAAGATTTATTCAGATGCTCGAGCACCATCCCTGGTTCGAAGTGGCATGGCTGGCCGCTTCCGACCGTTCGGAGGGAAAGGTCTACTCCGACGCCGCGCGCTGGCGCCTGAAGACGCCGATTCCTGCGGCCGTCGCGAAGATGCGAGTTTCCCCGGCCACATCCGAGGGAGCTCCGAAAGTTATTTTTGCCGCCCTCGACTCAGCCATCGCTGCCGAACTGGAGCCGCGTTTCGCCGAGGCCGGTTGTGCCGTGGTGTCGAACTCCAGCGCGCTGCGGATGAAAGAAGACGTTCCCCTCGTCATCCCCGAGGTGAATGGCGGACATGTCAGGCTGATCGACGTTCAGGGCTGGCGCAAGAAATCCGGCGGCTACGTCGTGACCAATCCCAACTGCTCGGCGATCGGACTGGTGCTCGCGCTCGCTCCGCTGCATCAGCGCTTCGGCCTTGAAACCGTCATGGCTGTCACGATGCAGGCGGTGAGTGGCGCGGGATATCCCGGCGTGGCGTCGCTCGACATTCTGGGCAACGTGATTCCCTTCATCAAGAACGAAGAAGAAAAAATGGAAGAGGAAACGCGCAAACTGCTCGGCCAGCTGAACGGGTCGAAGGTCATCCCCGGCGGCTTTGCCATGAGCGCCCAGTGCAATCGCGTGGCAGTAGAAGATGGACACACCGAGTCGGTGTCGATTCGTCTCAAGAAAAAAGCCAAGCCGGAAGAAATCATCGACGCGTGGACCGCGTATCGCGCCGAGCCACAGGAATTGAAGTTGCCCAGCGCCCCTGAGCGGCCCATCGTTTACGTCGATGCCAATGACCGTCCGCAGCCGCGTTTCGATGTGGACATGGGAGCGGGCATGACCGCGGTCGTTGGCCGCCTGCGGCCCTGCGGCGTGCTCGACTGGAAGTTCACCGTGCTCTCGCACAACACGATCCGCGGAGCCGCTGGCGCGGCCGTGCTCAATGCCGAACTCCTCAAAGCCAAGGGATATCTGGGATGACTCGGCGTCGCGTCGGCATGTTCAACCAACCTCAAAGGCTGCGTCATCCCGAGCGGAGCCCGGCTTTATCGAAGAAACGCCCAGGCGAAGCGAGGGGTCTCCCGCGCCACAACTCTTTCCTCCCGAGGCCCGGCGAATGATCGTCATGAAATTCGGCGGGACGTCCGTCGAAGACGCCAAGGCCATCGATCGCGTAGCCTCCATCGTGCAAGCACGGCTGGCACAAAATCCAGTGGTCGTGGTCAGCGCCATGGCCAAGGTCACAGACACGCTTTTGAAAATGGCCAAAGCCGCCGGCGCTGGCGAACGCAAGACTGCGCTGAAACTGTGCCGGTCATTGCAGGAACGTCATTACAATACCGCCAGCGAACTTCTGGGCACGGCGCTCTTCACTGAATTTCACTCGGAAATTGGCGCTGATTTCGAGGCCTTGGACGAGTTGCTGCGCGGCATTTCCGCAGTGGGCGAAATCACGCCGCGCACCACCGATCACGTTGCCGCTTTCGGCGAGATGCTTTCCAGCAAGATCGTCGCCGCCGCCTTTGCGGCTCGCGGACTCGCAGGTGTTCATGTTGACTCCCGGGAGGTCCTGATCACCGATAGCGCCTACATGCAGGCCGTTCCGCAATTTGAAGAGACCAATGCCAAGTTGCAGGAAAAAGTTCAGCCGCTCGTCGCATCCCGCAAGGTTCCGGTGATGGGTGGTTTCATCGGTTCCAGCCGCGCCGGAATTACAACCACCATTGGCCGCGGTGGTTCCGATTTTTCCGCGGCCATTTTCGGAGCAGGGCTGAACGCGGAACGCATCGAAATATGGACCGATGTCGACGGCATTCTCACCACCGATCCGCGCATCTGTCCTGAGGCGCGGCGCATAAAAGTCATCGGGTTCGACGAAGCCGCGGAACTCGCTTACTTCGGCGCGAAGGTCTTGCATCCTGCGACGGTTTTGCCAGCGATCCAGAAAAACATTCCCGTCTACGTGTTGAATTCACGCAATCCGTCGTGCGAAGGCACGCGGATTACGACCCGCGCTCCGCAGGGCAAGAATATCTTCAAGGCCATCGCCGCCAAAAAACGCATCACCATCGTGGATGTGGCCGCGCCCCGCATGCTGCTGGCTCATGGATTTCTGCGCGCCATCTTCGAGGCCTTTGACCGGCACAAAGTCTCAGTCGATGTCGTCTCCACATCGGAAGTGAGCGTCTCGCTGACGGTCGACTCGAATCAGGCAATTCCGGCGCTGGCGGCCGATCTGGCCAAGCTGGCCGATGTGAAATATGAAGGACGAAAAGCGATCGTGTGCCTGGTCGGTGAAAATTTGCGCAATACTCCAGGCATGGCCGCACAGGTTTTCCGCGAACTGACCGACAAAAAGATTCGCATGATCTCGCAGGGCGCTTCCGAGATCAACCTCACGTTCGTCATTGAAGAAGATGAAGTTCCGGAAGTGATACAGCGCCTGCACAAGACATTCTTTTCAGAACTCGATCCTGAAGTCTTCGCTTAGGAACGCCCGCAATAGAATCGTGGAATAATCATTCTGATCGGCGCGGTGGTTTAGCGGCGATAAATTGATCTCATGAATCTTCTTGTTCTCGGTCGTGGGAAAACCGGTTCGCTAGTCGCCGAAGTCGCGGCGGAGCGCAAGCATCACGTTCGCTCCGTTGATTCGAAAGAAAATGCAGATGGCGCGGCCCTGACTAGAGAAAAACTTCGCGACATCAACGTGGTGATCGATTTCACGACGCCTCATTCTGTTGTCAGCAATATTGAAGCCTGCCTGCGTGCCCGAGTGAACATGGTGGTGGGCACGACCGGCTGGTATTCCGAAGTCGATCGCTTGCGGAAAATGGTTGCGGAGCATGACGCTGGATTCGTCTACGGCGCGAATTTTTCTCTCGGCGTGAATGTATTTCTCGAGGCCGCTCGCGCCGCAGCATCCGCGCTGCGCCACGACTATTCCGGGCAGATCTTCGAAAGGCATCACGTTCACAAGAAAGACGCCCCTTCGGGCACGGCCATTGCGATTCGGCGCGTAATCCGCGAGGCGAGCGGCGGCAATGAGCTGGAGATTACTTCGTTCCGCGAAGGTGAGGTCGTGGGCTTGCACGAGGTCGTTTTCGAATCGAACCTCGACCGGATTTATCTCTGCCACGATGCGAAGTCACGTCGAGGCTTCGCCGAAGGAGCGGTCCGCGCCGCCGAATGGCTAGCCGGAAGGCGGGGCTTTTACGAATTCAAAGACGTGTGGAGCGAACTGTAATCCGCTTCCATCGGGCGACTTCAGCTTTGTCGCATTATTGTGGGCTGGAAGGATTGCCGGGGACGGGGTTCGAGGCCGGCATGGGATTTGAAGCCGGAGGCGGATCGGATGCGGGAGTCGCAGTATGCGAATTGGTCGGCATCGCTGCGGCTTTGGGTGCGACGGGCGATGTGGTCATCGCACTTTCGGGATTGAGCAGATGGTCGTTGCTCGGGCCGAGGCCAAGTTTGATCAGCGCGCGCGAATCAGGAACCTCTTTCGTCTGCCAACCATGGTCGGCCTGGTAGCGGCGCATCGCGTCTTCGCTCGCCTCATTCCATTTTCCAGTTGGCTCGCCCGTCAGATAATGCTCACGGACTAACGCTGTCTGAATCTGCAGGGCACGTTCCGAATCGATTTTCTGCTGTCCACGGACGCGAACCGATCTCCTGCGCGAAGAACGTTTGCCGGTTGAGGCTGTGTGTGTCTTGCTCCCCGAACTTGCTGATGAGCCCGAGGCGGTTTTCTTGGTTGTTGGGCTGTGCGCTGCCGTGCTTTTAGAAGCAGGTTCCTTCGCGGAATTCGAGTCGCCGCTCGAACTCTGACGAATTGCTCTGGCTCCCGAAGCCAGAGCGCAAGTGAGCGTCAATGCGCAGGCCACGCGACATCCCGCAAAGCGCATTGGAAAAAGAAAAGTCATTCGCAAATACAAAAAGCCCCAACAAAGAACGGCACTGTAATCATCCTCGATTGAGGATTACAGTGCCAGTTCCCGTTGGGCGGATGCCGTTACGGAAGTGTACCGGGCAGGAAGATGGTTCCATCCTGCTTGGTTGATCCGCGCTGCCGCACCAGGAAGACGACATCCTGGCCGCTCTTCAGGCTCGATTCGAGGCGCGCAAAATCATCCTCGCTGTTCACCGGCTGCTTGTTGATTTCCAGGATGATGTCGCCGCGGCCCAGATTGACGTCTTCGGCGAAAGAGCCCGGCTTCACATCCTGCACGATCACGCCTTTGCCTTGCGGGATGTCGAGACGATCGGCCATCTCGGGAGGAACCTTGCGCACGATCACGCCAAACTTGCTCGGCTTGGGCGAGTTTTCCTCGTCGTTTTCCTGATCCTCGCCCAGTCGCGCTGCGAACAATTTCGCTCGATCGGCGATGATCACGGCCGTGTCCTGCGACTTGCCATTGCGCACGAAGCCGAGATTCACCTTCGATCCAGGCCTGCGCGCAGCAATGTCTGCCACGAGTTCCGCTCCCTTCGTGACCTTCTTGCCGTCAACCGTGGTGATCGTGTCGCCGACCTTCAATCCGGCCTGATCGGCAGGGCTGCCGGGCACAACACTGGAGATGGTTACGCCGCTCCCGTTGCCGTAGACGCGCGCGATCGCGGGATTCTCCACTGCGTCGAACATGATGCCAATCGATCCACGCGAGACCCGGTGTTCAGGGCCGGTAAGCTGGTTGTAGACCTCGACGACGGTCTTCGAAGGCAAAGCGAATCCCACGCCGGCATAGGCGTTGGTTTCGCTCAGAATCGCCGTGTTGATGCCGATGACTTCGCCGTTCATGTTGACCAGCGGACCACCAGAGTTGCCGGGATTAATGGCGGCATCCGTCTGGATGAACGTCTGGAACTGGCGGCCTGGAACGATATCGCGTCCCTTGGCGGAGACGATGCCAGCGGTTACGGTCTCGGAAAGTCCGAACGGGCTGCCCACCGCAAGAACCCAGTCGCCCACCTGCATGCTATCGGAGTTGCCCATCTTCGCCGCGGGCAAGGCATGATCGACATGTACCTCGATGACTGCAAGATCGGTTTCCTGGTCGGTGCCGATCACTTTCGCGTCATGCTGCACACCGGGAGGATCGTCCTGGAAGCGAACGCGAACGCGGTCTGCCTTCTCGACAACGTGGCGGTTGGTAACGATCAGTCCTTTAGGATCGACGATCACGCCCGAACCAAGCGAGCGCTCCCGGATCGATCCGTCGCCCTGGCCGAAGGGATTCTGGCCACCCTGGCCGGGTCCACCGAAGAAATGGTTGAAAAAGTCATCCATGTTGCCGCTATCGTCGTCATCGCCCTGACCACCGCCGCGACGATGCGGGTTCTTGATGGTGGATTCGGTATTGATATTAACCACGCTCGGCTCAAGCTGCTTGGCAACGCTGGCAAATGCGTTCGATAATTGCTGGGAAAAGGCATTCCCGCCCGATGACGAAGAGGATGGTATGGTGAGCGGCGTAACCTCGCTCTTGCCCGACTGCCCTTCTTTGCCTTTGACCTCTGACGAGACGATCGTACCGATCAGAATTCCGACCGCGAGAGTTGCCAGAATACTCAGCGTGTAGGCCCAGCGATGAGCCTTCATGCGCATCCACATTGCGCCCATAATATGCAATTCCTCCGGAACTTGTAGCCCTAAATAGTATACCTATTTACGCGATGTGACTGGAGGCGTATCTGCCACCGAAAACATTACAAAACGGTGCGCAGGGTGCCAACACGCTACCTGAATCGTATTGAGACTTAGACGCGGAAAAGGGGTAAATCGTTTGCTGTTCCTGAGCCGTGCCCGATCGAACCTGAGGGTGTATGCTACTGCGCTTCGTATACTGTCTTTCCGCCCACAACGGTGCGCAGAACCTTTGTGCCGAGTAGCTTCTCGGGCGAGGCGGCAGTGATGTCCCGGTCGAGCACGACGAAATCGGCAAGCATGCCGGGAGCGAGCTTGCCCATCTCTTTTTCTTCAAATTCCGCAAAGGCAGAACCGGTGGTGTAGGCGGCGATGGCTTGATCCATGGTGATGCGCTGCTCGGGGAAAAATACTTGCTTGCCGTCTTCACTGCGCCGCGTGATGGCGGCGTAAAGGCCGCGGAAGGGCGACACCGGCTCGACAGGATAGTCGGTGCCGAAGGCGAGCAGCACGCCTTTGTTCAAAAATGACGCCCAGGCATGGGCGTAGACGGACCGCTTGGGCCCGAGACGGTCCTCGGTCCAGCGCATGTCGTCGAGCACATGGCTGGGCTGCATCGAGGCAATGATCTTCAACTGCTTGTAGAGCGCGATCTCCGCCGGAGTCGCGACCTGCGAGTGCTCGATGCGGAGACGGTAGTCGCTTCCCCCATTTGCCGCTTTCACGTTAGCTTCCTTCGCCGCTTTCTCGGCCTCAGCGAAAGCATCGAGCGCCATCTGAATTCCTTTGTCGCCGATGGCATGGAAACCAACCTGAAATCCGGCCAGCACGCGCTCTTTCGTCATGGCATTCAGTTTTTCGCTGTCATAGCGGGGCAGGCCTGAGTTTTTGGGGTCGTCGGAATAAGGCTCGCTGAGGGCGGCAGTATGCCCGCCGAGTGAGCCGTCCATGAATCCCTTCAACATGCCGGTGTGCAGCATGAGATCGGACTGAGGGTGCGAGTCCCGTTTTTTCTCGAGCTGGTCCACGGAATCGTCGAAGGGCAGCCACTCGGATATGCGCGCCGTCAACTTCCCATCTTTTTCCAGCTCTTCGAAGATCTGAAAGTTTTCCCACTCGGGTGAGTAATCCTGGCAGGAAGTGACGCCGTGCTCGGCCAGATCAGCAAGGGCGACTTCGATTCCCTGCCGCATTTTGTCGTGATTGGGCTTGGGGATCACGCCTTGCACGATGAACTGCGCCGTATCCCGGAGCAGGCCCGTTGGCTCGCCGTTATCATTGCGGTCGATGTGTCCACCTTGCGGATCCCGGCTGGCAATCGTGATGCTCGCCAGCTGCAGCGCACGCGTGTTGGCGACTGCCAGGTGGCCATCGACCCGATGCAGAAACACCGGGTGTCCACCGGAAACTTCATCGAGATCCCAGCGGTTGGGCAGCACTTTTACCGGCCAAAGAGTTTCATCCCAGCCGCCGCCCACGATCCAGTCAGCGCCTTTTGCAGTTTCGACTTTGGCGGCGACGCGCTCGCGCAGTTCGTCCAGCGACTTCACGCCTTCCAGATTCACTTCCAGCTTTTGCTGGCCGGCATCGGCCAGATGGAGATGGGCATCGTTGAAACCGGGCATGGTGAAATGTCCGCCAAGATCAATCACCTGGGTTTCCGGGCCTTTGAACTTTTGCAGATCGAGCGTCTTGCCGACAGCGAGAATCCGGTCTCCGCGAACGGCGATGGCCTCTTCGCGGTCGATGGAAGCGAAGGGAGTGTTATCGGGTACTCCCGTGTAGACATTGGCGTGAACGAAGAGAACGTCGGCTTTGGGGACGGGCGCCGGAGCCGGAGCATTTTGAGCTTTCGAGGAGGTTGCCATCAGGCTCAGCGCGCAACTCGCGAGCACGAGCATGCACGCAGAGTCTAGAACCGGGAATCTGCCCGCGTCAGGCGAACCCGGTTGGCCGCTGTTCCACATAACCGCCGATAGCAATGATTTCCCTATGCTCATTCTCCTGCTCCTGCCAGCGCGAGCATGGTGAGCAAAATGCGCTTGAGAGCCAGCTCGCGACCATTGGAATCGAACCACTCCTGCAAAGTGTGCGCTCCTCCTCCCGAGCCGCCGCCGCCAATGGCGATGGCTTCCAGTCCGAGCGAGAGCGGAATGTTGGCGTCGGTAGAGGCGCGCTGAACTTGCGCCGTGTTGTTCAGCTGCAGATCGACCGCGCGAATCACCTGCAGAATGCGTGCGCCAGCCTGCAACTCGCCTGCGGGACGATTGCCAATCACCACCACTTCGCAATTGACGCCCGAAGGCCGTTTCTGCGCCGAGGAGCGCATCTCGGCCGCGAGGGTCTCGTCTTCTACGGCGCGATTCAAGGCGAGGCGCAGCGACTGCTCGAGCCGTTCCATCTCCGACATGGAGGTCGAGCGGATATCGACCTTCATGCTGGCCGACTCAGGAATGGAATTCACCGAAGTACCGCCGCGGATGACGCCGATGTTGAACGTCGTTTTGGGTGCGGAGGGGACGGGTGTCGCGGTAAACGCGTCGATTGCTTTGGCCAGGATCACGATGGGATTCGGTGCTCCAAAATCGCTCCAGGAATGTCCCCCGGGACCGCGCACGATGACTTCGAAGCGGCGGCTGCCCAGCGCTTCGGCGACAATCGTGTCGGCGCCAGCGCCGTCGAGCACTAGGCTGTGGGCGATCGAATCCTTCCAGCGCGGCGTGGAAAAAATGTGGCGCATGCCGCGCAGATCGCCTTCGCCCTCCTCGCCGACATTGCCAATAAAAACGAACGGCAAGGCGTGACGGATGCGCACCGCACCGAGCAGCGCAGCAATGGCCAGCATGGCCGCGACTCCAGCGCCATTGTCGGAAACTCCCGGGCCGTAAATGCGGCTTCCCTGCTGCCGGATATTGAGCGGCGTGTTGGCGGGAAAAACCGTGTCGATATGCGCACTCAAAGCAACGTGGCGGCGTCCGAAGCCGGGGTGCGTGCCGAAGACATTGCCGACATCATCGATGCGCACATCGTCGAGTCCGACTTCGCGAAAACGCTCCGCCAGCCAGTCGCCGCGCGCCGATTCTCCGAATGGTGGCGCCGGAATGCGCGCCATTTCAATCTGCCATTGCAGGAATTGCGGCTCATGAGCGCGAAACCAGTTGAACGCAGAGCGCACTTCGGGCGAGGCGGCAAGGCGCGCGACTTCCTGCGGCAGCGCAGGGGCGAGATCGGGCATGTCCGCTCGCGAGGGGCTCATGGGAAGTATGGCGTCAGTTTACAACGTACTGAATAGATTAGGGATTACTTAGAACGGATCAGCATGACGAAGGGGTGACTGCCAAATCGGCGGCCGCGCCGATAGAAATGATCTTTCGCAGGTAACTATTACCAGCCTTGCGGACTGAGCCTTTGAAACACCGGTAGAAGCTGCATTTACGCGATGG
Source organism: Candidatus Sulfotelmatobacter sp. (assembly GCA_030040965.1). GTDB lineage: Bacteria > Acidobacteriota > Terriglobia > Terriglobales > Acidobacteriaceae > Sulfotelmatobacter. The sequence continues at coordinate 30,369 of JASHOT010000136.1, read as the reverse complement.
AGTGAGATACCCCCGCCTTCTGCTCCACACGTGCGACCAGCTTTTTCGTGGCCGGAATCTCGATCCCGTGCTTTTGCGCTCCGCGCAGGATGGGTCCCGCAATGGCGTCGAGTTCGGGCGGATTGCCTTGCTCAACGTCTTTCTGCATGGAACTGCGCATGTTGCCCGGCATTTTGAGCACGCCGGCGATGACGTTGTCGGCATCGATTTTTGCTCCTTCCGCCACGGCGACGGCACAGGCCTCGCGAATCACCCCGAGACCAAGTTCGCGCCAATGCGGATTGGAGAGGATCTCGCCGGTCGTTTTGTCGGCAGCGGTCGTGGTCAGCGCGAAGGCAGCGAGAAAGACGAGCTTCGTCCACATGAGTCTCGGCTCGTCATCAAGGAAGCGGCATTCGAAGCCGAGGCGCTGCAACTGATCGAGCGTCTCACCAAGCAGCGGGCGTCCAGTGGAAAGAACATTCAATCGCGCGAAGGGCGAGCGATGAATGATGTGCCCCGGAGCGACGCGCTCGGATTCCACTGCGATGGCCGCGGGAATGACTTTCTCCGCGCCATAATTCCGGCGCAGTAACGCGATGTGGTCGATTCCATTGAGCAGCGGAACGATGGCTTTGACAGATTCGGGATGCGTCAATGCGGCGAGCGCCGAGTCCAGTTGCGTGGCCTTGGTGGCAAGCCAAAGAACATCGCAGGCAGGAACTTCAGCCGCTCGGCCTACCGGAACTGAAAACTTTCCAAAGGGGCTTTCCAGTTGAAGCTGCGCTGGATATTGTTCCAGTGCTTCTCGCCGCACGACCAACGTGACCGCTGCGCCGCCGTGGGCCAGTGAGGCGCCCATGAGTCCACCGACGCCGCCGACTCCGAGGATGGCATGGTGCAGTTGAGTCTGGTTCATTGGAGATGATCAAGTTTACATCGCGCCATCGATAAGCCGTCGAGCTGTGTTCGACCGGACAGCCGAGGGCGGCTGTCCCTACATGGGTATTCGGACCAAGATCAATTTTTCCTGCTTGCGGTGGCGTGCACGCATTCCAGAATTTCCGCTTCCGTCAGGGTGTGGTCGCTTTGCTTGGCGCGCTGATAGATGCGATCCACGGTTTCATCATTCGCCGGAATGCCGTGGCGCTCCAGCCAGAACAGCACATTCGATTTGCCGCTCATCGGTCCGACATCAATGATCTGGTCCATCCCGAAAACATGCGACGGAACTCCAGAGTAGACCGTGTTCGCCAGCACGATGTCGTTCTTGTGGTACGCCTTGATGATCGCAGCCGCGTGGACGCCGGTCGCGGTGCGAAAAGCGTCATCCCCCACAACCGGATAATTCTTCGGAATGGGCACGCCTGTCGCCCGTGATACCGCAACGCAATAGTCTTTCAACTTCGTCAAATCCTGCTGATCCCAGGGCGCGATACCCATGAGCTTGAGATTGACGAGCATCTGATCGATTTGCGTGTTGCCCACGCGCTCGCCGAGACCAATCGCACATCCGTGAACCGAGTTTGCGCCCGCGATAATCGCCGCCATGGAATTGGCGATGGCCAGTCCGCGATCGCTGTGGCCGTGCCAGTCTACGCGAATCTTCTCACCGGAAGGTTTCACCACCTCCTGCATCACGAATCGTACCAGCGAGACCACCCCCATCGGCGTGGCGTGGCCGGCGGTGTCGCAGATGCAGATGGCGCGCGCGCCCGAAGAGATCGCAGTCGAGTAGAGGCGCTTGACCGTTCCCGGATCGCAGCGGCTGGTGTCTTCGGTGACGTACATGCAGTCGAGGCCGAGCGAAACGGCGTATTTGATCGCCTTTTCGGTCGTCTGCAGCAGGAAGTCGTCGGTCCAGCCTTCGGTGAAGCGGCGGATGGGACTGGAACCGATAAAAGTCGCCGCCTCGATCGGCAGGCCGGTTTTCTGCACAATATCGGCGATCGGGCGAATGTCGTTTTCGTGCGTGCGTGCCGCGCAGTTGGCGCTGATCTTCATCTTGTGCGTGACCATCTCGCGGGCCAGCGCAGTAACTGCCTCGACGGCGCGCGGGCCGGCCCCGGGCAGCCCGAGATCGAGCGAGTTGATGCCCAGCGCCTCCATCAAGTGCAGGATTTCAATCTTCTCCGCAATCGAAGGATCGCGAACCGAAGGCGACTGCAGTCCATCGCGCAGACTCTCATCGTTCAGCAGGATCGGCCCGGGCGGCTTGAGTCCGGGCGGAAAGTTCTGGTTCCAGTCGTAGATGAGGTCGGAGGTGTTCATGGGGAACAGCTTCTAGCTGCTAGCTTCTAGCTAAACCCGTCGGACGCTAGCGCCTCGGGCGTTCCAGTTCGCAACTACGTTCCCGGGGTTGTCGGCTCCACGTCGCCGCTTTGGCTAGCAGCCAGGAGCTAGCCGCTAGAAGCCTATTTGCCTTCCTTCGGCGGCAGCGTTAATCCGAAAACCGATTTCATGCCCGTGCCCGCAACGTTCACCTTGGTCTCGCCCGGAGTCGGCAGATACAGCGCTTTGCAATTTTCGCAGCGATACACTTCGGCATTCGCTCCCCAGGCCTTCTCGATGTCGCCGCACTCGCGCTCGACCACGTCTTTGCTATACGCCCAGAGCTTAAGGTGTCCGCCGCAGAATTTTCCCTTGGCATCTTTTTCGTTGCAGGCACGCTGGCCCGCCTTCTTGACCTTCACTTTGTGGTTAGGAAGCTGCGGAACGTTCTGCGTGGTGCTGGCAGAGCCGGAAGTGGTGACTTCGCTGGTGGCCAAAGGGATGTGCTCCTCGTTTTTATGCGCTCGCTTGTTGCGAGCGCTTGCTTCGAGCGGCGTACGGGCCGCCGAATTCGGCTGATGCGCTCATTGTAACCTGAGCGGTGAGCAGTGAGCTATGAGCGGTGAGGCGAGAAGTTTGCAGGAGGCTGGTCATTTCCTAACCTCGATCATAAGCAATTCAAGATTTGTCTTGCCCACATTCCGCAGCAGATATGGCTCGTCTTTCGGCATCAACATCACCAAGCCGTTCCTCACATCGACGTGGGCCGGTGGCAACTTCTTCTCGTTTAGCAGTTCGCCGTTGTTCATGCCGACGATGAGAACCTCGCGCCCCTCGATCAGAGCTTCCAATGGCGCACCCGGTACCAGTGTGAACCGGGTGACGTATAGCTCCGATCGGACATCGTCAGCCTGATGGGTAGTCTTGGTGGCAGCCTCTCTCGGCTGACTCACTCCGGACAACCAGGAGCAAGTGTGCAGACCATTAGCCCCCACTCCGCACGACCCGTTGGACGTTGGCAGAACTTGCGCCGTGGCAGCGAAAGGGTGGCAGAAAAAAAGCAACGGCAACGCTAAGGCATATCTCATGACGAAGACTCCACCTTACACCCCTATTGTAGGAGTACGTGGCTCGCCTCGTCACTTGACGTAGAGCAGGCGATAACACTCTCAAAGCCCTCCCAACCTGTGCTCGTTGGGCGTTCCTTGTCGGCCAGCGATGCTGATCTGCTACTCTGATCCATCACTCACGCCGAAAAATGATCGCCATCGTTTCAGGACTGCCGCGCTCAGGAACTTCACTGATGATGCAGATGCTGGTCGCCGGTGGAATGACTCCGCTCGCGGACGGCGAACGCCCACCAGACGCCGACAACCCGCGCGGATATCTGGAGTGGGAGCGGATCAAAACTCTGCCCAACGATCCCGGCTGCATTACCGAAGCCGAAGGCAAGGTCGTCAAGGTGATTTCGTGGCTGCTGCTGTCGGTGCCGCCCACGCACGAATACAAAGTGATTTTCATGCAGCGGCCGCTCGCCGAAGTGATGGCTTCACAGGACGAGATGCGGCGCAGACGCGGAACTTACAAACAGGGCGCAGACCTTACCGCGACTTTCGAAAAACATCTGCACGAGGTCGATGCATGGATGGACACGAAGCCCTACGTGCAGGGATTGCGTGTTTCGTACCATGAAGCTCTGAAGGAACCAAGAAAGATCGCCGATCGCCTGAAAGAGTTTCTCGCGCTCGATTTGAAAATCGATGCGATGATTGCACAGGTGGATCAGTCGCTGTATCGAAACCGAGAAAACTGACGATCGCGCGGGTGAGGGCGCCCGCTCCACACACTTCTAAAATTCTCGCTTCGGAGAAGCCTGATCCACGCCGACTCGGCCGACTTCTATTGTCGCCTTGTGATAGTTCTCGGCCTTGATGGGCGCGGCCGCCAGACGGCGCAGCATCGCGATCTGGCCCACATGAGTCAGAGCATCGGCCACAGGTCCCTGAAATAGTTTTTCGAGCGACGAGTTCACCGGTTCGCCCGACGCCAGATAGTCGTCAAATTTCTTCAGCGCCGCGAAGAATCGCTCGCTCTCCTGCTCCCACGGCAAAGGAGTCGAATTATTCCACACCTGCTGGCCCTTCGCGATCGAGAGCGCCCAGTCGAAAAGATCGCCGACGTGTGCCAGAATTTGCCCTGGCGTGCGCAAGCCCTCGCCGGGACAAAAATCGGCAAAGCCCGCCGGCGCATTGCGGATCGCTTTGCCACCGCGATAGGCGAGCGTGGCAAGCGTGTGGCGAAATAGTTCGAGTTTAGGATCGGCCGTTGGCGTCATTTTGCGTTCAACCTCTTCTGTTGAGCCTCGTTATGATGAACCGGCGCTCCATCGTAGGCACGTTCTTTGTGTTCAACGGACGCCACTCGGGCCCGGACAAACTCCACCATCTCCGGCGTCACATATTTCGGCGGCCTGATTCGAAACACCGGCCGCCCGGCGAGCGGCTTCAGCGAAATGCTTTCCCACGCGACTTCTGCGCTCTCATGCAGAATCACGGCGTCCGCCCGGTCCAGAAATTCCCGCGCCGAATTCTTGAAATCCGCTGTCGCCGGATCGAGCACCGTCAAATACAAGTCCGGACGCAGAAATTTCAGCACGCTGTTCGACTCCACCATCACATTCCGCGAGCCCTCCAGCCGTCGGCGCAAATCCGGCATGGCCTCCGCCAATCGTCCCTGCTCGGTTCGTACCCACAGCGACGGCTTCGCCCCGGCAACCAGAAATCGCGATGTGTCCGACTCGCCCGACCGATCCTTCTCTTCTGAAATCGCCCACGAATGATCGCCGGTCGCGCAGTCACAAGCCGCTCCATTCGCCGAGCAGATGCCGTGTCCATATTGCGTAATCTTCACCGCGGTCCACTCGAAGTCCCGCAGCTCCGCAATCAATCCCGCCACCACGCTCGTCTTCCCCACGCTGCGCGAATGTCCGCCAATCACGACGATAGCCACTTTACTCCCCGTTTATTTCGACGCAGTCTCAACCCCACTATCTGCGTCATTCCGAAGCCTCGCGCTTTAACCAGCGGGGCGAGGAATCTCGCGTGCATCGCAAACACGCTCGATTCCACATCGCCCTAATCCTTCTTTGCCAACTTTGCCAATGTCGCCAATTGCTTCAGATATTCCCGCAGCGGCTGCGCCGGAGTCCCCCAGAACGCCTTGCCCTTCCCTCGCAAAACTTTGCTCGGAAGAATGCCGCCCTGCCCGCCCACCATCACGCCCTCGCATACGCGCGCATGTTCGCCAATGCCCACCTGCCCGCCCAGCACCACGCCCTTCTCTATCACAATGCTTCCCGACAATCCGGTTTGCGCCGCAATCACCACATCCTCGCCGATCTGGCAGTTGTGGCCAATATGCACAAGATTGTCAATCTTTGCGCCGCGACCGATGCGCGTCTCATCGAGCGCTCCGCGATCGATCGTCGTATTCGCTCCAATCTCCACATCGTCTTCAATCAGCAGCCGCCCGACCTGCGGAAACTTTTCGTATCGCGCCGTCTTCCGGTCGCGGACATATCCGAATCCATCGCTGCCCAGCACCGCACCGGCATGCACAATCACTCCATCGCCCAGAATCGTCCCCGGATAAATCGTCACGTTCGCGTAAATCTCGCACTCGCATCCAAGCTTCACCCCGGCTCCGAGCACGCATCCCGCCCCAATCCACGTGTTGTCGCCGATCTCGACCCCTTCGCGGATCACCACCCGCTCATCCACCCGCACTCCAGCACTCAGCACCGCCGAGCCATGAATCGACGCCGTCTCATGAACCAGGCCGACCTGGCCACGCTCATTGGCCACGCCCGGTTTCGCCAGCGCCCGCGCCACTCGCGCAAACGCCAGCTTGGGATGATCGCTGATCACCAGCGGCTTCCCCGCAGAAACTGCACCAGCGAATTCCCCCACGATCACCGCCGCTGCCGCCGACCGCAGCGCCGCCGCCAGGTGCTTCTCATCCTCCACGAACACAACATCTCCTGCCCCAGCCGACCGAATGCTGGCCACCCCGCTCACCTCGACGCTTTCGTCGCCCACTACGCGCGCGCCAATCGCTTCAGCCAGCTCGCCGATTGAACGTGGTGAACCCAAAACTTTTCGTAAGGGATGCGACATGGCTTTCACTGTATAGCAGTCGTGTCAAGGAAGAAAGGGAGACCGAAAGGAGGGCTGAGTGCAGGAAACCATGACAAGAAAAGAAGCGGACGGCAAAAGGACCGGAATCTTCTGGTGCGTCATCCCGAACGCCCGCGCCTTACCAGCGGGCGGAGGAATCTCGCGTGGGGCGAGGAGGAAGTTGCCCAAAACCCGTGGGACGGTTGTTAAGAACAGATGTCCGCTGGACGCTTCACTCTTCCGGTTCGCGCGCCGCATTCGCCGTGCCGCAGCCGCCGGAAGAATTCGGCACCGCTTCCTGGCAAAGGACAAACGTTCCGGTTCCACTGCACCCCGTGGTGTCGGTGCTGCTGCTCAGCGTCCACGTGCCCAGTACCACACCATTCCGCAGGGCCGTGTTGCCCGAGGTCCCGGTCGAGGTACCCGTCAAGCCGTTCTGGTATGAGGTCAGCGACAACGTGCTCCCCGCCGGTGACGCCGATGTTACGGTGTAGCTGAGAGTTCCTGTCACCTGCCCCGATGCAGTCGTGTTCAGCATCGCGTTTCCACTCTCGCCCGATACGGTCAGGAAACATGAGCTGGCGTTGCTGTTGAAAAAGCTGAAAGAATTGATGGTCAGCCCGCCGCCGCCGCCGCCCACGCTGAAGTTCGAGACAAAATCCAGCAGGCTGGCCGGACCCACTCCTCCCACCAACCGCGCCTCCCAATTTCCTCCTGCGCCCGTCGACGGCGCAGGTGCCACCGTATTGCTGGCGCAACTGCTCAGCCACATTCCCAGGCCCAGCAGCGCCAAAATGGCAAGCTTCTTCATTCGCCATCCTTCATGTTTCGTTTTCAGATTTCGCAGATTATTTCGCGAGATAAGTCCGTTACTGAGAATAGAGAGATGCACCCAGACCCGTCAAGAGATGCATGTGCGCAACCCAGAAAGCATCACCGTCCAACCGTGGGCGGTGACTTAGCGTAGCGTTTCAGCCTATGTGGTGTCATCCCGAACGCCCGCGTTTTCACCGGCGGGCGGAGAGATCTCCCAATCAACGGTCCCGAGCATTATCGTCACGACCGACCCGCATGAACCCTACGCCCGCTTCTGCTTCATCTCCGCCAGCAACTGTTCAATCCGGTCTTCCTTTTCCAGTGCCGCCAGACGATCATCAATATTGTCGGATGCAATCTCCGATTTCGCCTGGCTCACCGCCTCCGACCGCGCCACCTTCCTCTGCATCCGATCAAACGCCGCCTGCTTCGATCCATCGCCTATGGCCATCCGCGCATCGCTCGCCCGCCCTACCGCCCGCGCCCTCCGGTGTTGCGCCATCAGCACATCGGCCTTCCCCTCGGCCTCGGCCAGTTTCTGCTCCAGTTGCCGCAGCGCCAGTTTCAGGTTCTCCACCTGCGCCTTCTGATCCGTCACCTGCTGCGCAAAGTTCTCGCTCAGTTCGCGATAGCTCTCCGCCCGCCGCAGCGACGCCCGCGCCAGATCGTCCTCTTTCTTCTCCACGCAAAGCTCCGCCTTGCGCATCCATTCCGCAATTTTTTCTTCGTTCTCCTTCTGTTTGTTCTCCAGCAGATGCAGATCCGCAATCGCAATCGCCACCTGCGTCTTCACCTGCAACAGCTGATTCTGCATGTCGAGAATCACCTGCTTGATCATCTTTTCCGGCTCCTCGGCCTTGTCGATCAGGTCGTTGAGATTCGCTCGAACCAGTGTCGAAACCCGTTCCAGCAGTGCCATACAAACCCCCTTTACTTATTTTCAGAACTGTTGTCATCCTCAGCAGCGCGTTTTTCTACAGCTGCGCAGGACCTATGCACTTCCCTGCCTCCTCGCTTCATGCGTGCGATGAATCACAGCGCATTCCGGACACTCCGGCTCCTTCCGACGCATCGACGCGCCCAGCAGCATGCCAATCGCCACGCCGATCGCCAGCCACGCGCCCACATGTCCCGCCAGCATTCCAAACACCGCGCCCAGCGCCGCTCCCATCACCAATCCCAACCCCATGTGCGATGACTTATTCGCCATAACCCACCTCCTCAGGTGCCCAATTCAAGCCCGCCTTTGGCTTGAGTGGGGATTTTGAAGGTGCCCCATTCAACGCGGTTTTCGTTGAGTGGGGACTTCCCCGCAGGTTGCCCCACCCTTACCTCGCGCACTTTGCGACGTAGGGTGGAACTTCCCTAGTGTCCATCCACCGGCTTCGGTGCTTTATCCCCGATCTGCCGCACTTTCCCCAGCAAGTCCGCCAGCGGCATGCCCGAGAGCGTCTCAAACAGCGCCGGCACCTGCGCCGCCATCTTCGCAATGTCTCCCGTGACCTTGCTCATCCCCGACGCATCGCCATTGCCCGTCGACACGATGGTGATCTTGTCGACGTTCGCCAGCGGCTGCGCCAGCGCCTTCACCACCTCCGGCATGCTGGCAAACAGCCGGTCGATCACGGCCGCCTGGTTGTATTCCTGGAAGGCCTCGGCCTTCACGTTCATCGCCTTGGCTTCGGCCTCGCCTTTCTTGAAGATGATCTCGGCCTCCGCCTCGCCCTGCTGCCGGATCGCCGACGCCTGTCCTTCCGCTTCGGCCATCAGGCGCGCCTTTTCGGCCGCCGCCAGCGTTTCAATTCGCTGACGCTCGATCTCGGCCTGCTTCAGCACGGTCGCGATCAATTCCTTCTCGCGGCGATTGATCTCCGCCTCCTGCACCTTGACCTGCTGCTCTTTCTCGATCTGCTGCACCTTCACCGACTCGGCGATCACCTGCTGCTGCATGATGTTGGTCTGAATGTCATACGCCTTGTCGGCCTGCGCCTGCTGCCGCTTCGTCACTTCCTGGAACTGCGCTTTCTTTACTTCCAGGTCCCGCTGCGCCTCGGCCTGCTTCGCCAGTGACGCCGTCTCCGCCGCCACCCGCTCCTGATCCGCTTGCGCCTTCGCCACGGCCGCTTCCCGCTGCGCCAGCGCCCGCTTGATCGCCGTGTCGCGGTCCGCTTCCGCCGCCGCCACATCCGCATCGCGCTTGATGCGCGCCACGTCCGGCCGCCCCATGTTCGTGATGTATTCGTTTTTGTCGCGCACTTCCTTGATGGTGAACGAGATCACTTCGAGGCCCATTTTGTTCATGTCATCGGCGCACGTGCCACGCATGCGGTCGGACACCATCTCCGGCTGCTTGACGATTTCTTCCACCGTCAGTTGCCCGATGATGCCTCGCAGGTGCCCTTCCATCACCAGCCGGATGAGTCCTTCGCGTTCCTGATCCGTCTTCGTCAGGAATTGCTCCGCCGCCGTCAGAATCGATTCCGTGTCCGACTTCACCTTGATCTGCGCCACGGCTTCTACGGTTACGGCGACGCCTTGCTTCGTGTAGAGATCCTGTTGCGGCGCCACATCAAAAGACATTAGCTCCAGGCTAAGGTCGCGGCAGTTCTCCATCATCGGCAGCACCACCGTCCCCCGCCCGCTGATTACGCGCCTTCCCCGAAATCCGTAAACGATCAGCGCCTCATGCGGCCCCGCCTTGCGATAAAGCCGCGCCAGCGTTCCTACCAGGAACAGAATGGCCATGATGCTCAGGCCAACGATGATCCATATCTCCACCATCTTCGACATTTCGAACATATCGCCCTCCCTCCATCAACCTACGTCGGTGCCCCATTCAAGCCCGCCTTTGGCTTGAGTGGGGTCTTCGCCTTGGTGCCCCACTTTTGGCCGATTTTGCCAGAAGTGGGGTCGTTCAACCTCGGCTCACAAATCCCGTCACCTGATCCAGATCGCGCACAATGCGCTCCGGATCGTTATGCCCCAGATAAACCTCGCCGTTCGTCGTCCGTATGTGCACCACCTTGTTGCCCCACACGTACGCCCGCGAACGCCCAACGCCGCGAATTCCGTATCCCCGCGGCAATCCCCACGATTCAATCGAGTAGCTCACAATCGCCTGCTTCGGAATCGAGCGCAGATGAAATCCGCAGGTTCGAATCTCCACCCCATGCCGCAGGAAACGATACTGAAATCCGCTCCACGTCATCACCAACACTCCAACGCCAACCACGGCGACCACGATGAGTCCCCATCGCGCCGGCGTCATCGGAAACAACGCCACCGAGATCGCCGGAACGATCAGCATCGGCAGCATCAGCAACGTCCACATTCGTCCCGTGTGCGTTTCTTCGGCTAACAGATCGTTCCCTGGGGCAGCCAATTCCATCTCCATCCCCCACATCGCTAATTGTCTCCGTAGCCAAGCTCTCCGATCACTGGATTCCCGAACTCCAATCCTGCTTCCACTTCCAAAACCCAAGCCCAGTGCCGATCGCAAAGGCCAGCAAACTAAGCGGATTCGAAAAATTTGTAAAAAAGAAAGCTCCCGTCTGCGGACCGCTGATCGGCTGCAAGTGATCCACCTGCCATCCCAGCCACCAGAACGCCAGGTAAAACCCCGCCACAAAGAACCACGAAACCATATCGATCTCGCGGCCGGCATGGGCTACCAGCGCAAAAACGCCACAGACCACCGGCAGCAGAAACGCGTCCAAGAAAATCGCGCGCACGTAAAAGTCGCGTGAAACTGAATAACTGTAGCCGGCGCGTCCGTACAGCTTCACCGTGGCCGGAATTGAATCCTTGATGCGCAGCACATGCATCGCGAGAGCAATTCCCGCCACTCCCAAAAGCAGCAAAATCCAGGGATAAAGCTTGCGTTCCATGACCACCCATCCGGTCAGTGTTTCGACTCATCCAAGACGGCCGCTTCTTCGCCCGACATCTCGCTCCACAGCCGCACGTACGCGATTCCCTTTTCGTAGCGCGTCACCACCACCTCAGATCCTTTTGCGATCGGCTGCCCGTCTTCGCTGCGCGCGCCGCACACGCGTCGCGTCCCCATCTGCGAATAGAGCAGCTCTCCTGTCCCTCCCTCGCGAATCGGAACGCACAGCTTTCCCAGCACGCCCACCATGTAGTAGTCGGCCGGGTCCATGTTCTCTTCTTCCGACATCAATACCCGGCTGAGAAAACCGAACACAATCGCGCCGCCGACTGACCCCACCACGATCGACAACGCCAGCTCCAGTCCAACCCGCAGAGCCGAATAACGGCTCAGTAGAAACCCCGTGCCTCCAAACCACGCCAGAAATGCCGCGATCGTGGGAGGATTAAGAATCGAAACGCCGCCTCGCCCCGCGTGCTGTCCCCCCTGCGCCGGCGCGCCTGGCGTAACCCGCGCCCCTCCCGCCGGTGCGTGCCCAGCTCCCACATGCCCTGCGCCCACGTGGGGCATGCCCTGTCCGTGGAAGTGCGGCATGTGCAGCCGCCCGAAGCGCGCCGCACCAAACACGAACGAAATGAAGCTGAAGCAGAAGCCGATCGCAAAACAGATCAGGTAAAACTGCGGCCAGCCAAAACTCGTCATCGGATTCGCCTCCCTTCCCCGCGATCGTCGCCCAGATCGCGATGAACGCCTGCGCTCGCCAGCTCCGGACGCAGCGCCTCGAGCAGCCGATCCGCCAGTCCTGGCGTGTCCAGAACCGCGCCCAGCAACAGCAAACAGCGTCGCGTATCTTTTTCCCGCGCCGCCTGGATCAGAACCTTGCTCACCTCGGGATCACTGGCAAATTTTTCCGATCCCTGCAGCAGCCACACATCGATCTGCCCCTCGGTCGTCCGCAGATCGGAAGTCAGCTCCGTGTGATAACCCTCGGGATCGTCCACCAGAAATCCGGGATGCACTTTGAAAAAACGCGCCAGCAGTGCCCGCGACGATTGCGTCATGTGCGGCCGCGAGCCATTTTCAATCTGCGAAAGATACGACTGGCTGATCGTTTTCGCGCTGCCCGTTCTTCCCGGATTCGTTCTCCCGCGACCCACGCCCTTCCTGGATCCGTTGTTCAACTCCTCGCGTATGGCCTTCACCAGCTCGAGCTGCGTCATGGGACGCCCCAGGCCGCGCAACGAGCCTTCCACCTCGCGCAGGTAGCGGATTTTTTCGCCCACCTTCATATTTATCCCAGATCGACATATTTATATTGCAATTTGCGATAAATGTCAAGAAATGTAAATGCCGGCAGCACAGCGAGTTAGACGGGCGGAAAGAGCCTCAAATAAACGGCCCAGATGGGGAAGCTGTTAGAGTCCGGCTTCAATCCGTGACCGGGGATCCAGATAATCGCGCAGCGCATCGCCAATGAAATTGAAGCTCAGCACCGCCAGCATGACCGCGGCCGCGGGAAACAGCACCAGGTGCGGCGCGCTGAACAGATACGAACGGCCATCGTTGAGCATCGCTCCCCAGCTGGCCGTCGGCGGAGGAACTCCCAAGCCGAGAAAGCTCATGGTCGCTTCGGCAAGAATCGCACCCGCCATTCCGATCGCGGCCTGCACCACGACCGGCTGAATGATATTGGGCAGAATGTGGCGCACGACGATGCGCAGATCGCTCGCCCCCAGCGCACGCGCCGCTTCCACAAATTCGCGTTCGCGCGCAGCCAGCACCTGCCCGCGCACCAGGCGCGCGTAACCCACCCATCCACCAAGCGAGAGCGCGAGAACGAGATTGACAATGCCCGGACCACGAAAAGCGACGAATGCGATCGCGATCAGAATTCCGGGGAAAGAAAGAAACGCGTTCATCACCACGACGTTGAAGAAGCGGTCGATCCTTCCACCGTAGTATCCCGCGATCGATCCAATGACGAGCCCCAGCGCGAGCGAAACCACAACCACCGAACTGCCCACCATCATGGAAATGCGCGCGCCATAAATGACGCGCGAAACAATGTCGCGGCCCAGTTCGTCGGTGCCAAACCAGTGCGCGCGCGAAATCGAATCGAGGCGCGTCGGCAGATCGATTGCGGCAGGATCCTGCGGCGCAATCCAGGGCGCGAACAACGCGAGGATGACAAACGCTATCACCATCACCACGCCGACGGCCGCCAGCGGGTTGCGGCGCGCATTGCGCGCGATGCCCCGCAACCTGCTGGAATTGCGGGGCGAACTCGTGGGTGAACCGCGCAACGAAACTTCAGCAATGGACATGTGTTCCCATCTTAGACGCGGTTGTCAACATGCGAAAAGACGCCGCGCCTTGCGGCCACGCCAACCTGATGGTCGATTGTACGTTCGGACACTGTCCCAACGGGACGCTGCGCATCGTCCGACACTGGCTACAATCGCCTTCTGGTTGCTGCACCGGGAAACAAAATTCTCCAAATCACAAGAGAGGGCAAAAAGTATGAAGAAGATTCTAAGCATTGGTGCGCTTGCATTGTCTTTCATCGCCGGAGCTGCGCTGTCGGCGCAGGTTCGCGATTGGCACGATCTGGACGAAGTTCACAAGCACGTACAGGAAGCGATTCATGAAATGGATCGTGCCCGCGCCGCCAACCATTACGACATGGACGGCCACGGAATTCGCGCCGAAGAGCATCTGCACGCCGCCGAGCATGAACTCGATCTGGCTGTGCAAGCTGCCCGGAGGTAATCGGCCTCGATCTAATGGCTCGGATTGAACTTTACTAAGTCATCCCGAAGGCCCGCGTTTTAACCAGCGGGCCGAGGGATCTCGCTTGCACCATGCACTCACTCCCCGCCGGATCCGCCCAGCCCTCACCCTTCACGATCACCCCCTTGAGTCCATCCGCGATTTGTGCTTTGATGGGAAAAAGTACTCCGCTCCGCGACCGCTCCGCCGCAAAACCATAACGTTCCAAAAATCAAGCCAACCTCTTAAGGAGAAAAATCATGAGCAAAGTCTCGTATATTCCGAAAGACTTCAACACGGTAACGCCCTATCTCGTGATCAAGGGTGCGGCCCAGGCGATCGAATACTACAAGAAAGTTTTTGGCGCAACGGAAGAGATTCGCATGCCTGGTCCGGACGGCAAGGTCGGACACGCCGAGCTGAAAATCGGCAACTCGCGCATCATGCTCGCGGAAGAAAATCCGAGTATGGGTGAGGGTCACACGAGCCCCGCGACCGTGGGCGGAAGTCCAGTGAGCCTGTATCTGTATTTTCCCAACGTGGACGAGGTTATCAAGCGCGCCTCGGCCGAAGGTGGGAAGATCCTGAAGCCCGTCGAGGACCAGTTCTACGGGGACCGCAACGGGTTCTTCCAGGATCCGTTCGGGCATCTGTGGGGCGTGGCCACGCACGTGGAAGACGTTTCACCGAAGGAGATGCAAGAACGCATGAAGAAAATGGCTCCGGCCGCGTAAGGACCTGGAAGTGAGTTCCGGCCACACTGAAAAAAGGCGGGGCGCAAAGGCCCCGCCTGTTTTGTTCGCCGCGCCCTGGCGGCTGCCTTAGTGGGACAACGAGTAAGGGTGGAACTGGCGTAACGTGCCCGCCTTGTTGCAAGGAGGGTGCGGGACAGCCAGCCTACCTGCCCGACAGGTTGTCGAACCACTCCCAAAGCGAGAGCCGGCGATCCTTGACAACGTACCATCCTCTGACCCTGTGCTTCAGGAAGACAGAGACTCCGCTTCATGCGGATCGTAGTGGACTGTGAGCCCCTTCCCTATTAGATCCCTTTCCGCGTTCTCGGCTGCCTCTTCGCTCGCCTCCAAACGGATCTCCCCTGAGTAGTATTCTCCCCCGACGGAATATTCATAAGCCAGAACTGCAAGAGTTGTGGGTGAACGGTTCGGGCCGCTCGACAAAACATCTACCAAGACATTCTCGATCCTAGCAGTGACCGCCGGCCACCTAGCGGCCTTGGCTGCGAATCTCCACTTCAAGAGCGCCAAGAATACCAGCACTGCGGCAGCAGCGAGGCACATGTAGGACTCGACGAGGTGAGCCCGAACGAACTCCACCAGAAACCTCATTGCCGTATCCTCGGGTTCGCCACCGAGTACAGCACATCGGTCAGGAAATTGACGGCCACATACGTCAGGCCGATGGCGAGGATGCAGCCTTGCACCACAAAATAATCGCGGTTGGAAATCGCGTCGATGGTGAGACGGCCGATGCCGGGCCAGGAAAAGATTTTTTCGGTCACGATGGCTCCGGCGAGCAGCGCGCCAAATTGCAGGCCGAGCACGGTGAGCACGGGGATCATGGCGTTGCGCAGCGCGTGGCGATAAACGACGGTGCGCTCGGGCAATCCTTTGGCGCGGGCGGTGCGGATGTAGTCCTGACTGAGTTCTTCGAGCATGCTGGTGCGCACCATGCGCGTGAGAATCGCCGCCAGCGCGCTGCCCATGGTGATGGCGGGCAGGACGAGGTTGGCAAACGATCCCGCACCCGAGACGGGCAGCCAGCCGAGTTTGATGGCGAAGAGCAGGATGAGGATGGGGCCGAGCGCGAAGTTGGGAAACGAGAGGCCGAAGAGGCTGACGACGGAGAGCAGGCGATCGTCCCAGCGATTGCGGCGGCGCGCGGAACGAACTCCCGCGGGAATCGAGAGCACGATGGCGACGAACAGCGAGGCCAGCGTGAGGCGCAGCGTATAAGGATATCTTTGAGCTATAAGCTGGCTGACGCTCTGGTTGTAGCGGAACGACCGTCCGAGATCGCCGTGCAGCACGCCTTTCCAGTAGCGGATGTACTGCGTCGAGAGCGGTGCGTCGAGTCCGTAAGCGTGGCGGGTTTCGGCGATCTGCACGGGAGGCGCGCCTTCACCGAGAATCTGGGTGATGGGATCTCCGGGGACGAGATGGATCAACAGAAAGACGATGGATACCACCAGCCAGAGGACCGGAAGCGTGTAGAGGACGCGTTGGAGAAGAATCTTCAGTCGTCAGTTCTCAGTTCGGTTAGTCGTCAGTCATAAGTCGTCAAAGGATACGCGGCCGACAGCCGGCGGGACGCCGGCGCTACTTTCAATTCCCTGCCCCTCTGGCCGCTTCGGCTTCGCCTTCGACTTTCGCGGTCTTCTCGATCCGCACGCGCGCGATGCGATGGCCTTCCATTTCTTCTACCGTGTAGCGGCGGCCTTCGTATTCGAACGAATCGCGCAGGCCGGGGATTTTCTGCAAACGCGCCAGAATGAATCCGGCCAGCGTTTCAAAGCCGGCGTCACGCGGCAGCATGAGTCCGTATTCGGCTTCGAGGTCGCGGATATTGACCGAGCCCTCGAGCACCATGACGGATTCGTCTTCCAGCGCGGGTTCACTGGGCGAAACGTCGAACTCGTCTTCAATGTTGCCGACGAGTTGCTCAAGAATGTCTTCCACCGTGATAACGCCGGCGGTCGAGCCGAACTCATCGACCACGACGGCGAGATGGCGTCGGCGCTCCTTGAATTCGGCGAGCAACTCGGCCAGAACCTTGGTTTCGGGGACGACGAGCACGTCGTGCATGATCTGGGCAATCTGCATGCGGCTGATGCGGATGGAAGTCGTCTGACCAAGATTCGAGAGGCGCAGGCGCATCCAGCGCATGAGGTCTTTGTAGTAGAGGACGCCGACGATGTGTTCCGGTCCGCGCTGCGGGTCGTAGACGGGAATGCGCGAATGCTGGCCTTCGACCACGCGGGCGAGGGCTTCGTCGAGGAGAAGATCGGAGGGTAAAGAAAAGATGTCGGGGCGGGCGACCATGACCTCGCGCACGGTGATGTTGTCGAGTTCGATGGCGGAGTGAATCATCTCTTCCTGAAATTCGGGAATCTGGCCAAACTGGCGGCTGGCGGTGACGATGAGCTTGAGTTCGTCGGGAGAATGGATGGCGCCTCCGCGACGGGTGAGCTGAGCTCCGAAGACGCGAAGAACGAGCCTGCCGGAGCGGCGCATGAAGAAAAGAACAGGGCGAGTGAGGGTGAGAAAGGCCTCCATGGGCGCGGCCACGGCGAGGGCAATCTGCTCGGCGCGTTGCAAGGCAAGAGTCTTGGGCACGAGCTCACCGAGGATCACGTGCATGTAGGTGATCAGGCTGAAAGCGATCGCGATAGCGATGGTGTGGGCGTAGATAGCAACGTGGGGAAGACGCTGCACGATGGGCAGGCTGCCGACGAGGCTGGCGACCATGGGCTCGCCGATCCAGCCAAGGGTGAGGCTAACGATGGTGATGCCCAGCTGCACGCCGTTGACGACTTCATCGAGATTGGCATGGAGGCGCTGAACGACACGGGCGCCAATGCGTCCAGCCTCGATGAGCTGCTGAATGCGGGTGTCGCGGACGCTGACCAGGGCAAACTCGGCCGCCGCGAAGAAGGCGTTCGCTGCCACCAGGAGAAGGATCAGAATCACCCGGAGCAGCACATAAGCGATCATGGAATGTTGATTTTAGCAGCTTGGGCGATCCGGACTGTAATCGGCGGTTCCGATGGTGAGCTCGGGCATTGTCAGGGGTCTCAATGCCGCCAGTAGCACTAAATTAACATTGCTGGCTAAAAGATAGTGGCATCCAATCGAAAGATAGGTTCGAGCTAACAGTACGCAAAGTTACAATTTTTGGTCTACCGCGTCTGCTTCCGTTTCTTGGTCCCCAACCCTGTTGAGTGGAAGCGGGCATATTCGTCTGATGCTGACGATTCCGATGGAGTTCCGTTAGAACGATTATGGCGGTCCGTGCATTCATTCAAAATGATATTCCCCAGGTAGTTCGCCTGTATTGGAATTACATGAGGCGCAAAAAAGGCTCGGCTCCAACGAGCCTGCAGCCTTTTTTCCGCGAGCTCTACTTCGCCAATCCGTGGTCCGACGGTAATAGCCCTTCTTTCGTGTATGAAGACAAGAGCGGGAAGATCGTCGGTTTCCTGGGCGTTACTCCGCGAAAAGTCGCGGTCGGCGATGAACCCATCCGTGTAGCATATGGAGGAAATTTTGTAGTTCATCCAGAAGCCCGGGGAGGGCCGGCCGCGCCTCGACTGCTGGATGCATACCTTGCGGGAGACCATGATCTCTGGTTGACGGATTCGGCCAATGAAAAAACTCGCCAGATTCTCGAGCGGCTAGGCTTCCGCACAATTGCTGCGCTGAACATTCACTGGGCGCGATTGCTCAAGCCGACCCATTTCGCGGTGCACGCGCTCTCGCGGCCGATGGGAGCGGTAGTCTCGTCCGCGTTGAAGGTGATGGCCAAACCTTTTTGCGCGCTGGCCGACGGCGTAGCCGCACGAATATCCGACAGTCCGTTTCGCCTGGCTCGGTCACCTCTGCAGGCCGCCGGACTTGACGTCGACACATTGCTGCAATGCCAGACCGAGTTCCGCAAGGATTATGCGTTGTGGGCTGAGTACGATATCGATTTTTTGAAGTGGCTGGTGAGCTTTATGGAACGAAGGCAAAAGCGGGGATCCTTGCGCAAGATCGTGCTTCGCGACGGCAAACGGGAAATTGTGGGCTGGTACATCTACTATGTAAAGCGCGGCGGAGTCGGCGAAGTGGTGCAGGTTGGTGGAGAATCGAAACAGACAAAAGCCATTCTCGATCATCTATTTTCGGACGCGGCAGAACAGGGTGTTGTGGCCCTGCATGGCGTGGTGGATTTGCGGCGCATCGCGGAATTTTCCGATAAAGGATGTATTTTCACCTGCCGCGGCGGTTGGACGATCGCTCAGTCGCGCAATTCGGGAGTGTTGGACCTGCTGGAACGCGGCGATGGTTTTCTCTCACGCCTTGATGGCGAGTGGTCGCTCGATCCGGGCGATTGAGCGCGCTGGGGCTGGCGACTCGGGTACGGAAGTGCAAAAATCAGGGGAAAATGCGCTATCCTTTTAATCACAGGCCTGTCTAAATAACAGGCGGCAGAGGACTTGGACAACCCGCCCGCGTTTCATCGACTCTTAGCCCGTAGGTCGGTTTCATTCTCAGACCGGTAATCGCGTTGCAAATCAAACGTTGCCGGAACGACCTCCGAAGTTTGGAACAAAACGAAACCCACATACGTACAGACAAGTGAGGTTGGAACCACAGGGTCCGAGCCCTCGCAGATGTTCAGCGATGGGCCAAGGCAATCTTCGATTTTAGCAATCTTTGGTTTTGAACAATCGTTGGTTTGAACAATCGTCGATCCGGAAATCTTGATCTGGCAGAGGCAGCAGGTATATCGAGCATCCCGAGGAGGAGTTGTGAACGGAAACAGCAATCCTAAGAAGAAGCGTCGCAGAATCATCATCTGGAGCAGTGTGGCCGCGGTTCTGGTGCTGCTGATCGCCGGTGGAGTATTCGCGGCGACGCGCGGCGGAACGAAGATCGATCCCTCGAAGCTGGCGAAAGTGGAGCGCGGCGACCTGGCCAAGAGCGTGGTGGCGACGGGGAAAGTCACGCCGATCACGAAGGTGGAAGTGAAGTCGAAGGCCTCGGGTATCGTGAAGAAGCTTTATGTGGACTACGGCGACCGTGTAAAGGCGGGACAACTGCTGTGCCAGCTCGACAAGGTGGAGATCGAGGCGCAGGTGGCGCAGTCGAAGGCGGCGCTGGAAGCGGCGCAGGCCAACCTGGCCAGCTCGCAGGCGGATTACGAGCGGGCGAAGGTGGACGCGGAAGGTCCGGATGTTCCGCCCCTGAAGCGCGCCTATGATCGCGCCATCGGCATGGCGAAGGACGGCGTGGTTTCGCAGTCGTCGCTCGACGATGCCGAGAAGAACTACACGATGGCAGTGAACAAACAGAATGTCGCCAAGGCGCAGGTCGTGGTGCTGAAGGCGAAGATTGCGCAGTCACAGGCGACGGTCGAACAGGATCAGGCGAATCTGAAGCAGCTGGATGAACAGCTCAGCTATACCGATATTGTTTCTCCGATCGATGGCATCGTGCTCTCGCGCGACGTGGAGATGGGCGACGCGGTCAGCTCGATTCTAGTGCTGGGATCGTCGGCAACGCTGGTGATGACGCTGGGCGATACAAGCGAAGTCTACGTAAAAGGAAAGGTGGACGAGAGCGACATCGGCAAGGTCTATCTGGGCCAGAAGGCGCGGATCAAGGTCGAATCGTTCAAGGACAAGACGTTTGACGGCAAGGTGACGAAGATTTCTCCCATGGGCGTGGAAAAAGATAATGTCACAACCTTTGAAGTGCGCGTGTCGATTCAGAACCCGGGCGGCGAGTTGAAGGCCGAGATGACCGCGAATGCCGAGATCATTCTCGACGAACATAAGAATGTGCTGCAGATTCCGGAGGGCGCGATCATCTACGACAAGGACAAGAAGGCATTCGTAGACATCCCCAACCCGAAGGGGAAAGACGGAATGGATAAGATCGCGATCAATATTGGAATCTCGAACGGCGCCAAGACCGAGGTGCTCAGCGGGCTGAAAGAAGGACAGGAAGTGGTGCTGCAGTAAGAGCAGGGTTTCAGAAGTTTCAAGGTTTCAAAGTTGGGTCTTAAGGTCTTGGGTCTGGGAGATACGCCCGTGACCTGATCACTTGGGACCCAATCCTTTTGACGAGTCCCGACTGGTTGTGCTTGGGCTCGGGACTCACGACTCATCATGACTCTCTCCGAAATTCTGCGACAGGCCGTCGCCACCTTCCGGGCACACAAGATGCGGACGTTTCTGACGATGTGCGGCATCGTGTGGGGAATTTCGTCGGTAATCATTCTTGTGGGCCTGGGACGCGGATTCGTCGTCGATCAGAAAAAACACATGGAGTCGCTGGGCAAGGACCTGGTGATCGTGTGGGGCGGGCGCACCAGTTTGCAGGAGGGCGGACGGGCCGCGGGGCGCGAGATCCGGCTCAACGTGGACGATGCCGAGTTGATTCGCGACGAGTGCTACACGATCAAAAACGTGAGCCCGGAGCTGCGGCGGACGATTCCGGAGGTGAGCCAGTACAATTCGGCGAACCGGGGCGTGGTGGGAATGTGGCCGTCGTACCAGGAATTTCGCTCACTAAAGATCAGTGAGGGCCGTCTGATTACTGATGACGACGAGCGCGAGGGACGGCGGGTGCTGGTGCTGGGATCGAAGGCGTACCGGCAGCTTTTTCCCGGAGAGCCGGCGATTGGCGCGACGGTGCTGGTGAAGAGCGTGCCCTATTCTGTCGTCGGAGTTCTGGAAGAGAAGAAGCAGAATTCGAATTACAGCGGACCGGACAACGATTATTTATTTGCGCCCTACTCGGCCGTGTCGCGCGACTTCCCTCCTCCGGAGAAACCGGGCGCGGGAGTTACGCGCGGCTATCTGGATGACATCGTATTTGAAGTCGTGAACCCGGAGGAGCACGAGGCGGCGGTGATGCAGGTGCGGCGAACCATCGCGCGGGTGCGGCACTTCGATCCGATGGATAAAGACGCGCTGTTCATCTGGGACACGATGGAGGGCGCCAAGCAGCTCTCGAAGATTTTCGGCGTGGTGACGCTGTTTTTTGGATGCGTGGCGATTGTGACGCTGTGCCTGGGAGGAATTGGCGTGATGAACATCATGCTGGTTTCGGTGACCGAGCGCACACGCGAAATTGGCACGCGCAAGGCGATGGGCGCGACCAAGCGCGATATCCTGCGGCAGTTCTTCGCCGAGTCGGCGATGCTGACGGTAGTGAGCGGGGCGCTGGGACTCACGATCGGCATGGGCATCTGCATCGGCATGCAGGCGCTGCCGCTGCCGGATTTCGTGCCGCATCCGATTATTTCGCCGATTTCGATTGTGGCTTCGATTCTGACGCTTTCGTTGATCACGGTGACGGCGGGCATGTATCCGGCCCAGCGCGCGGCCGAAATGACGCCTGTGGATTCGCTGCGATATGAGTAGTGGGAGGGAGTCGCGAGTCTTGGTCTTGAGCCCTGAGAAAGAGAATTGGTTGATCTTGAATTTTCGATTATGACGGAGGACGTATGAAACAGCAGTTTCGGAAAGCGTTTAACGGTCTGAGTGTGGGAATCGCGCTGGTCGTGCTTCTCGCTTCGTCTGCTGCCTTTGCGGTGCATGCCCCGGATGCAACCTTCGATCGCACGCTGCAAGTGAGCGGGCCGGTTGATCTGGAAGTGCTGACGCGTTCAGGAGACGTAACCGTGCGCGCCGGTTCCTCGGGATCGGTGGTCATTCACGGTAAGGTCTTCGTCAGCGATCACTGGGATGTCTTTGGCGTCAGCGTAGGCAGCGGCAGCCGCAAAGCTGCGGCCGACCAGGTCGCGCAGAATCCGCCGATCCGGCAGGATGGAAACAGCGTTCACATTGATTACGTGAATGTTCACAACATTTCGGTCGACTATGAGATCACGGTTCCGGCGGACACGACGATTCGCTCGCACACGGGATCGGGCGATCAGCTGATTGAAGGAACACGCGGAAACGCTGAGGTAGAAACCGGATCGGGTGACGTGAAGCTGAACAACCTGACCGGCGAACTGCGTGTTCATACGGGATCGGGCGATGTCCGGGCGCATGAGATTTCGGGCGCGGTGCGCGGCGGAACGGGCAGCGGCGACGTGGAACTGGAAGAAAACGGGCAGGGCGATGTCGATCTGCATACCGGGTCGGGAAATATGACCGTGCGCGGCGTGCAAGGCGGATTTCGCGGCGAGACCGGGAGCGGCGACATCACGGTTGAGGGCTCGATGACGAGCACGTGGGACGCGCACACGGGATCGGGCAACGTGCGCGTGAAGCTGCCGGAGAATGCTGCGTTTGACGCCGACATTTCGACCAGCTCGGGAACCCTGGATGTGAATTCGCCGGTTGAGATGACGGTGCAGGGGCGCGTGGAAGAGACGCATCGGCAGATTCGCGGAAAAGTGCGCGGAGGCGGACCGCTGCTGACGGTGAGGACAGGGTCCGGAGATATTCAGATCGACTAGTCTCGAGACCCGAGTCCTGAGTCGCAAGCGATGCGGCAGGACTCTGGACTCTGGGACTCTGGACTCCGGACTCACGACTCGGGACCATGTTCCTGAAAGAACTCATTTCGCAGGGATGGCAGGCGCTGATGCGCGATCGCATGCGCTCGTCTCTGACGATGCTGGGCATCATGTGGGGCCTGGCATCGGTGGTGCTGCTGCTGGCCTATGGGCAGGGGTTGGGCGGCGCGGTGCTGAATGCGTTCCTGAACATGGGAAATAACGTGATCGTGCTGTGGCCGGGACAAACCAGCATGCAGGCTGGCGGACAGCGCGCCGGCAAGCCGATAAGGTTTGAGCTGGAAGATGTGGAGGCGATTCGCGACGAGGTGCCGATCATTCGGGCGGTGAGCGGCGAGATCGACCGCGATTTCGGATTCAAGCTGGGCACGCGGGTGGTCTCGGTGATGGTGCGCGGCGTGGACATGCCATATGGCGAGATGCG
Source organism: Candidatus Sulfotelmatobacter sp. (assembly GCA_030040965.1). GTDB lineage: Bacteria > Acidobacteriota > Terriglobia > Terriglobales > Acidobacteriaceae > Sulfotelmatobacter. The sequence continues at coordinate 6,788 of JASHOT010000136.1, read as the reverse complement.
CAAGCTGGATCTGGCTGATGGGCGGTATTTCACCGAGACCGATTTCACCGATCACCGGCGCGTGGTGATTCTGGGATATGAGGCGGCAAAGAAAGTTTTTCAAGGCGCACCCGCAGTGGGACAGCACGTGGAAATTGGCGGCCTCGATTTTGAAGTGATCGGGACCATGCGCAACAAGATTCAGGACTCGATGTATCAGGGGCCGGACAACGAGAATGGATTTATTCCCTTCGGCCTGATGCGCGATCTGAAGAACCTGCGCGATCCGGACGAGATCATCATTCAGCCGACGTCGGCGGAGTTGAACAAGAAGGCGTTGATGGCAGCGCGGGAAGTGATTGCGCGGCGTCATCATTTCGATCCGAAGGACGACAAAGCCACGCCGGAGTGGGACACGATCGAAGACCGGTCGATGATCAACGGATTTTCTCTCGGCCTGCAGGCGGTGCTGGGGCTGATCGGGGTGTGCACGCTGGCGGTCGGCGGAATCGGCGTGATGAACATCATGCTAGTTTCGGTGACGGAGCGGACGCGGGAGATTGGTTTGCGTAAAGCTATAGGCGCGCGGCCGCGGCACATCCTGGTGCAGTTTCTGCTGGAGGCGCTGGTGCTGACGTTTGTCGGCGGCGTGGTCGGGATGTGCGTGGCCGAATTTCTGACCTGGGTCATCCCGCCCATGCCGCTCTACGACGAGTTCTACAAGACGGCCGACCATGAGGGCGCGATTTTTCTGCATGCCTCGATGGGAGTGATGATCATTTCGTTCGTTATTTTGTCGATGGTGGGAATTGTTTCAGGATTCTTCCCGGCGCTGAAAGCGGCGAAACTGAATCCGATTGAAGCGTTAAGGTACGAATGAGGCAGGCCGTGAGTCCGTGGTCGTGAATCCCCGAGTCGGAAACTGCAAAATAATCCAAGTTGCACATATGAAGCCAGGCAAAGGATTATTGATTTGCATGCCCTCCTGCAGATTTCTGGCTTCCCTCGTTGCTGCGCTTACTTTCGTCGCAGTGATCTTCATTGCGATGACTTGCGTTTCCGCCGAGGCGCAGATCGACCCTGCGCTTGCTCAACGGTATTTCGGCCAGCTTAAGCAGACCTCCGACAGGGATGGTGGAAGGTTGTGGGGCACGGCGCTCTATGGTCCGATTTTCTTTGTCGATCCGGCTTCACGCGAGGTGGCGGCGAATCAGGCTGACGCCCAGGGCGTGCTGAAGGTAAAAGACGGCGTTTGGATGGGCACGCTGCCAAATGACCTTACGCCCGCAAATACGGCCATTGATTGGCTGGGCGTGCACTGGACGATGGTGATGTGGCCAGTGAACGATTTTCGCGAAGCGCGCGAAAGGCTGCTGCTGCATGAGTACTTTCATCGCGTCCAGGAGAGGATTGGGCTGCCGGCGCACGATGCGGTCAACAGTCACGTGGACACGGCAGACGGCCGAATTTGGCTGGAGATGGAATGGCGGGCGCTGGAGCGAGCGTTGCGGCAGCCGGGAGTCGAACGCAATCGCGCCGTGGCCGATGCGTTGCTGTTTCGGGCTTATCGGCGATCGCTGTTCCCTGAGGCTGCCAGGGACGAAAACTGGCTGGAGTTGAATGAAGGCCTGGCGGAGTACACGGGCGTGAAGCTCAGTTCGGAGTCGCTGGAAGAGCTGGTTTTTCGCGCGGACCGGGCGCTGCGAGATGGGGCCTCGCACCCCGTTTTGCGCGTTCATTTGCATATACCAGCGGTCCAGCGTACGGCGCTCTGCTCGACTTGAGCGGACATGAGTGGCGGAAACAGGTGACAGCCGCCGGGGGACTGGGGCCGCTGCTGGCAACGAGCTACGACGTGAAAGATGTCAAGGCCAATCAACAGGCGGCGATGACAGCGGCGTCGCGCTATGAGGGTGAAGAGGTAATCGCGCTGGAAACGCAGCGGGCAGAGGAACGGCAAAAGCAAATCGTCGCTGCCACGCATAAGTTCATCGAGTCGCCGGTACTGATTCTTCCGTTGAGCAAAGATGTGCGGTATTCGTTCGATCCGAACGACGTAATGGCCGTGGACGCGTCCAACACGGTTTATCCCACAATGCGGCTGGTGGACACGTGGGGAATTCTTGAAGTGAGCAAGGGAGCCTGGCTCACGCGCGATGACGCGGGGCTGCTGCATCGGGCGCAGGTGCTGGCGCCGCGGCCGGTTTCAACTTCCGGCCCTTCCTCTGGTTCCATCGACGGCGAAGGCTGGTCATTGACCTTGAATGATGGATGGAAGATCGTTGCGGGAGAGCGGGCGGGTGATTTCGCGGTGGTAAAGGCCGACGCGAAACCATGAGGCGAAGAGCGGATTGCCTGACGCGCAGACCTGCGACTGTTGCATCTTGGTACTTTCGACTCTTGACACGATTTTCTTCCCGCTGAATACTCTCTGCAATTTGCTTACGCGGCCATCGTGTGAGCAAAAACTGATCAACCCCAGAAACGGTAGCCAATCCCCTGCCAATTCGACTTTAAATCCCAGGAGGACATGTGAATCGACGATTGTGTGCAGTAATGCTTTCGGTGTTGTTTTTCGGCGCGGCGGCAGCGGTCGAAAGCCGCGCGGAGTCGCTCGCAACGCGGCATGTGCGCGAAGTAACCCAGACAGGAGAAGCGCAGCTCGTGGGACACTTGCCCAGCACGCAGATCCTGCAGTTGAATGTGGTGCTCCAGATGCGCGACCGGGAGGGCTTGCACAACTTTCTGGCCGAGATTTACAGCACGCCGGTTCCGAATCATGTGCATTTTCTGACGCCGGCCGAGTTCACGGAAAAATTCGGCCCCACGCAGAAAGACTATGACGCCGTCGTGCAATACATGCAGGCGCATGGACTCGCGGTGGTGGGCGGGTCGCGCGATGGAATGGATGTGCAGGTGAAGGGAACGGTGGCAGCGATTGAGTCGGCGTTCCACGTGAACCTGATGACCTATCAGCATCCGACGGAGAATCGGATTTTCTATGCCCCCGATCGCGAGCCTTCGACGGATCTCTCGTTCGCGTTGTGGCACGTTTCCGGGCTGGATAATTATTCGATTCCGCATCCGATGTACGTGAAGCGGACGGATTATGCGACGGCGCATGGACTTAATCCGGATGAGGTGGTGAGCCACGCGACGACGGGTTCGGGACCGGATGCGTCTTTCCTGGGCAGCGACATGCGGGCCGCATACTACGGCGGAACGGCGCTGACTGGAGCAGGTCAGAATCTGGGCCTCCTTGAATACCTGGGCATCGATTTCGCGGACGCACAGAAATACTATAAGACCGTAAAACAGACGACCAAAACCAAGGTTTCCGCATATTCCACCGACGGCACCAGCACCAGCTGCCTGGCGAAAGACGACTGCGACGATACCGAGCAGACGATCGATCTGACGCAGGCACTGGGCATGGCGCCCGGTTTGGCAACCTTGATCGAGTACATCGGCTCAACCGACACGGCGATCATCAGCGCGATGACGACACACAGCCCGCTGCCGACGACCATCGGCTGTTCGTGGGGATGGACGCCGGCCGATCCGACGACGCTCGATCCGTATTTCGAGAAGATGGCGGCGCAGGGCCAGAACTTCTTTGCCGCATCGGGCGATAGCTCGACGTGGTCCGCGAGCAATGAAGCATGGCCGGCCGACGACGCCAACATCGTTTCGGTGGGCGGCACGGACCTGGTCACCGCGAGCGCTGCCGGCCCGTGGAAATCGGAAACGGCGTGGTCGGACAGTGGCGGCGGCGTTTCGCCGGACAAGATTCCAATTCCGAGTTGGCAGCAACTGACGGGCGTGATCAACTCGAGCAACAAGGGATCGACCGTTTATCGCAACGGACCGGATGTTTCGGCGAACGCGAATTTTACGTTTTACGTTTGCGCCGATCAGACCACCTGCTCCGCGAACCTGTACGGCGGCACGAGCTTTGCGACTCCCATGTGGGCGGGATACGTGGCGCTGGCCAATCAGCAACTGGTGGCCAACGGCTTCTCCACCCTGGGGTTCATTAATCCGTATCTGTATAGCTTCGGGGTGAGCTCGAATTACGATACCGACTTCCATGACATCACGGCGGGAAAGTCGGGCAAGTATTCGGCGGTGAAGGGATACGATCTGGTGACCGGATGGGGCAGCCCGAACGGCACGGGATTGATTGATGCGCTGGTGGGAGAAGATTAGTAATCGCTTCGATTCGGCTGTAAGAACAGAGCCCGGACTTTCGAGTCCGGGTTTTTTACTGCGTTATGACGAGTCTGCTAACTCTGCGGGCATGAGTCTCCGCTTGGCCGTCATCCGTCAACTGTCGTGCGTTGCGAGCGCGGAATGTGCAGAGCAGAATTTATGAAGGTTGCCACAATTCGATGGGATTTCCCTCAGGGTCATGCAGGCGAGCGAAGCTCCCAATGCCGGGATAAGATTCCGGATCTTTGACCTCAATTCCTGCGGTTCGTAGCTGGGCCACCATTTTGTCGAGGTCATGCACGCGAAAGTTCACCATCCAGACCTTGTTGGGATCGCCGAAATACTTGGTCGTCTCGGGAAAGGGACTGAATGCGGTGGGTCCGGCCTCTTGCTGCCAGACGGTTCCGCCCTCGCTCGTTGGTGTAAGCGTGACTCCCAGGTGTTGCTGGTACCAGTTCCCCAATGCTTTGGGATCACGCGCTCGGAAGAATAACCCTCCGATTCCAGATACTTTTTCCATCTCCGTTCCTCCTGATTTGTTCCCATCCTCCTCACGAGCAGGGGTGTGAGTTCGTCTACTATACCTGCGCAGATGAAGTCCCGGAAGAATATAGATAGCGGGTTCTGTGTCGTACTGAATCCAGCGATTACCTACGTGCCTTGACGTTCTGCTTCGCGGCCAATTAACTTCGCTGTACCGGGAGTTCTGTCTCCAAATTTTTCTTCCAGCGAGGTAGTGTGGCGCATCATCCGATTGTTACTCTCACCACCGATTTTGGGCTCAACGATCATTTTGTAGGCGCGATGAAAGGCGTAATTCTCGATATTGTGCCGGAGTGTGAGATCGTCGATATTTCGCATGCGGTGCAGGCTTTTGACGTGCTCGATGGCGCGATTGCGATTTCGCAGGCCTATTCGTATTTTCCGACGGGGACGGTGCACGTGGTAGTGGTCGATCCGGGAGTGGGAACGACACGGCGGCCGATTCTGGCGTCGAGCGACGGCTATCATTTTGTGGCCCCGGATAACGGCGTGCTGTCGTTGGTGTACGCCAAGGAAGAGCGCATTCACGTGCGGCATATCACCTCGGAGCATTATTTCCGACAGCCGGTGAGCAGCACGTTTCACGGGCGCGATGTGTTTGCGCCGGTGGGCGCGTATCTGGCGAAGATGGTGGATTCGCACAAGTTTGGCGAAGAGATTGAAGACTACGTGAAGTTTGCCGCGCCCCGGCCGAAACCGGCGGGCGAGAACAAGATTCGCGCGGTGGTGCTGAAGGTGGATCGGTTTGGAAATCTGATCACGAACGTGACACCCGCAGATATTCCCGCGCTGTTTGGCGAAAAGGCGGGGTCGTTCAAGATCACGGTGGGCAACAAGGAGATCACGAGCATTCACTCCGCTTTTGCGGAAGGCGAACCGGGCGAAGTGTTCGGAATTCTCGGAAGCATGGGATATCTGGAGATTGTGGCCAACCGGGCGGCAGCAGCCCAGTTGACCGGCGCCGGAAAAGGCAGCGAAGTCAGCATTGTGCTGGGTGCGGCAGCGGGCAAGGGAGCGTAGGAGCACTCAGTTGCCAGTAGGCAGTTAAGACAAGAAACGTTCGGCCTCCAGAACCAGCCGCTTACCAATCCCCAGAGGGCCTACGGCTTTCTCCATCTATTTCGCGAGAAGACGATTTCGCAGGACGAAACCCAACCCCGCATCCATCAAAAACGCAAACGAAGTTGCAATGAGGATGCCCTGCGCAATTGCGGATTCTGCCTTCCTTAACACTATTCCCTCGGCAATCAGCAACATTAGTCCGTACAACACCGCGAACATCCACTCCCTTCGGAAGCCGAGGATGCCGGCCAGAGGCATGCAGACGAATAGGCCAGCAAGGCAAAGTAGAACTCCAAGCAGGAAGCCGAGAGATGTACGCAATATTCGGATTGGTTCACTCATGACAAACTCGTGTGCAGACTGAATCATGAACTTCTTGGTTTGGGATGGACGTAGCGCTCCATCGCACCGGTCCACTTGAGAAATCGCCACAGGTCGTGGCGCTCACGCCACATAAATTCCCAAAATTCAAGGAAACCGATCTGGGTCATCTTGACGCCGGTGTAGGTCTCGATGCGCCACAAAAGATAGGGACTGCGCCAGGGTGCGAGGCGATGTCCTTTGGTCGCGTTCCAGAGGAAGCGGACGGTGTAGCGCATGGGGACATGATACCCGGAGGCGCGCGAAGCGGGCAGTTACTTCAGTCGCTCCCGTTCGCTGGCGTCATCCCGAGCGGAGCCGTTTTTCAGGCGGAGTGAGGGATCTCGCTAGGCAAGGACCGTTGCAGGGGAGGTCCCTCCGCTCGCGGCTTCGCCGCCCCCGATTGAAGTCGGGTCTACCGAGAACGCGAGCGTTCGGGATGACGCCGCAACTATCCCAGTCGGCGCCGTCGAGCTGCGCTCGATCGGACAGCCGGCGGCGGCAGTCCCTACATGTTCCGCAGGATGGGCCGTGCTAGAATCCAAGCTCCGCCGGGGATTTCCGCGCATGGCTGACGACAATTCCTCACAAAGTAGCGCGAGAGCGAAAGCGGAAGACCGTTATTACGCCGC